>NZ_CP024311.1:3285227-3597500 GCF_002944315.1 Rhizobium sp. NXC24
AGCGGCCGGGGTTTCGGGCCGCCCAACGCCGTCGGCGTCGGTGCTATTGATTTAGATGCATCCGTCATTCGGGAGAATTGCCGACCTTTGACAGACACTCCTCCGTATATCGGCACAATCAAGGCAAAGAGCCTGCTTCCGTCGCTATGCGATTGAGCTCGACGCGCAGACGAGGGACGGCGTGATCGACAAAGGCGCGAACCTTTGGCACGGACATGCGGCCCGGTGGCGCGAGCAAATGGACCGGAAGCGCGGGATGCTCGGCGTCGGGGAGCACAATCTTGAGCCGGCCGTCCCGGACATATTCTGCGACGTGATAGGAATAAAGCCGCGTCAATCCAATGCCGGCTACCGCCGATGCCGCCGCGGCGCGAACGCTGTTGACGATATACCGAGGCGTGAAATGAACCGTCCGCGGAACTGGCGATCCTTTCGCCGGCGTGAAGCTCCAGGAATCGAGGCCGAAATTGCTGAAGGCCACGATCTGATGTTTAGCGAGATCGGACGGCTCGACGATATCCGGATTGCCGGCAAGATAGCGTGGAGATGCGACGACGACGCGCCTCACATCGCCGCCGATGCGGGTCGAGATATGAGACGAATCCGTCAAATTGCCGATGCGGAGCGCAAGATCGACGCCCTCGTCGACAAGATTGACGAAGCGATCCAGCATCAGAAACCGAACGGAGACGCTGGGGTGAAGCTCGAGGAAATCATCCAGAATCGGCCTCAGCACCTCTTCGCCAAGGATTGGCGGCGCCGAGATGGTCAGAGTGCCGCGCGGTGACGAACGCTCGCCTCCCGCCACCATGTCGGCTTCCTCCAGCTCGACGAGTACCCGCCGGCATGCGGCCACATAGCGTTGACCGGCCTCGCTCAGCTTGAGCGTGCGAGTTGTCCGATGGAGCAGCTCGACGCCGACATGGGCCTCCAGCGAACTCAGGGCCCTACTGATCGCGGTCGGCGATCGTTTCAGCTTGCGCGCCGCGCCGGCAAGGCTGCCCTCGTCGATCGCCGTGACGAAGACCCTCATTGCGTCGATCCGATCCATTCTAAGGCTCCGCGGAATTGTGGTTCGTGACGGACACTTTTCGTCGGATTTTCGCCTGGCGTAAATATGCACCTTCCGGAGCGCCCGAAAGCAATCCAAAGTATCGGCGACGCCATCGTACCGACCCGCATCGCCCGTGCCTGGGTCGAGCTGATGATGGCGCGGGTGTTCGATGGAAAAAGTGTTTTCGGCCAAACTCAGAACGGCGTTTGGTCCCATTCAAACCCAGAGAAGATCAGCGGCCGGTTCCATCGAAGCGGAACCGACCGCTTCGGCGCTCTTCTTTTGGATCGGCGGAGGTGAGGCTATTCGACCGAATTGAACTTCTTTACCTGGAGGAAGTTCACGGCCGAACCGCTGAAGCGTTCCGGATCGATCGATGCCGTCTGCACCTTGAAGCCTTCGGTATAGACGGCGGTCGGCTGCGCGCGCAGCGTCGGGCTGACGAAGCGCGGTGCCTTGACCGGGCGGTTGACGATTTCGACACGGGCATTGGCGATCGCCCACTGCGAAATCATCTTCTCGGTCAGCTTCGGCTCGGTGGTCACGGTCGCACGGCCGGCATCGGCCACTGCGGCATCCTGCCTATTCGGCCGGCCGCCCTTGGTCGCGATACCGGCAGCAATCGGACGCTCCTGCGACAGCGCCGGTTCGAAGCTATCATTGAAGCGGCCACTGCTGACCTTGATCTCATTGGTGGTCGGCGCAAGTGCCGCGACCTGCATCGGCATCTGCTGTCCCGGCCGCTTCTGCGGCGAGACCGCAGCGATCGCCCGGACGGCGTCACTGTCGCCAACGGCATTGGCCGGCGCCGCGGTATCCGCAGCAGTCTTCACCGGCATCTCATCCTTGGATGCGGCATTGTTGGCGGCCACATTGACCGGAACATCAGCATTAACCGGAACGCCAGCATTTACATCCGCTTGATCGACGCGATGCTGTTCGAGAGCTGCCACGATCGACGGCGAGAGCGTGCCTTCATCGGCCGCATCATCGATCGCGTCCGGATCGGCATCGGCGGAAGCAAGCAGGTTTTCGGCGATTTCCGGACGCTCAACCGGAACCGGCACGCCCGCGGTCTGGTCTGACTCTGCCGAAGCTAGCTCGGCATCACCGGGCGAACGACGGTCAAGTAGCGACGGAACCGGAACGTGATAGGTGCGAAGATCCGCATATTGCTGCTGGTCGTTCGCATCCGGCATGGCTGCGGCAAGCGCATCCTGAGCGGCGTTATGCGGCGGCGACATCAGAGCCGAAGCCACTTCGCTGCCCGCCGGCTGATTGCCGAAGGCTGGCCGAACCTGCGGAACGGGCGCGTTTATGCTTGCAACCTGGGTTTCGGGCTGGCTGTCATCGCCGCCGTCATCCGTCGCCGCAGGAGCGGATTGGCCCTTCTTGGCAACGACCGTGGTCGGCGCTGCCGTTGCCGGTGCGCCTTCATCCGCATTGTCCTCTTCCTCGTCGGCACCGCCGCCAAACAGTCTGGCGAAGAAGCCACGACGCGGAGACGAAGCACTGGCGATCTGGATATCGTCGGAAGACATGCGGCGCTTATAGTCGGCAACCGCTTCCTGATAGCCCGGCAACGGCCGACCGTCGGCCGGAATATGCATCGTCTTGCCATCGGGGAAGAGACGGACGAGATCCTGGCGATCCATGCGCGGCCAGGCGCGCACGCCGCCGACGTCCATGTGAACGAAGGGCGAGCCGGATGTCGGATAATAGCCGACGCCGCCGACCTGCAGCTTCATGCCGATCTCGCGCAGCTTGGTGAGCTTGACGTCCGGAATATAGAAATCCATCGCGTTGCCGAGCATATGCTGGCTCTTCTTCGCGACGCCCGTATGGGCCGAACGCGTGCGCAGCATCTCGTTGGTTCCCGGCGAGCGGAAGCCGCAGACGACATAGATGAATTCATGCGAACCGCTTTCGCGGTAGACTTCCCAGATCAGGTCGAACAAGCGCGGGTTCATCTTGGTCGGCTGGTTTTTACGCCAGTCGCGCAGGATGCGGTTCAGTTTCTCCAAACCGTCCGGATCGAATTTTCCATTGCGCTTGTAGGTGATAACAGCCTTTTCGCCTGTATGGACGTAATAGATCTTGAGGCTGCGGGTTTCGCCGCCTGCCTGGGAGGGGGTTCCAACGAAAACCGGAGTGGAAACAGCCATCGCAAGAAGACCAACGGCTACGACCTTGGCCACCTTACGAAATATCTCAGAGCACGCAAAGAGCCTGCTCAAGCTATTAAGCTTGGTATTTCCAATCAGATTCGGCAATTCGATCCCCGTCCGACAGACAATGTCGCATCGTGTTCCAAATGGCTGTCAATTGCGGTGACACGATGGCAAAAATGCCACACATGGTCGCCCTCTTCATACATGGTGAACGATGCACTAACAAGTGCTTTACGACAGGTAACAAAATATGCTTGCCTAAACGTTAATATACGCTCAGGCCGCATGTTTCTGCGGGTCATCCGGGTCTATTCCATAGTCCTTCAACTTGCGATAGAGAGTCGACCGCCCGATTCCGAGCTTCCTTGCCACTTGACTCATTTGTCCTCGATAGAATTTGAGAGCGAATCGAATGAGCTCTTCCTCAACATCTGCGAGCTTTCTGACGTCACCGGATGGGTCCGTACTGACGATGACATTGTCTGCCGCCGAAACAGACGGTGTTTCGACGACCGATAGCGGCGGGGTTGTAACCGCATCCGAGGAACTGACACGCATCCCGCGCTCAAACCTCTCGCCGGTCTCCACGCCGATGCTGAAAGCCTCGGAATTATCCACAACTAAGGTCGGATGCTCGGCAGTGAAATAGCCGGGCAACTGTGCCGCAATCTGCGGAAAATCGGCTTCGACCAATTCCGAACCCTCGGACAGCACGACAGCGCGGAAGATCGCGTTTTCGAGCTGGCGAATATTGCCCGGCCAGTCATAGGCCGTCAGCAACGCCAAGGCGCCCGGACTGATCGAAAGCGAATGGCCGAGTTTCTGTTCGAGCGCAAATCGGTCGGCAAAGGCACGAGCAAGATACGGAATATCTTCCTTGCGACGACGCAGCGCCGGCATGGTGATTGGGAAAACGTTGAGGCGATAGTAGAGGTCTTCACGGAACCGGCCGGCCTTCACCTCCTCGATCAGGTCCTTGTTGGTGGCCGAGATCAGCCGGACATTGACCTTCTGCGCAACGCGGGCGCCGACCGTCTCGATCTCCCCTTGCTGTACAGCGCGCAGGAGCTTGACCTGCACCTCCAGCGGCAGATCGCCGACTTCGTCGAGGAACAGCGTGCCGCCGTCCGCCTCCATAAACTTGCCGACATGCCGCTCGGCAGCGCCCGTGAAGGCGCCCTTCTCATGGCCGAAGAGAATGCTCTCCACGAGGTTGTGCGGAATGGCACCGCAGTTGACCGTCACGAAGGGCTTGCCAGCGCGGTCGCTGGCGGCCTGGATGGCACGCGCCACCAGCTCCTTGCCGACGCCGGATTCGCCCTCGAGCACCACGGGGATGTTCGATTGCGCTGCTCGCTGGGCAAGATCGATCACCCGCATCATCGCCGGACTTGCAGAAACGATGTCGTCGAAACTGATCGCGCTGGTGCGCGACCTGCGTCCGGCGCGAGCCCTGGCCTCGCGTTGATCGAGCTTCAGCGCATTGGCGATCGAAGCCGCTATCCGCTCCGGCGATACCGGTTTGACGACGAAATCGAAGGCGCCGGCCCGCATGGCCTGCACCACGGTCTCGATACCGCCCTGCCCGGTCTGCACGATGACGGGCACCTCGGTGCCCATATCGCGCAGTGCGCTCAGAAACTCGATGCCGTTCATCTCCGGCATCATGAGATCGAGTACGATCACATTGATCTGATCGCTGTTGCGCTTCAGTATCTCAAGGCCAAAACGGCCATTCTCCGCCAGATGAGCAACGTGTCCGTGCCGCTCGATAGCGTTTTTCAGCAGACGGCGTTGAATCGGATCATCCTCAACAACGAGAATCTGCGCGCCCCCCTTGGCGCTATTAAATACGGTCATTGGTGCCTCACTTCATGCGAAACCTGATGAGGACCTTCGCAGAAAGGCTTGAACACGAAGTTTTGCCAAAGCATCGTATTTTAATCATTATGACGAATGTAACGGTGCCTATGAATTCGGTTGTCCGATCTCGAGGAAATCGCCCTTGCCGCGGCCTTTTCAGCCGAATAGACACGGAGAGACCGGACTGTTCCGCAAAGAAAAGCAGAGGAAATACCGCCCATGAGCCCGACCTCGCTCCATTCATCCTTTAATTTTTCCACCGGCCCGGCGGCCGCCGCAACCAATCCCGCCCTCGGCGATCTGCCCGCCTGGAAGCTCAGCGACCTCTATCCGTCCGCCACCTCCACCGCCTTTGTCAGTGATATGGAAAAGGCCGGAAAGGCGGCGATCGCGTTTGAGGAAAAGTGGAAAGGCAAACTTGCGGACGCTGCCACCAAGACCGGTGACGCCGGCATCGGTGCAGCGCTGAAGGACTATGAAGCCCTGGACGATATCATGGGCCGCCTCGGCTCCTTCGCCGGCCTTACCTATTTCTCCAACACCAGCGATCCGGCCAACGGCAAGCTCTACGGCGACGTGCAGGCGCGGCTGACCGACTATTCCGCCCATCTGCTGTTCTTTCCGCTGGAACTCAATCGCATCGACGATGCCGTGATGGACGCCTGCATGGCAAACGACCCAGCCGCCGGCCATTACCGTCCCTGGATCGTCGACCTGCGCAAGGACAAGCCCTACCAGCTCGAGGACAAGCTGGAGCAGCTATTCCTGGAAAAATCCATGACCAGCGCCGCCGCCTTCAATCGCCTGTTCGACGAGACCATGGCGGAGTTGCGCTTCGAGGTGGACGGCGAGAAGCTGCCGCTGGAAGTCACGTTGAACATGCTTCAGGAGAAAGACCCCGAGCTGCGCCGCAAGGCGGCAATGGCGCTCGCCGAGACCTTCAAGGCCAATTTGCGCGTCTTCACGCTGATCACCAATACGCTTGCCAAGGATAAGGACATCGCCGACCGCTGGCGCGGTTTCGAGGATATCGCCGACAGCCGACATCTGGCCAACCGCGTCGAGCGCGAGGTGGTCGATGCATTGGCCGCCGCCGTGCGCGACGCCTATCCTCGCCTGTCGCATCGCTATTATCAGATGAAGGCGAAGTGGCTCGGCATGGAACAGATGAATTTCTGGGACCGCAACGCGCCGCTGCCCGAGACCTCCAACGCGCTGATCCCCTGGACCGAGGCGAAGCAGACCGTTCTCTCCGCCTATGGCGATTTCGCACCGGAAATGGCTGATATCGCCAAGCGTTTCTTCGATGAGGAATGGATCGATGCGCCGGTGCGTCCCGGCAAGGCGCCGGGCGCCTTCGCGCATCCGACCGTTCCTTCCGCACATCCCTATGTGCTCGTCAACTATATGGGCAAGCCGCGCGATGTCATGACGCTGGCGCACGAGCTCGGCCATGGCGTGCATCAGGTGCTTGCCGGCGGCCAAGGCGCGCTGATGTGCCAGACGCCGCTGACCTTGGCCGAAACCGCCTCAGTCTTCGGCGAAATGTTGACCTTCCGCGCCTTGCTCGACAAGACCACCGACAAGCGCGAGCGCAAGGCGATGCTCGCGCAGAAAGTCGAGGACATGATCAATACGGTCGTCCGCCAGATCGCCTTCTACGAATTCGAACGTAAGGTTCACACCGCGCGCAAGAACGGCGAGCTGACTTCAGACGATATCGGCGAGCTGTGGCTCTCCGTCCAGTCGGAAAGCCTCGGGCCGGCGATCAAGATCTCAGAGGGCTACGAGACCTATTGGGCCTATATCCCCCACTTCATCCACTCGCCTTTCTACGTCTATGCCTATGCCTTCGGGGACTGCCTGGTGAATTCGCTCTATGCCGTCTATCAGAATGCCGAAGAGGGCTTCCAGGCGAAATATTTCGAGCTGCTGAAGGCCGGCGGCACCAAGCATCATTCCGAACTCCTGAAACCCTTCGGCCTCGACGCCACCGATCCGTCGTTCTGGAGCAAGGGACTGTCGATGATCGAAGGGCTCATCGATGAGCTGGAGGCGCTTGATAAGAGTGCTTGATGCACACTGATAAAGAATCGCACGTGGCCGATACGCAACCCTACGTCCTCTTCCGGGACGACAGCACAGGACAGGTGATGCTCTTCGCCGAACCGGCGGAGATCATCACAGCTCGAACACGTGCGGAATTCTTCAACGCCCTTGATCGGGTGCAAAAGGCAAGGGCCGGGGGAAAGTGGCTGGCGGGCTATATGGCCTATGAGGCCGGTCACCTCTTCGAGGAAAAGCTTGCGCCTTTCGCTGAAGAAAACCGCGAGACGCCGCTGCTCTCTTTCGGCGTTTTCGACGCTCCGGCGGCGGATGGCCATGCCCTCGCCCAGCCGTTGCAACGCCTTGAAAACGAGGCGTTTCTGACCGACGCCACAGCCGGGTGGGACTTCCCTATATATAAAGAGAGATTCGACCGGCTGCATTGGCATTTGCGCCGGGGCGATTGCTACCAGGCAAACCTGACCATGCCCATCACGGCCCGTTGGAATGGCGACGCCCGCGCCGCCTTCTGGTCGCTGATCGAGCTTCAGCCGGTAAAATATGGCGCGCTGGTCGATCTCGGCGGCCCGATCATCCTGTCGCGCTCGCCCGAACTCTTCTTCCGGACCGACGACGACGGCTGGATCGAGACGCATCCGATGAAGGGCACAGCCAAGCGCGGCGCCGACGCCGTCGAGGATGCCGAGATCATCGACGCCATGCTGGCCGACGAGAAGACGCAGGCCGAGAACCGCATGATCGTCGACCTCCTGCGCAACGACATCTCACGCATCACCGAAGTCGGCACGCTCGACGTGCCGAAACTCTTCGAGATCGAGACCTATCCGACTGTGCATCAGATGGTCAGCCATGTGCAGGCGAAGCTACTCCCTAACATGACCATTCGCGATATCTTCGCAGCGCTCTTCCCCTGCGGCTCGATCACCGGCGCGCCGAAAATGCGGGCGATGGAAATTCTGCACGAACTCGAAGATGGCCCGCGCGACGCCTATTGCGGGGCGATCGGCATGATTTCACCATCCGGCGCCATGCGCTTTTCCGTGGCGATCCGCACCATCACGCTGTTCGATGACGGCCGTGCCGTCTTCAATGTCGGCGGCGGCATCGTTTTCGATTCGACGGCGGAGGCGGAATATGAAGAATGCCTGTTGAAGGCGCGCTTCGCCGTGGGGGATCGATGGATCAAGCGCTAGAGGATTTTTCGCTGATCGAGACGTTGCGCTACGAGCCGCAGACGGGCTTCGTGCGCCTGCGCCTCCATCTTGCCCGACTGCAACGGTCCGCCCGCCGATTGGGTTTTCCCGCGCCGAAGGATGCGCTGGCGAAACTCGATGCTGCCGTTGCGGATGCGAACGCTCCATTGCGGGTGCGCCTGACATTCGATCGCACCGGGCAGACGGACGTTACGACTGCCGCCTTCACGCCCCTTGCTCCCGATACCGTCTGGCGCGTCCGCATTGCCAAAACCCGTCTTGATTCTGCCGACAAGCTGCTGCGCATCAAAACCACCCTTCGGTCCGTCTATGAGGCTGCCCGCGCCGAATATTCGTCGGCAGAGGCGGACGAAGTGCTGTTGCTCAATGAAAAGGACGAGGTCTGCGAGGGCACCATTACCTCGATCTTCCTCGACGAGGGTTCCGGACCGTTGCGAACGCCGCCGATCTCTTCCGGCCTGCTCGCCGGCGTGTTGCGCACCGAACTCATCTGCCAGCGCAAAGCCCGAGTCGGTCGGATAAGGCTGGACGATCTGGAAAAAGGTGCGCTTTATGTCGGGAACTCCCTGCGCGGGCTGATCCGCGCACAACTCATATGGAATTGACGCAATGTTCATCCTCTCGCTGACCTATCTCAAGGGCAATGACGAAGCCGACAAGCACATGGAGCCGCATATGGCCTGGGTGAAGGAAGGCTATGCGAAGGGCTGGTTTCTCGCGTCCGGCCGCAAGGTGCCGCGCACTGGCGGTATCATCTTTGCCCGCGGCGATCGCGCCGAACTGGAAGCCTATGTCGCAACCGATCCCTTCACCATCCACGGCGTTGCCGCCTATGACGTCGCGGAAATCGCCCTAACGACCGTCAGGGAAGGATTGGAGGCCCTGAAGGTCTGATTTGAAACGGGAAGGGTTCGCCCATGCTGTCCGTCGCCGCGATGGATGATTTCAGTCGACATCTGAAAGAATTGGAAGAACGGCTTTTCGATCCGGCGATGCGCACATCGAAACAGGCGTTGGCGGACCTGTTGTCTGCCGAGTTTCGCGAGATCGGCAGTTCGGGCGCTCTCTATACGTTCCACGACATCGTCGATCGGCTTGTCGAGGGTGAGCCCGACGGTATTTGGCAAACGCTGACCGACTTCGAATTGAAGATGCTCTCCGGTACGCTCGCGCTGGCGACCTATCGTGCGGCTCGCCGTTATCCGGATGGTCGTGAGGTCAGAACGCTTCGCAGCTCGATCTGGCGGCTGGAGGCGAAGGAGCGCTGGCGAATGCTCTTCCATCAGGGAACGCTGACGCAGTAAGCTCCATCCATGACCTTGTTGACCTACACACCCTATGACGGCTCCACAAAACCCTTCACGATCGGCCTGATGCCGCTCGATCCGGCACGATGGATCGAGCCGGACGCCGATCTCGGGCGCTATCTCGATGAAAAGCAAAGGCTTCTTTACGACCGCCGCAATGATGTTTTCGTTTCCGAAGCCGGTTCGAAACATGCGCAGCGGGAATGTCTTGACCTCCTGACGACCTATCTTTGCGAACAGCATCCGGCAATCTATCGCCGCGACGGCGATACCATCTCCGCCGCCGGTCACTCGATCGATCTTGCCGATCCCGGCCTGCCGCCGCTCCTGAAGGCCGGTTCGCTCGTTGCCGACGATCTCGTCATCATGCGGCGCAAGGAGAATGGCTGGCATCTCGTCGCCGGCCATGTCGCCTTCCCCTCCTCCTGGTCGCTTCAGGAAAAATTCGGCCGGCCGATGCAGGCGATTCATGGAGACGTGCCCGGCTTTGGCGAGGGCACCCGCAATGCTGTCCTCATCAACCGCATCTTCGACAATCTGCAGGTGGCGCAGCCTGTCGAGCGGATGAACTGGTCGGTGAGCACGACGAAGGAGCTGTCTCTCCGGACGTCGAAGCATAGCCGTCCGCCGGCCGCCACGCCTCCCACGCTTGAGACCCGCTTCGCCCGCGTCGAGCGCCAGACGCTGCGCAAGCTGCCGGTATCGGGCGATATCCTCTTTACCATCCGCGTTTATGTCGACCCGATCGCCGCGATCGCGAACCATCCCAAAGCTTCGGAACTGGCATTGAGTTTTGCCGCGCAATTGGATGCTTTGGATGAGCAGCAGACGGCCTATAAGGGCCTCACGCACCAGAAAAGCGAGCTGGCGAGACAATTGCGAGCGCTTGCGGACGTTGCTTCACCGGCTTGACATTTGCCCGATAAGCCGGGACGGCTCTTTATTGTGACATCAATTTATGGTTAGAGCCGTTCACCTCGCATTTTCGCGCACATATTGATTGAATTTCACAGGCCGAACGGCGTCCTGCCCTTCGAAGGAGACAAGAATGACGGAACAGAACTATCCGGTATATGCCGAAATTACCGGTCCGATCGTAATGATCGGCTTTGGCTCCATCGGCCGCGGCACCTTGCCCCTGATCGAACGCCATTTCAAATTCGACAAAAGCCGGATGGTCGTCATCGACCCGCAATTGGACGCCGACCACAAGGCGATCCTGGAAAAGCATGGCGTCCGCTATATCGAGGAATATGTCACCAAGGACAATTACAAGGACCTCTTGAAGCCCCTCCTGACGGAAGGCGGCGGCCAGGGCTTCTGCGTCAACCTCTCGGTCGACACCTCTTCGCTCGACCTGATCAAGCTGTGCCGCAAGCTCGACGTGCTCTATGTCGATACCGTCGTCGAGCCCTGGCTCGGCTTCTATTTCGACAAGAACATGAAAAACGCCGACCGCACCAACTACGCGCTGCGTGAAACCGTGCGCAAAGAAAAGGCAAAGAACCCCGGTGGTGCGACGGCTGTTTCCACCTGCGGCGCAAACCCGGGCATGGTTTCCTGGTTCGTCAAGCAGGCGCTCGTCAATCTCGCCAACGATATCGGCATCAAGTTCGACGAGCCGGATCAGCATGACCGCGAAGGCTGGGCAAAGCTGATGAAGAAGGTCGGCGTCAAGGGCATCCACATCGCCGAGCGTGACACTCAGCGCACCAAGCATCCGAAGCCGCTGAACGTATTCTGGAACACCTGGTCCGTCGAAGGCTTCATCTCCGAAGGCATGCAGCCGGCTGAACTCGGCTGGGGCACCCATGAAGCGTGGATGCCGAAGAACGCCAAGAAGCACAAGAAGGGCTGCCAGGCCGCCATCTATCTCGAGCAGCCGGGCGCCAACACCCGCGTTCGTACCTGGTGCCCGACCCCCGGCCCGCAATACGGCTTCCTCGTCACGCACAATGAGTCAATCTCGATCGCCGATTTCTTCACGGTCCGCGACAAGGATGGCGACGTCACCTTCCGCCCAACCTGCCACTACGCCTATCATCCGGCCAACGACGCCGTGCTGTCGCTGCACGAAATGTTCGGCAACGGCGGCACGGCGCAGCCGGTCCATCACGTTCTGGACGAGGACGAGCTTGAGGACGGCATCGACGAACTCGGCGTGCTGCTCTATGGCCACGACAAGAACGCCTATTGGTACGGTTCGCGTCTGTCGCTCGAAGAGACCCGCCGCATCGCTCCTTACCAGAATGCAACCGGCCTGCAGGTAACCTCCGCCGTGCTCGCCGGCATGGTCTGGGCCCTGGAAAATCCGACCGCCGGCATCGTCGAAGCTGACGAGATCGACTACAAGCGCTGCCTCGAAGTGCAGTTGCCGTATCTCGGTCCGGTTGAAGGCCACTACACCGACTGGACTCCGCTTGACGGCCGTCCGGGCCTGTTCCCTGAAGACATCGACACCAAGGATCCTTGGCAGTTCAAGAACATCCTGGTTCGCTGATCGACGGATCATCCGAACAGTCAGAAATTCAAATGCCCGCACTGGTCGTGCGGGCATTTTTGTTACGCTCGCCGGATAAATCGACCTGACGGGTTCTGAAGCCTTGCTTTCAACAGATGGCCACGGCATGGTTTCCCGCAACCAACATGACATTAGTCCGCCTTCAATCGCGGGAGACATTTATGAAGATCAGAACCAGCATTGCCCTTCTCGCCGCCGCAGCAGCCTTGTCCGCCTGCGTCGATTTCGGCGGATCGAGGCCTCCGCCGGCCATGCGCGCCAGCGTCCAGCCGCAGACAGGGGTAGAAGGCAACTGGAGCGATGCAAACGGCCTCATTTCGACCTTCCAGGCCGGCACATTCACGACCCACACCACCGACAGCAATTCGGTTCTGGCCTCCGGCACCTATACCAGCGTTTCTCCCAGCCTGATCGAGATCAACATGACCTCGCTGGTGCGAAAGACTCAGTCCAAGATCAACTGCGCCATGATCAGCCCCGCCCAGCTCAATTGCACGTCCGATGCCGGGAAACAGTTTTCCCTCAATCGCCGATAGGGCTGAAACGGGCGCCGCGGACGGATAGATCGCCATGCGCAGATTGGTGCTCTATCTCGTTTTGGTCGCCGCATTGCCGGTCGCTATCCTGGCGGCGGCTTTGCCTGCCAACAGCTATAAGGCACAAGGCATCGCGGCGCTCGATTGTGACGGACCGATAAGCGTCTTCATCATCGCCCTGCCTGCTTTACTGATCTATGGCGCCGGCACGATCCTGCTTTACCGCGATGGCAGCCGGCGCTTTCATCGCATCGCGGCACTTTGCTGCCTGCTTCTCACCCTTGCCATCGGCTGGAATGTCCTCGCCGCCCTGCGGGAATCCTATGGCGATGCCTCCATTGAGGCTTGCGCCTGATACAGCGGCTTCTTTTCCGTTGATTTGCAAAATCCTAATAAAGCCAACAGCTTTTGCTTGCGCTCTTTTCGCCGGGATGGAAAGATTCGGCCCGGGGGTACCGCTACGGGACATGGCGGGCCGGATATGGTGAGTAACAGGAGAGAGAGATGACGAAGCCCTTGGGTATGGGTCTTTTGGCCGTTGCGGCCTTGGCGCTCAGCGCCAGCACCGCTTTCGCGGATTACCAGCTCAACATTCTGCACTTCAACGATTTCCATTCGCGCGTGGAACCGATCAACAAGTTCGACGCCACCTGCTCTGCCGCCGAAGAAAGCAAGAATGAATGCTTCGGCGGCGCAGCGCGGCTGAAGACCGCGATCGACCAGCGTCGCGCCGCACTTGCCGGCCAAAATGTCCTGCTGCTCGATGCCGGCGACAATTTTCAGGGTTCGCTTTTCTACACGACCTACAAGGGAGCTGCCGAGGTCGAATTCCTCAACGATATGAAGATCGACGCCATGACCGTCGGCAACCATGAATTCGATGACGGCGAAGGCCCGCTCGCAGCCTTCCTCGACAAGGCGCAATTCCCCGTGGTCACCGCCAATCTGGTCATCGACGGCGAATCGAAAATCGGCGACCGCATCAAGAAATCGATCGTGCTCGATATTGGCGGCCAGAAGATCGGCATCGTCGGCGCGGTCACGACCGAGACGCCGGAGCTCTCCTCCCCCGGCCCACACGTCAAGATCACCGACGATGCGGCCGCCATCAGTGCCGAAGTGGACGCGCTGAAGTCGCAGGGCGTCAACAAGATCATCGCGCTTACCCATGTCGGCTATCCGCGCGACGTCGCCCAGATCGCCAGAATCGCCGGCGTGGATGTCGTCGTCGGCGGTCATTCGCACACGCTGCTGTCGAATACGGACCCGAAAGCCGCTGGCCCCTATCCGACCATGGTCGACAACCCTGCAGGTTATAAAGTCCCGGTCGTTCAGGCCGCCTCCTACAGCAAATATCTCGGCGATATCGTCATCACCTTCGATGACAACGGCGTCGTCAAGGAAGCCAAGGGCGATCCGATCCTGCTCGATTCTTCGATCAAACAGGACCCCGCCATTGCCGCCCGTGTCCAGGAGATGGCCAAGCCGATCGAGGAACTGCGCCATAAGGTCATTGGCGCCACGCAGGCCCCGATCGAAGGCGCACGTGAGATTTGCCGCGTTCAGGAATGCTCCATGGGCGATCTCGTCGCCGACGCTATGCTGGACCGCACAAAAAATCAGAACATCGCCATCGCCATCCAGAACGGCGGCGGCCTGCGCGCCTCGATCGGCGCCGGTGACGTCACCATGGGTGACGTGCTGACCGTGCTGCCGTTCCAAAACACCATCGCCACTTTCCAGTTGACGGGCGCTGATGTGAAGACGGCATTGGAAAACGGCCTCAGCCAGATCGACGATGGCGCCGGCCGCTTCCCGCAGGTCGCTGGCCTCAAATATACCTTCGATAAATCAAAGCCGCCCGGCAGCCGCGTCGTCTCCGTCGTTGTGCAGGAAGGCACGGAGTTCGTGCCGCTCGATCCCAACAAGACCTATGGCGTCGTCAGCAATAATTACATGCGCGCCGGCGGAGACGGTTACGTCGTCTTCGCGCAGAACGGCAAGAACGCCTATGACTTCGGCCCCGACCTCGAAGCAGTGGTCGCCGATTATCTGGCGTCGCATAATCCCTACAAGCCCTACACCGATGGCCGCATCGCACAGCTCGGCGGCACCGCAACCGTTGCCCAACCGGAGGCAGGCAAGCCGGCGGAGACGCAACAGGCAGCATCATCGGATCAGAAGCCCGTCCCGGCTGCGGCCGAAACCAGCGCAGCCCCCTCCACGACGGCTCCCGCTGCTTCGACGTCAACATCTCAGACGGCAGCACCCGCCGCGACGCCTCCGGCTACGACCACCACTCCGGAAACAGCAGCCCCAGCTACTACCGCTCCGGCAACCACGACCGCGCCCGCTGCGTCGACACCCAGCACCACCACACCTGCCACGTCAACACCTGAGACCACGGCCCCCGC
This sequence comes from Rhizobium sp. NXC24, assembly GCF_002944315.1. NCBI lineage: Bacteria > Pseudomonadati > Pseudomonadota > Alphaproteobacteria > Hyphomicrobiales > Rhizobiaceae > Rhizobium > Rhizobium sp. NXC24. The sequence continues at coordinate 3,300,375 of NZ_CP024311.1, forward strand.
CGCGACGCCTCCAACGACGACCGCTCCCGCAACAACAGCCCCAGCTACCACCGCTCCGGCGACGACCACAGCGCCCGAGACCACCACGCCTGCCACATCAACGCCGGAGACTCCCGCACCGGCACCCCAGGCAAGCGAGCCTCCGAAAACGCCGACCACCCATGTCATCGCCGCCGGCGACACACTCTGGGATCTCGCGAAGACCTACTACGGCGATGCCGGCGAATGGCGCAAACTCGTGGCCGCCAACCGCAATCTCAGAGCGCGCCACCTTACCATCGGCCGTGAATTGAAGATTCCGGCCAAGTAAGGACGATTTGTCTCGTAAAAGTCAGCCGGTCCGGGCTTTCCCGGGCCGGTTTTTGTTCCTATGTGAGGTGCTCCGTTTCGTTGAGAGGACCACAATTGATGATCGCAGAAGCCCCGACTGGCCAATCGCAGCAAAAATCCGGCAAGATCGGCGTCCTTCTCGTCAATCTCGGCACACCCGACGGCACCGACTACACGTCGATGCGGCGCTATCTGCGCGAATTCCTGACGGACAAGCGCGTCATCGAGTGGTCGCCATGGAAGTGGTATCCGATCCTGTTCGGCATCGTCCTCAACACCCGCCCCGGCAAGGTCGGCAAGGCGTATGAGACGATCTGGAACAAGGAAAAGAACGAAAGTTTCCTGCGCACCTATACCCGCAACCAATCGGATTTGATGGCGGCGCGGCTGATGGACTTACCGGACGTTATCGTCGATTGGGCGATGCGCTACGGCAAGCCGTCGATCGGCGAGCGCATCCAGGTGCTGAAGGATCAGGGTTGCGACCGTATCTTGCTGTTTCCGCTCTATCCGCAATATGCGGCTGCGACCACTGCCACCGTCAATGACAAGGCTTTCGAAAAGCTGATGGCCATGCGCTGGCAGCCGGCACTGCGCACCGTGCCGGATTATCATGCCGATCCCACCTATATCGAGGCGCTCGCCAACTCCGTCACCCGGCACCTCGCCACGCTCGACTGGCAACCGGAGAAGATCCTGGCCTCCTTCCACGGCATTCCGCTTTCCTATTCCGAGAAAGGCGATCCCTATTATCGGCAATGCGTCGAGACCAGCCGGTTGCTGCGCGAAAAGCTTGGGCTCTCCGAAGACCAATTCATGCTCACCTTCCAGTCCCGCTTCGGACCGGAGGAATGGCTGCAACCCTACACTGACAAGACGGTGGAGCACCTTGCCAGGGAGGGCACCAAACGCATCGCCGTCCTCAACCCCGGTTTCGTCTCGGATTGCTTGGAAACGCTCGAAGAAATCGCCGAACAGGCTGCCGAATCCTTCCACCACAATGGCGGCGAGAAGTTCACGCATATTCCCTGCCTGAACGACGGCGAAGACGGCATGCGGGTGCTGGAAAAAGTGGTCAGGCGGGAGTTGCTTGGCTGGATTTGATGCCTGCCATGCGCCCGTGGCGTCGGATGCTGTTCCAGCCGCCGCCACGATCGCCCTGCCTCATTGCAACTGCGGCTTCCTCAGAAAGCTGCTGCGGTCGGCCGACTTGACGCGTAGCCATGCTTCGCGGCCGTTGCGCAATATCCTCATGGGGATTTCTGCGCCGGCGGGGCCGCTTTCCCAGACCTTGCGGTAAAAATCGGCGAGGCTGTCCACTTCGCCGTCCCGGATCTCGGAGATGACGTCGCCGCGGCGCAGGCCCGCCTGGGCGGCCGGACCTCCTTCTGCCACGCTCATGACCACAACCTCCCCATTGCTTTCGGCGGAGAAAGCCCCGAGCCAAGGTCTCGGCGGCTTATTGACCTGACCGCGGTTGAGCAGATCATCAAGAATGGGCGGCAACAAATCGATCGGCACGACCATATTGATATCGGCAGCCTCATTATTTTGTGAGGCCATCTGCAGGTGAAGCGAGCCGATGCCCAATAGCTTGCCGTGCGCGTCGAGAAGCGCGGCACCTCCCCATGAAGGATGGGCGGGCGCGACGAAGATCGCCTCCTCCAGCAGATATTCCCAATAGCCGGCGAATTCCTGCTTGGCCACGATGCTTGCCCGGACGAATTGACCGACCCCATCGGCAATCACCACGGGATCGCCGATCGCGGCCTTGGCCACGTTGCCGAATTCCAAAGCGGGGACACCAAGCGACCCGAGTGCCTGGACCAGACCGAAACCGGTCTCCTGATCATAGGCAAGCGCATGGGCGGGCACCACGCGGCCTTCATTGGTCGTAAGCCAAACCTCCTCGGCCTCGGTGATGAGATAGCCGATCGTGAGAACCAGTCCGTTATCCCTGATGACCACACCGCTGCCTTCCCGCCGGGTTCCCAGCGCCCCAGCCGTAAAGGCATCGTCCGGAATTGAAGCGTGCACGGCCACGATTGACCGCAAAGTCCTGTCGATATTCATCGTCTCACCCTGGTGATGTGCCATGCCGCGGCTCGGAGGGTCGCGCGGCGGCAGAAACCGGATACTTTTCCTCCCCTTAAGGTATGAACATGTGCGGTCAGGTGCAAGGCCTGAGTGAAATTGGGAGGGTGACGGAACCGTCTGTTCCAGCCGCAAACAACGAGATTTCCCCCCGCCCTTTCGTACGTGAAATAGGGCAAGGAGTCGGATGGCACCGCCCATTCCGCCCTTGCCGAGAACATGCTAACCCACCACATCTGATTGACCTGCTGCGTCGCTTGTTCGCCCGAATACGCAGAGATCGCGGCAGTGCTTTGAAGTGACGCAAACCCTGCATCGTGTGGGGCGTCCATGGAGGATTTTATGGTAATCGGTGGGTTCAGCATCTTTGCGGTTGCCTTGGTTGTTTTGGTCATCCTGGTGCTGTTTGCGGGTATCAAGACGGTGCCGCAGGGATATCGCTACACGGTCCAGCGCTTCGGCCGCTATATGCGCACGCTGGAGCCGGGGCTCAATCTGATCGTGCCCTTCATCGAAACGGTCGGCGCACGCATGAACGTGATGGAACAGGTCCTCGCCGTGCCGACGCAGGAGGTCATCACCAAGGACAACGCCAGCATCTCAGCAGATGCGGTCGCCTTCTTCCAGGTGCTGAATGCGGCGCAGGCCGCCTATCAGATTACCAATCTCGAAACCGCGATCCTCAATCTCACCAAAACCAACATCCGCTCCGTCATGGGCTCGATGGACCTCGATGAATTGCTGTCGAACCGCGACGCCATCAACGAGCGGCTGCTACGCGTGGTCGACGAAGCAGCCGAGCCCTGGGGCATCAAGGTGACGCGCGTGGAAATCAAGGACATCCAGCCGCCGAAGGATCTTGTCGATGCCATGGCGCGGCAGATGAAGGCCGAGCGTGAAAAGCGTGCACAGGTTCTCGAAGCGGAAGGCTTGCGCAATGCGCAGATCCTGCGCGCCGAAGGAGCCAAGCAGGCGGCTGTCCTACAGGCCGAAGGCCAGCGGGAGGCTGCATTCCGCAATGCCGAGGCCCGAGAGCGCCTGGCCGAGGCCGAAGCCAAGGCGACGCGCGTGGTGTCCGAAGCGATTGCCGAGGGCAATGTCCAGGCGATCAACTACTTCATTGCGCAGAAATACACCGAAGCCCTGAGCGCAATCGGCTCTGCCGGCAATTCGAAGATCGTGCTCATGCCGATGGAGGCCAGCTCCATCATAGGCTCGCTCGGCGGCATCGGCGCTATCGCCCGCGAAGTCTTCGGCGACAATGGCGATGGCAGCGGCGCGCCACAACCTCCTCGTCCCCGGACAGGCCCTGCACGCACCACGCCGACGATCAATCCGCTGACATCAAAGGAGAGCTGAAATGTTCGACAATCTCGTCGTCGAACTCGGCCCCTGGAGCTGGTGGCTGGTAGGTCTGATTCTGCTCGCGGCCGAACTGATCCTGCCGGGCTTCTTCCTGGTATGGATCGGCTTGGCCGGCATCATCGTCGGCGCTTTGTCGCTGCTTTTCTGGGATAGCGCCTTCTGGGTCTGGCAACTGCAGGGACTTGTCTTCGCCGCGACGGCCGTGATCGTCACCCTCATCGGCCGCCACTATCTCTATAACAACAGCCAGGCCACCGACGAGCCGTTCCTCAACCAGCGCAGCGCCAGCTTGGTCGGACGCACGGCGACGCTCGACCAACCGATCACCGAAGGCCGGGGGCGCATTCGCCTGAACGATACCTATTGGACGGTCAACGGACCGGATCTGCCAGTCGGCACCCGCGTCAAGGTCGTTGCCAGCAGCGGCCGCGACCTCACGGTCGAACCCGTCTGATCAGGCGACGCCGATCCGCAGCAGATCGTGGAAGTGGACGATGCCGACAGGCCGCCGGGCATCGTCGACGACGATCAGCGCCGAGATGTTGTGACGATTGAGTACGGCCATTGCGCCGGTCGCCAGCGTCGTTTCCTTCACCGTCTTCGGATTGCGCGTCATCACCTCGTCCACGCGCATCTCCGCAAGGTTGTTGCCGAGATTGCGGGCAATGTCGCCATCGGTCACAATGCCGCAAAGGCAACCGTCATCATCGACGACGCCGACGCAACCAAAGCGCATTTGCGCTAGCGTCATGACCGCTTCGCGCATGCCCGTGCCAAGCTTGACCAAGGGTACGCGATCGCCCTTGTGCATGATATCGGCGACATGCGAGAGGCTGGCGCCCAGCTTGCCACCCGGATGGAAGGTGCGGAAATCCTCGGCGGTGAAGCCGCGCGCCTCCAGCAGAGCCACGGTGAGCGCATCGCCGATCGCGAGCTGCAGCAGCGTCGATGTGGTGGGCGCCAGCCCGTGCGGGCAGGCTTCCTGTTCCTTAGGCAGCAATAGAACGACATCCGATTCGCGCGCCAGCGTAGAGGTCTCGCCCGATGTAATGGCGATCATCGGGATCGAGAAGCGGCGGGAATAGCTGATGATGCCGCGCAACTCCGCACTTTCGCCGCTCCAGGACATCGCGATGATGACGTCGTCCTGCGTGATCATGCCGAGATCGCCGTGATTGGCCTCGACCGGATGCACGAAAAAGGCCGGAGTTCCGGTGGAGGCCAGGCTGGCGGCAAGCTTGTTGCCGATATGACCGCTCTTGCCGACACCGGTGATGATGACGCGGCCGGTGATATCGCCGATGATCTCGACCGCGCGGCTGAAGGGCTCGGCCAGACCATTGGTCAGGGCGCGTTCCAGCGCCTCCATGCCCCGTCTCTCGGTCTCGATCGTCCGCATCGCGGATTCGATCGCACCGTTCTCGATGAGTCTTACAGCTCTCTTATTCATGACGGAGGCCTAACGCTTTTCTGCAAATCTGTCCACCGGAGATCGATTTTGTGCAGCGGAGATCGGCCGTCGCGCCACCAAAGCCAGTTCCGTCACCATGACTCCTTGTAGTCGGCTGGCAAGGAAGCGTTAACCATGGGCCTTTACGCTTGGGTAACGATTTAAAGCATTTCCAGTAAGGCCAGACATAGATCAAATGGACATCGGCAAGAACAAGGCGGGTGGTGGCTCCCTCCGGCTGACGGCATGCGCTGCATCCGCTCTGCTGGGCTGGGCTGCATTCGCCATGCCGATGCCGGTTCAGGCGCAATCGCTCGACGCGAGCCAGAGTTCCAGCACCAATCTGACGGCAACATCGACCGACACAGATAGTTTCGATCTTCCCGGTTCGGACACGACGGGCACGACATCCTCCAAATCCAAGACGACCAAAGCCGCGAAACAGACGACGACGGATTCGGACACGTCGTCCAGTTCAGCCCTGCGACTTGGCATCGATCCGACCACGACGGGCTCGACGCTGGATGACGATCTGCGCCGCGTCAATCTGCGCGAGACCAGTGTCGATGATCTGAAAGCGCGGCAGCATCCGGATCGCGAGGATGTGCAAGGCATACCGCTCGGCACCTTCACTCTGCGGCCTTCCGTCAACCAGTCCATCAACTTCGAGCGCAACCGCACCGGCTCGACCAATGACGATCGGAGCTTCCTGCAGACCGATCTGCGCAGCACCCTGACATCGGATTGGGACCGCCATGCGCTGATCGTCACCGGTGAGGGCGTCTGGCAGAAAAACCTGAGCGGCAGCGGCGCCGAACAGCCGAATGTCAATATCAACGCCGATCTGCGCCTTGATCTTCCCACCGATACCACGGCGCATATCACCGCCGGCTATCAGTTCTTCCGCGAAGATACGAGCGACCCGAACGCCATCGCCGGCGCCTCGAAGCAGTCGGCCGTCAATCAATTCAACGCCGGTACATCGCTGGAGCGCGATTTCGGCCTGCTACGCGGCACGACGGCCGTGGCGCTAACCCGCACAATCTATTCCGATGCCACCCTGTCGGACGGAACACAGGTGACGCTTAGCGACCGCAATCAGACGGCCGGCACCTGGCGCGGGCGCATCGGCTACGAATTGTCGCCTGTCCTCATTCCCTTCCTGGAGGCCGATCTCGGCCGCACCTTCTACGACCAGTCCCACGACAGCAACGGCTACGCCCGCTCGAACCAAAGCTATGGCGGCAAGGCGGGTATCGAGCTCGATCTTGGCGACAAGATGAAAGGCGAGCTCGGTTTCGGCTACCAGCATACGGAATTCGATGATTCGCGCCTGGCTTCGATCGATTCGCCGACTGTCGACGGCAATCTCGCCTGGTCGCCCCAGCGCGGCACCGACGTCAGCATCGGCCTTTCGACAACGGTCCAACCCTCCACGACGGCGGGCGAAAGCGGCTACACCGCCTATCAGTTGACGAGCACATTGAGCCAGGAACTACGCGACGATCTCACGGCCAAGCTGACCGGCGGCACGATCTGGCGCGACTATCCGTCCGGCAGCACCATCTCCGACGAAACCGAATATGATGCGGCCCTCGGCCTGACCTGGGGCATCAATCGCTATCTCGATCTGACCAGTAACGTCGGCTATCAGCTCACGTCACGAAAGACGGGCGACGATACGCGGCAGCTCCAGGCGGGCGTGGGCTTGACGGTGAAGAAGTAAAGCCCCGGTCACTCCCTCGCCCCGCATGAGCGGGGAGAGGGTGCTTTGATCTTTCTACTATTTCAGCGCGTCGACCAGCGCCTTGAACCCATCCTCGATGGTCGGGCGGATGTCCGCGCGGGCGAGCGCGAAGGCGACGTTGGCGAGGATGAAGCCATCCTTGGCGCCACAGTCGAAAGTCTGGCCCTGGAAGTGATAGCCGGCGAAATCCTGCTCTTGCGCAAGCTTCAGCATGCCGTCGGTCAACTGGATCTCATTGCCCGCACCGCGCTCCTGGCGTTCCAGGATATGGAAAATCTCCGGCTGCAGGATGTAGCGGCCGTTGATGAAGAAGTTCGACGGAGCCGTGCCCTTGGCCGGCTTCTCCACCATTTCGGTGATGCGGAAGCCGCTGCCGATCGTCTCGCCGACGCCGACGATGCCGTATTTATGCGTCTGATCCGGAGCGCATTCCTCGACGGCGATGACGTTGCCGCCGCTATGCTCATAAAGCTCGATCATACCCTTCATGCAGCCCTTTTCGGCACGCATGACCATGTCGGGCAAAAGCAGCGCGAACGGTTCGTCGCCGACGATCTCGCGGGCGCACCAGACGGCATGGCCAAGGCCAAGCGGCTCCTGCTGGCGCGTGAAGCTCGCCGTGCCGGCCTTCGGCAGCAGGCCGTTCAGCAGCGACAGTTCGGCATTCTTGTTGCGCTGGCGCAGCGTGTGCTCGAGTTCGAACTGAATGTCGAAATAGTCCTCGATGACATGCTTGCTGCGGCCGGTCACGAACACGAAATGCTCGATGCCCGCTTCCATCGCCTCGTCGACGACGTACTGAATCACCGGCTTGTCGACGACGGTCAGCATCTCCTTCGGCACCGCCTTGGTCGCCGGCAAGAACCGCGTCCCTAGTCCGGCGACCGGAAATACTGCCTTACGCACCTTTTTATGCTGTCCCACGCATACCTCCTGGGGAATTACGTCGCTTTTGCGCCAAAGCTAATCGAAGGGTCAGTAGTATAAATTTGCTACTGTTTTGCAAATGATGACTGACCCTGGCTTCCATGGTAAAGAATTTGTTGACTTCGTTCCTGTAGTGTCACGCTTGGGCGAATGCCACCGGCATCGCCGCACCGAAATCCAAGTATTGATGGACACGGCTGTTGATGACCCCAAACCGCAAACACTCCCTTCGTGGTCTCGCTCTGGCGCTCGCGTTCGGTGCCTTTGCGGGACTAACTCCCATTAACGCCAATGCGGACCCCGGGTTCCAGAAATGGATCGCGGGCTTCTACGATACCGCAGCCAAAAGCGGCATCACGCAGTCAACCTATCGCAAAGCATTTGCCGGCGTAACGGACCCCGACCCCACGGTCCTCGAAAAAGCGCAGTATCAACCGGAATTCAAATCCCAGATCTGGGATTATCTGGATTCCCGCGTCAATCCCTATACCGTCGATGTTGGCCGGAAGATGGCGGCCAAATACGGTTCCACACTCCGTTCCCTTGAACAGCATTTCGGCGTGGATCGCAATATTATCCTCGCCATCTGGTCGATGGAATCAAATTACGGTGCCGTGCTCGCCAAGGACGAGAAGCTGCATTACGTGCCGCGCGCTCTGGCGACGCTTGCCTATGCCGATCCGAAGCGCGCCGGCTACGCCAAAAAGCAATTGATCGCGGCACTGAAGATCCTGCAGAGCGGCGATGTGCCGCGCGACGAGCTGAACGGCTCCTGGGCCGGCGCCATGGGCCACACGCAGTTCATCCCGACCAGCTACCTGCTCTATGCGGTCGACGCTGACGGCAACGGCCATGCCGATATCTGGAACTCCATTCCCGACGCGCTGGCAACGACCGCCAATCTGCTGGCAAAGAACGGCTGGAGCACCAGCCGCACCTGGGGCTACGAAGTGACCGTACCGCCGGGCGGCGCAGCGCAGGTCGGCAAGACCCACACGATCGCACAATGGGCTGCCATGGGCTTCGTACGCCCGAACGGCAAGAGCTTCCGCCTGACATCCGACCGCGCGCAACTGAAGATGCCGGGCGGAGCTGACGGCCCCGGTTTCCTGATGGCCGGCAACTTCTTCACCATCAAGCGTTACAATGCCTCCGACAGCTACGCGCTCGCCGTTGGCCTGCTGGCCGATCAGATCGCCGGCTATGGCGGCGTGCAGCAATCCTGGCCGCGCCCGAGCGGCACGCTGGATGTAAAGCAGAAATTCGAGCTGCAAACCCGCCTGAAGGAGCTCGGCTATTACGACGGCGTCGTCGACGGCAATTTTGGCTCCGGCTCCAAGGCCGCCATTACCGCCGTTCAGCAGCGTTTCGGCATGAGCGCCGACGGCGAGCCGTCGATGAACCTGTTGAACGCCCTGCGCAAATAGGTCGCCGCGGTCGAGATGAGCCTTGGATTGGCTGGACGGCGGCACCGCCTTCATGCAACCATGGCGCCGCGAGCGGAAAAGAGCCCGATGAAAAACCGACCTGCCCGCGCGACCATGACTGCTGCAAGAACGATGTTCACGGCACTTCTTGCAGGCCTTTTGGCGTTTGCCTGTCTGCTGACGGCAGCCGAGGCGCAGGAGCGGCCGCGCAGGACATTGCTTGAAATGTTGTTCGGCCGTTCGGAGCCCGATATTCCCTATCAACCTCCGCCGAGACGCACGATTCGGCCGCCGCGCAAACGGATCGCTCCACCGCCGCGCCAGGTAGTGGTGGCTCAGCCGGAGCCGCCGCCGGAGATCCAGAAACTGCCGGATGCCAAGACGATCCTCGTCGTCGGCGATTTTCTGGCGGGCGGCCTGGGCGATGGGCTGGAAGATGCCTTTTCCACCTCGCCCGGCGTCGTCGTACAGACACGCAGCACTGTCGCCTCCGGCCTGGTGCGCCAGGACTATTACAACTGGCCGCAACAGTTGCCGGCCATGCTGGATCAATTGAAACCCGCCATGGTCGTCGTCATGATCGGCGCCAACGATCGCCAGCAGATGACGGGTGACGGGCTCAACGAAAAATTCGGCACCGACCCCTGGTACCTTGCCTATGAGGAGCGCGTGCAGCAGTTCGGCAGGCTGGTGACGAACCACCATATCCCCCTCCTCTGGGTCGGCCTGCCACCCTTCGGCTCCGACCAGATGACGGCCGATGCGGTGAAGCTCAACCAACTCTACCAAAGCAAGGTCGAAAGCGTCGGCGGCGAATTCATCGATATCTGGGACGGCTTCACCGACGAGAACGGCGAGTTCATCGTCACTGGCTCGGATATCAACGGCCAGCAGGTGCGGCTCCGAACCTCCGACGGTGTCAATCTCACGGCAGCGGGAAAACGCAAGGTCGCCTTTTACGTCGAAAAACCGACGCGCCGGCTGCTCGGTGACCAGGCGAGCCCGGATATCATCCGCCTGGACACCGGCAATCAACTGCCGGCCGAACAAGTCAACCTGCCGCCGACGGAGATGGAAATGATCACCCGCACACAGCCGGTAAGCCTTTCCGACCCCAATCTCGACGGCGGCGCACAGCTTCTCGGCGGCGCTCCCGCCCACAATTCCGTCACCCAATCTCCTCGCGACCTCCTGGTCGAGAAAGGCCAGATGGCCCCGGCGCCGACCGGACGCGTCGACGACTACCGACTGCCGGCGGCTACGACTGCACCGTAACCACCACCGGCTACTAACAAAACAAGGGCAATCGCATGCTGGAATCGCACGCAGACCTTGGTCTACCGGAAGTATCAGCGGATGGATGGATATCATCAATCCCTGAGGAGCACGGCTTCGATGCGGACAGATTGCGAGGGATCGGTCCGCATTTCGAAGCGTGGACAGAGGCAAATGCCCATGCCATCTTGATCGCCCGCCATGGCAAACTGGTCTACGAGCGATATTTCACCGGCGAGGACAGGACATGGGGGACTCCGCTAGGCCGCGTGGCCTTCCATGCAGGCCTCAAACACGATCTTCGCTCTATCACCAAAAGCATCACCTCTCTGCTCGTCGGCATCGCCATCGAAAACGGCTGGATCGACGACCTCGATACGCCGGTTTTCTCCTTTTTTCCTGATCATGCCGATCTCCGCACGCCGGAAAAAGATAGGATAACGCTCCGCCATCTGCTCACCATGTCCGCCGGCTTAGCCTGGAGCGAGGAGTTGCCCTACAGCGATCCAGCCAACAGCGAGCGCCGCATGATGGAGGCTGCTGACCCTCACCGCTACGTTCTGGAACAGAACGTCGCCAGGCCGGCCGGCGCTGTCTATACCTATAATGGTGGCTTGACCGCTCTGCTCGGCGCCATTCTGCATAGGGCATCGAGTCGGCGGCCGGATCAGCTTGCGAAGGAATATCTCTTCGAGCCCCTTGGCATCGAAGAGGTGGAATGGATTCGCTACTGGGACGGAACGCCCAATGTCGCGTCCGGCTTGCGCATGCGGCCCCGCGACGTGGCCAAGATCGGTCAATTGGTGTTGAATAAAGGCGCCTGGAACAACGCCAGGATCCTTTCACCAGCCTGGATCGATCAGGTTACGTCACCGCAGGTCCAGGGTGAAGGCTTGTATTTCTACGGGTTCCAATGGTGGCTGGGACGATCGCTGATCGATCGGCAGGAGATTAGCTGGACCGCCGCCGTTGGTTGGGGTGGACAAAGACTCTATGTCATTCCCAGCTTGAACATAACGGCCGTCGTGTTGGCAGGATTATACCATAATCCCACGCTCCAGCCGGCCGTCGGTGATACGGTGCTTAGGCGATTTGTGCTTCCGGCGGCGCTACGCGGATAGCTGTCCACGCAGGGCAATCGGTTGTTTGACAACGCCGCAACCCGCCAATACAAGCACTGCATGAGCTTGAACAGCGCAGATCATATCGATCGCAACCGCACCTGCCTGCAGGCTGTGGTTTTGCGCGCTTTCTCCGGCCGAGGTCTCCGCGTCCAGTCGTGACAGCCGGAGCGATTGGCGTGTCCGGCGGCTGCTGGACGTAAAGCCCTCACCTCAAGACATCAACGTTGCCCATGGAGAAAGGCACGTGCTCAATATCTATCACGTCAATTCGCTCGTTCATTGGGAAGAGCGGGATATCCGGCTCCGCGACGATCTCATCCGGTTCTTTTCCGATGAAGTCGGCAGCGTTCTACGATCCGCAAACCCCGCCTGGGATATCCGAAGGGTCGAAGCTCCGGTCTTGATGCCTCGAAGCCTCGTCTCGGATGCCTATTCCAATTCGGACATATGGGTACAGGAGCGGCTATCAAAGACGGAAGCCGAACTTGTGCTGCGGCCCGAAACGACGCCATCAACCTATGCCTATATGCAGCATCTTCTCGGAAATCATTCCAGAACGCGGCTGCCATTGTGTATTTGGCAGGCTGGAAAATCCTATCGCCGGGAACAGGACCAATCGACCAAGCATGTTCGTCTCAAGGAATTCTGGCAGCTTGAATTCCAATGCGCCTTCACCGCCGACAGCGGCAATGACTACCACGCCGCCGCCCTGGAACCGGTCCGCCGAATGATCGCCTCGGTGATCCATCTGCCGACAAGGATCGTGCCATCCGATCGCCTTCCGGCCTATTCTGAGGTCACCATGGATATTGAGGTCGATAACGGCGACAAATGGATGGAGATCTGCTCGATCTCGAAACGCACGGACTTTCCTCAACGCTATCGCAGTCAGTCCAAGAAACGGCCGGCAATGGACCACGACGTCGCAGTGCTGGAAATCGCGATCGGTCTCGATCGCTGCATCTATAACTGGAACATCGCAGCAAACAGATAAAGAGAAAGGGCCGGGCTCATCACGAACCCGGCCCTCCGATAACCTGCATGAAGGTGGCGGCGAAGTTTACCGCGGCAGCACCGTCGAGCCCATCAGGGCTTCGTCGATCGCGCGGGCGGCCTGGCGGCCTTCGCGGATGGCCCAGACGACCAGGGACTGGCCGCGGCGGACGTCGCCGGCGGTCCAGAGCTTGTCGACCGAGGTCTTATAGTCCTTGTCGTCGGCGACGACATTAGTCGAGCCGCGCTTGTCGGTGTTGAGCGTCAGCTTGCCGTCGAGCTCCTTCAGCACGCTGTCGGTGAACGGACCGCGGAAGCCGATGGCGATGAAGGCGAGATCGGCGCGGATGACGAACTCCGTGCCGGCAATCGGCTTGCGGCGCTCATCCACTTCGCAGCACTTCACGCCGGTCAGTACGCCGTCTTCGCCGATGAATTCCAGCGTTGCCACCTGGAATTCGCGCACGGCGCCCTCGGCCTGCGAGGAGGAGGTACGCATCTTCGTCGCCCAGAAGGGCCAGACGGCGAGCTTGTCTTCCTTTTCCGGCGGCTGCGGGCGGATATCGAGCTGGGTCACCTTGACGGCACCCTGGCGGAACGCGGTGCCGACGCAGTCGGACGCAGTATCGCCGCCACCGACGACCACGATATGCTTGCCGCCGGCAAGGATCGGGTCGGACGGCCAGCCGATGCTGTCGATGTTTTCGCGGCCGATGCGGCGGTTCTGCTGCACGAGATAGGGCATGGCGTCATGGACGCCTGCTAGCGTCGTGCCAGGAATGCCGGCTTCGCGCGGGGTTTCCGAGCCGCCGCAATAAAGAACCGCATCATAGTCAGCCAGAAGCTGCTCGACATTGACGTCGACCCCGACATTGACGCCGCAATGGAAGGTCACGCCTTCGCCCTTCATCTGTTCGACGCGGCGGTCGATGAAGTTCTTCTCCATCTTGAAGTCCGGAATGCCGTAGCGCAGCAGCCCACCGGGCTTCGTTTCGCGCTCGTAAACATGGACTTCGTGACCCGCGCGGCCAAGCTGCTGAGCCGCCGCCATGCCGGCGGGGCCGGAGCCGATGACGGCGACCTTCTTGCCCGTATGGACGGTTGCCGGTTCCGGACGGATGAAGCCGAGTTCATAGGCCTTGTCGGCAATGGCCTGCTCGACCGTCTTGATCGCGACCGGGGCATCCTCGAGGTTCAGCGTGCAGGCTTCCTCGCAAGGTGCGGGGCAGACGCGACCGGTGAATTCCGGGAAGTTGTTGGTCGAATGCAGGTTGCGGATCGCCTCTTCCCAATTGTTGTTGTAAACGAGGTCGTTCCAATCCGGAATCTGGTTGTGGACCGGGCAGCCGGTCGGGCCGTGGCAATAGGGAATGCCACAGTCCATGCAGCGTGCTGCCTGTTTCTGCACTTCCTGGTCCGACATGGGGATCGTGAATTCGCGGAAATGCCGGATGCGGTCCGACGCCGGCTGATACTTGCCAACCTGTCGGTCGATTTCCAAGAAGCCTGTTACCTTGCCCATGCTTTCGTTTCCTCACGCTAAATAGAGGAGCCGATGGCTCCCGTGCCTGAAGGCAAATCCCGCTGCCTTGTCCGGCACTGTAATTCAAAACCGATTCCGCTTTTCGACAGTTGCGATCGCAACTGGACGCGAAATCCTCGAAGGAAGAGGAGGTGCAGCGGATCACTCCGCCGCCACACCCATCCGGCTACGCTCCATCTCTTCCAGCGCACGACGGTATTCAACCGGCATGACCTTGCGGAATTTCGGGCGGTAGTCGGCCCAGTGATCGAGGATTTCCTTTGCCCGCGTCGAGCCGGTGTAGTGGAAATGGTTCGAAATCAACTGGTAGAGGCGCTCTTCGTCGTGGCGGGTCATGTCACCGGAGACGTCGACGCGTCCCTTGTGCATGAGGTCGCCGCCGTGATGATGCAGCTTCTCCAGCAATTCATCCTCTTCCGGAACCGGTTCCAGCTCGACCATCGCCATGTTGCAGCGACGGGCGAAATCGCCCTTCTCGTCGAGCACATAAGCGACGCCGCCCGACATACCGGCTGCGAAGTTGCGGCCGGTTTCGCCGAGCACGACGACGACACCGCCGGTCATATATTCGCAGCCATGGTCACCCACGCCTTCGACGACGGTGATGGCGCCGGAGTTGCGCACCGCAAAACGCTCACCGGCGACGCCACGGAAGTAGCATTCGCCTTCGGTCGCGCCGTAAAGCACGGTGTTGCCGACGATGATCGAATGTTCGGCTGAGATCTGCGAGTTTTCCGGCGGACGGATGATGATGCGGCCACCCGAAAGACCCTTGCCGACGTAGTCGTTACCGTCACCGATGAGGTTGAAGGTGACGCCGCGCGCCAGGAACGCGCCGAAGGACTGGCCGGCCGTGCCTCTCAGCGTGACGTTGATCGTGTCATCCTTCAGGCCGCGGTGACCATAGCGCTTGGCGACGGCGCCCGACAGCATCGCACCGGCCGAACGGTCGACGTTCTTGATGTCGACTTCGAAGGCGACCGGCGTCTTGCTGGCAAGCGCCGGCTCTGCCTTCTCGATCAGCTTGCGGTCGAGAATGTCGACGATCGGGTGCTTCTGCACGGTCGTCCAATAGGTGTCTTCCTTCGGCGCATCGACCTTGTGGAAGATGCGGCTGAAGTCGAGCCCCTTGGCCTTCCAATGGGCGAGCATATCATCCTTCTCCAGCAGTTCCGAAGCGCCGATGATGTCGTCCAGCTTGGTAGCGCCAAGCGAGGCGAGAATTTCGCGCACTTCCTCCGCAACGAAGAAGAAGTAGTTGATGACATGCTCCGGCGTGCCCTTGAAGCGCTTGCGCAGAACCGGGTCCTGCGTCGCAACGCCGACTGGACAGGTGTTGAGGTGGCACTTGCGCATCATGATGCAGCCGGCCGCAATCAACGGCGCGGTGGCGAAACCGAATTCGTCTGCGCCGAGCAGCGCGCCGACGATGACGTCGCGGCCGGTCTTCAGACCGCCATCCACCTGCAGGGCGACGCGTGAGCGCAACCCGTTCAGCACCAGCGTCTGCTGTGTCTCAGCAAGGCCGATTTCCCAGGGCGAACCCGCATGCTTCAGCGAGGTGAGCGGCGAAGCGCCCGTACCACCGTCGAAGCCGGCAACGGTGATGTGATCGGCGCGCGCCTTGGCAACGCCGGCGGCGACGGTGCCGACACCGACTTCCGAGACGAGCTTGACCGACACATCAGACGTCGGGTTGACGTTCTTCAGGTCGAAGATGAGCTGCGCCAGATCTTCGATCGAGTAGATATCATGGTGCGGCGGCGGCGAGATCAGGCCCACACCCGGCGTCGAATGGCGGGTCTTGGCGACGGTGGCGTCGACCTTATGGCCGGGCAACTGGCCGCCTTCGCCGGGCTTGGCACCCTGCGCCACCTTGATCTGCAGCACGTCGGCATTGACCAGATATTCGGTGGTCACACCGAAGCGGCCGGAGGCGATCTGCTTGATGGCGGAGCGTTCCGGGTTCGGCGAACCGTCGAAGAGCGGCATGTAGCGGTCGGATTCTTCTCCGCCTTCGCCGGTGTTCGACTTGCCGCCGATGCGGTTCATGGCGATCGCCAGCGTCGTATGCGCCTCACGGCTGATCGAGCCGAAGGACATGGCGCCTGTCGAGAAGCGCTTGACGATATCGACGGCGGGCTCGACCTCGTCGACCGAGATCGGCTTGCGGCCGAGTGTTTCCGCACCCTTGATCTTGAAGAGACCGCGGATGGTGTTCATCCGGAGCGCCGACTGGTTGACCATCTCCGAGAACTCGCGATAGCGGTCCGCAGCATTACCGCGCACGGCATGCTGAAGGGCGGCGACAGCATCCGGCGTCCAGGCATGGCTTTCACCGCGCATACGGTAGGCATATTCGCCGCCGATATCGAGCGTGCTTGCCAGGATCGGATCACGGCCAAAAGCCGACTTGTGACGGGCAACGGTTTCCTCGGCAATGGTTTCGAGGCCGATGCCTTCGATCATCGTCGCCGTGCCGAAGAAGTACTTGTCGACCAGTTCCTGCTGCAGGCCGATCGCATCGAAGATCTGCGCGCCGCAATAGGACTGATAGGTCGAAATGCCCATCTTCGACATGACCTTGAGGATGCCTTTGCCGACCGCCTTGATATAGCGATAGACGACTTCGCTCGCATCGACTTCCTTCGGGAAGTCACCGCGCTGATGCATGTCGAGCAGCGTGTCGAAGGCGAGATAGGGGTTGATTGCCTCGGCGCCATAGCCGGCGAGCAGGCAGAAATGGTGCACTTCGCGCGGCTCGCCGGTTTCAACGACGATACCGACCGACGTGCGCAGCCCCTTGCGGATTAGGTGATGGTGAACGGCCGCCGTCGCCAGCAGCGCCGGGATCGCGATGCGGTCCGGCCCGATCTGGCGGTCGGACAGCACGATGATGTTGTAGCCGCCGCGAACGGCCGCTTCCGCACGCTCGCAGAGACGGTCCAGCATTTCCGGCATGCCTTCGGCACCGCGCTCGACATCATAGGTGAAGTCCAGCGTCTTGGTGTCGAAACGGTCTTCCGTATGACCGATCGAGCGGATCTTTTCCAGATCGCCATTGGTCAGGATCGGCTGACGCACTTCCAGCCGCTTGGCATTGGCCATGCCGGTATGGTCGAGCAGGTTCGGGCGCGGACCGATGAAGGAAACGAGGCTCATCACCAGCTCTTCGCGGATCGGGTCGATCGGCGGGTTGGTGACCTGCGCGAAGTTCTGCTTGAAATAGGTATAGAGCAGCTTCGGCTTGTCGGACATGGCCGAGATCGGCGTGTCCGTGCCCATGGAGCCAATCGCCTCCTGCCCCGTCGTCGCCATCGGCGACATCAGGATCTTGGTGTCTTCCAGCGTGTAGCCGAAAGCCTGCTGGCGATCGAGCAGCGACACGTCGCGGCGCAGCGCCCGCGGCTCCACCGGCTTCAAGTCTTCGAGGATCAACTGCGTGCGGTTGAGCCAGCTCCGATAGGGATGCTTGGTCGCAAGCTCCGACTTCACCTCGTCGTCGGAGATGATCCGGCCCTTTTCCATATCGATGAGCAGCATCTTGCCCGGCTGCAGGCGCCACTTCTGAATGATCTTTTCTTCCTCAACCGGCAAAACGCCGGCTTCGGACGCCATGATGACGCGATCGTCGTTGGTGACGAGATAGCGGGCCGGACGCAGGCCGTTGCGGTCGAGCGTCGCGCCGATCTGCTTGCCATCGGTGAAGGCGACAGCGGCCGGACCATCCCACGGCTCCATCAGGGCGGCATGATATTCGTAGAACGCCTTGCGTTCCGCCGCCATCAACTGGTTGCCGGCCCAGGCTTCCGGGATCAGCATCATCACGGCATGCGCCATGGAATAACCACCGCGCACGAGGAATTCGAGCGCGTTGTCGAAGCAGGCGGTGTCCGACTGTCCTTCGTAGGAAATCGGCCAGAGCTTGGAGATGTCGTCGCCGAAGAGCGGCGAAGAGACCGAAGCCTGGCGCGCCGCCATCCAGTTGACGTTGCCGCGCAGCGTGTTGATTTCTCCGTTATGGGCGACCATGCGATAGGGGTGCGCCAGCTTCCACGACGGGAAGGTGTTGGTGGAAAAGCGCTGGTGCACGAGAGCGACGGCCGATTCGAAACGCGGATCGGCTAGATCCTTGTAATAGGCGCCGACCTGATAGGCGAGGAACATGCCCTTGTAGACCACGGTCGAGCTCGACAGCGAGACCGGGTAGAAATTGCTCTCTTCGCCCTCATATTCCGCATAGATGCGGTTGGAGATCACCTTGCGCAGAGTGAACAGGCGGCGCTCGAATTCCTCATGCGTGCCGGCATCGCGGCCGGCGCCGATGAAGACCTGCACATGATGCGGCTCTGTAGCGGCGATGTCAGGCGCCTTCGA
Source organism: Rhizobium sp. NXC24 (assembly GCF_002944315.1). Classification (NCBI taxonomy): domain Bacteria; kingdom Pseudomonadati; phylum Pseudomonadota; class Alphaproteobacteria; order Hyphomicrobiales; family Rhizobiaceae; genus Rhizobium; species Rhizobium sp. NXC24. The sequence continues at coordinate 3,319,027 of NZ_CP024311.1, forward strand.
GAGCGAGGAGTTGTCGACCGGCACATCGCGGAAGCCGAGCAGAACCTGGCCCTCTTCGGCGACGACCTGCTTGATGGCGGTCTTGAAATGCTCGATCAGCGCCTCGTCGCGCGGCAGGAAGAAATGGCCGACGCCATATTCGCCGGCCTTCGGCAGGGTAACGCCCTGCAAGGCCATTTCCTCGCGGAAGAAGCGGTCCGGAATCTGCACGAGAATGCCGGCGCCATCGCCCATCAGCGGATCGGCGCCGACAGCGCCGCGATGCGTCAGGTTTTCCAGAATGAACAGGCCGTCGCGCACGATCTGGTGCGACTTCTGGCCCTTCATATGCGCGACAAAACCAACGCCGCAGGCATCATGTTCATTGCGCGGATCATAGAGGCCCTGCTTCGGCGGGAGGCCTCCCGAGGCCAAACGATCGGCACGTTTCGACGTATTGACCGTGGCGGCAGCCTCTGCTGCTGCGATATGGTCAAAAGTCATGGACGGCGTCCTGTTCGTCATCGTTTTCCCTCCGGTAAGGCCCGCATCGCGGGCGATCCTTCGTCCCGCGCCGCCCCGTTATCGGGTCCGACGCGCGACAGCGCTGTTGCATTGTGAAGATCGGGCCGCAGACCATGACTCCTTGGTGGAGCCCGTCGTCAGCGTTCCGCGCCTTGCTTATTCCACCGCCGCTCCGCCTGATCGCCTCACGGCTCGATAGGACATGCTCGCGGTAACTATAGCTCGAAATCCCGATATCGTCAGGACCCTCTAGCGCATCTTCGGCCTTGGCGGCCAAAATAGGACAGCAACCCTGTCCTAATTCATCAGCTCTATGCCAGAAAGTGATCGGCTTCGCAAGAGCAAAACGGCAAAATAACGTTAACCCGCGACGGAAGATTGCCGATGCTTCAAAATTCGAGCAAGAAAGTTTCACCGCACCGCATCATTTTGTTTGTTGATTGCGTAGATCAATTTCTGTGATGTGTCCTTCAGCATGGCACTCTTGATCCCCTGCGGCATTGGATTAATGTCCGTCGGACCTCAGCTAACCCTCCCGTAATCCCGTTGATTCAGTTGGTGCATATCCATGTTTTTTGCTTCCGATAATTGGGCCGGCGCCCATGCCAAGATCGCCGAACGCCTCCTTGCCGAATCCGGCGGTTTCGCCGCAGCCTACGGCACCAGCGATCTCGACCAGAAGATTGAAGCTAAGTTCGCCGAGATCTTCGAGCGTGAGGTCGCCGTCTTCTTCGTCGCAACCGGCACGGCCGCCAATTCGCTGTCGCTCGCCAGCGTCCAGAAGCCGGGCGGCGTCAGCTTCTGCCATCCAGAAGCACATGTCGCCGAGGACGAATGCGGGGCGCCGGATTTCTTCAGCGGGGCGCGGCTGGCGACGGTCGATGGTGCGGCCGGTAAAATCGACGTGAAGGCGCTCGTCACCAAGGTCGCCCGCTTTCCGCAGGATGACCTCCATCATGGCCGCGCCGCGGCAGTGACCATCACCCAGGCAACGGAGATCGGCACGGTCTATTCACTCGCTGAAATCGACGCCATCGCCTCCGTCTGCAAGGCAAACAGCCTGCCACTGCACATGGATGGCGCCCGCTTCGCCAATGCGCTGGTCGCGCTCGGCGTCAGCCCGGCGGAAATGACCTGGAAGCGCGGCGTCGACATCCTTTCCTTCGGCGGCACCAAAAACGGCTGCTGGTGCGCGGAGGCGATCGTCTTCTTCAATCCGGAGCAGGCGAAGGAGATGCACTTCATCCGCAAACGCGCCGCCCAGCTTTTCTCCAAGTCGCGTTTCATCGCCGCCCAGTTCGACGGCTATTTCGAAGATGGCCTCTGGCTCGACCTTGCCCGCCATTCCAACCGTATGGCCGATCGCCTGCGCGCTGGCATCGAGCAGGTCGCCACCGCACGCCTCGCCTGGCCGACCGCCTCGAACGAAGTCTTTGCGATCATTTCGAAATCGGCCGCCAAGACCGCCGAGGACAGGGGTGCAAAGTTCTACGAATGGCCGATCCCGGAATCGCGCCCCGAGCTGGTAAACGCGAACGAGACACTGATCCGCCTCGTCACCAGCTTCGCCACGACAGATGACGATGTCGCCGGCTTCCTGGCTTGCCTCGCCTGATTTTCGGGTAAAAAAGGAGCGCCGTAGCTGTCCCATTGGGACGCACGCGGCGCTCAGCACCTCATTTGGAGGTTAAATTCTCACTTGGGTGCATGAACAGTGCGGAATGTGAAACGTCTTGGCCCGATTGGCCTGGCATATGGCGGGTTATGACCGTCATCGCCATCACGCAGGCGACCAGCCCGCAAATAAACATCGCACCATATTTCATCGGGCTGATTTTCCTCGACTCAGCTCGTTTAGTTGGCTTCAAGGGTACCAACGAAAACTGACATGAACCTGAATAGGTGAATCAAAAAGGTAGGACACGCGGAAGGCGTGTCGGAAGCCGGCGAAGGAACTTCAGCGAAGTTCAGAATATTATCCATATGATTCTAAATATTTTTTATGGATGGCATCGCCGCTCTGATACGTCAGATGGATCTCAGCCCTCTCACCTTCGCCAGAATATCCTCCGACAAGGCGCTGACCAGCAACTGATCCGCTCCCTTGCGTGGCACCAACACGAATTCGACGTCCTCCAGCATCGGCAGCCAACCGGGCGCAATTTCCGACAGTCCTGTTGGCGCCATGCTGCGGGGCTGAACGAGGACGCCCATGCCGGCACGCGCCGCCGCCGTCAGGCCGCTGAGGCTGCCGCAGGTACAGACGATGCGCCAGGGCACCTGTTGACGGCGCAGCGCCTCAAGCGCTACGGCCCGGGTAACGCTTGGGGCGGGAAAGGCGATCAGCGGTAAAGGCGCCGCGAGCTTGCGAATGCGCTCCGGATCGCGCGCCAGCCAGACCAGCGGCTCACGATAGACGAGCCTCCCCCTGGCGTCGCCGAGGCGGCGCTTGGCAAGAACGAGGTCGAGGTCGCCATTGTCCTGCATTTCATAGAGCGTGCCGCTGAGCGCGACCGTCAATTCGAGATCGACGGAAGGATGCGAGCGAACGAATTCTTCCAGCACATCCGGCAACTGGCTGGTGACGAAATCCTCGGAGACACCGAGCCGCAGGGTGCCGCGCAGACTGTTGCCGGCAAAGAGCTGCTGCACCTCCCCCTCGATCGACAGCATCTGCCGGGCATGGCCGAGCAGCGCCTCGCCGTCGCCCGTCAACACCACTCGATGCGTGTCGCGGGCCAGAAGCTTGCGGCCAAGCGTAGTTTCCAGCCGCTGGATATGCTGGCTGACCGTGGGCTGGCCGAGGCCAAGCCGCTCGGCCGCGAGCGTGAAGCTGCCCATCTGCTCGACGGCAACGAAGCTGCGCAATTGCGTGAGATCAAGCATGACACTCATCCTGAATCACGATAACTGTTATTCCTTGCATCGCGGATCACGATAGGTCTATGTGCTAGAACTAATCTTACGGAATTGCAAATCGGGGTTGGCATCATGCGCCGCTTTCTTCCAGACACTTTCACCATCCTCCTCGTGCTCACCGTGTTGACGGCATCCTTCTTCCCCGTGCAAGGGACCAGCGCCAGCTACTTCGGCACCGCCACCAATTTTGCCATCGGCCTGCTGTTCTTCCTGCACGGCGCGCGCCTGTCGCGGGATGTGGTCATTGCCGGTCTGCTGCATTGGCGGCTGCACCTGGTCATCCTGCTGACCACCTTCGGCATTTTCCCGCTCCTGGCTCTCGCCATGGGCGTGCTGGTACCGGCCCTTCTGCCGCAAGCGCTTTACACCGGCATCCTGTTCCTCAGCGTGCTGCCCTCAACGGTGCAGTCCTCGATCGCCTTCACCTCGATTGCCGGCGGCAATGTGCCGGCCGCGATCTGCGCCGCGTCGGCCTCCAATATTTTCGGCATGTTCCTGACGCCCCTGCTCGTCGGCGTGCTCTTCTCTGTTGGCGGCCATGGCGGTGGATTCTCCTGGGACGTGCTGGAGCAGATCATGCTGCAACTGCTCGCGCCCTTCATCGCCGGCCAGGTCCTGCAGCCGTGGATCGGCAATTGGATACGCTCGAAGAAGACGATCCTGATGCCGGTTGACCGTGGCTCGATCCTGATGGTCGTCTATTCGGCCTTCAGCGAGGCCGTCGTCGAGGGCCTGTGGCATGCCTTCTCGCTCGTCGATATCGCCACGGTCATCGTCGCCAACATCGTGCTTCTGGCGCTGGTGCTCTGCATCACCATGTTCGGCAGTCGCGCGCTCGGCTTCTCCCGCGCCGACGAGATCACCATCACCTTCTGCGGTTCGAAAAAATCGCTTGCGAGCGGCGTTCCGATGGCCAACGTCATCTTCGCCGGCCAGGGCATCGGCGCCATTGTCCTGCCACTGATGCTGTTTCACCAAATCCAGTTGATGGCCTGCGCCGTCATCGCCCAAAAATATGCGGATGCCGCCAAGAGGCGGGAAGCGGCCAAGGCGGGCGTGGCCTCCAAGGCGAACGGAGCCCCGAACGCCGCGTGAGGACCATTCCAGCCACGATCGAATACAAAAGGCGGCGCCCCAACGGAGCGCCGCCTTGCTTTTGTGACCTTGGGAGGATCGGTCTTTGGTCTATTGATTGAAGGCCGTTAGTTGATACGGGCCTCGATTGCCTTCGGGGTCTCGACCGGCTCGGCGGCGATGGAGATACGGCGGGGCTTCATGGCTTCCGGAATGTTGCGCAACAGATCGATGTGCAGCAGACCATTCTTCAGCGAAGCCGCCTGGACCTCGACATGATCGGCGAGCTGGAAGCGGCGCTCGAAGGCGCGCTTGGCGATACCGCGATAGAGATATTCGCTGGCCTCAGCCGGCTCCTCGCTCTTTTCACCCTTGACCTGGAGAACATGGGCATGAGCCTCGATGCTCAGTTCCTTTTCATCGAAACCGGCAACGGCCATGGTGATGCGATAGGTGTTCTCACCGGTACGCTCGATGTTGTAGGGCGGATAGGTCTGGGCCTGATCCGGCTGCGCAAGGCTGTCAAGCATGGTGAAGAGACGGTCGAAACCGACGGTGGAACGATAAAGGGGAGAGAAATCTACGTGACGCATGGTGTCCTCCTGTGAGCGACGATTGCGATTCGGTTGTGCCCCATGACCCCGCTCTGGGCGGTCTCGGGACGGTTATGCGAGCCCTTTTGGCACCCGCAGAGTGGAGATGGTGATCGCTTTTCGGGAGTTCAAGACCCCTGAAGACATCTCCCGAATTTCAGACATAACGCCGCGTGAACCACAGATGAACGGCCGGTTCGGCACCCGTTCAGGCTGGCGGGCCTACCAATGGAACCATCGGATACATTCACTGTCCGATGACTGAAGTGTATCGTCCCTTCTTCTTCAGTCCTTGCTAGGCCGGCGACGCGGATCTCTCTATCTCCGCAAGCCGGCCCTTTTCTTTCCTTCCGTCAGCGCAACAGCTTCAGCGAGCCCGTCAGCGATTTCACCCATTTCGACGGACCCGCTATCCCCAGACCGTCAATCGCTTCCATTTGGAGGTCTCGGTCGGGAAACATTGCCTCATACTCCCTGTAATCGTGCAGAGAGCGTGCAAATGCCGGAAAGGCGACGACCGCCCGTTCGCCCTGCGGCGGCAATGCCTTCAGCAGCAGCGACCGGATGGTATCGGCATCCGCCTGCAGCATCGGAACCGGCATGTTCGAACTGATGTCGATGGCCCGCCCTTCGCTGTCGATCAATTGCTGCGCCGCAAGCGTAGGAAATCGCGCGCCCAGCCCGATCGCAATAGCGCTGGCGGTATTGGCGATCAGCCCGAGCGGCAGATCCGGATTGATGACGATGGCGAGGCGGATATCGGGAAGCATGGGAAACCTGTTGCTGGTGTCGATGTTCCCAAAAGAATATCCTGGGCGTCGCGGAGATTCTTACCTTTTATTGCCAATACTTGGCTATATATGGCAGACTCTACCCATATCGACCCATAATAAGGCGACATATGCCCTCCGCACTTGAACCGATCGACCTGAGAATCCTCGAAGCACTCCAAAAGGACGGACGCCTGACCAATCAGGCACTTTCGTCCGAAGTCGGACTCTCCACCTCCCCATGCTGGCGGCGTGTGCGTCAATTGGAAGAAACAGGGGTCATCCAGGGCTATACGGCAAGCCTCGACAGGCGCCAGATCGGCCTCGGCGTCCTGGCTTTTATCAGGGTGAAGATCGATAGCCACAGCGAGGCCGAAGCCGAGGAATTCTCGCGCGACCTGCTAAAGCTGAGCGAAGTCGTAGCATGCTACAGCATCGCCGGAGACTCGGATTTCCTGCTGCAGGTCGTTGCAGCGGACCTCGACAGCTACGCGGATTTCGCGATGGCGGCCGTTCGCCGATTGCCCCGTATCAAGGAAATGCAGACGACGTTCGTGCTCAAGGAAATCAAGCCTTTCAAGGGGTTTCCGCTGGGTGTCGGGCAGCGATAACGGCCCAAGACGAATTTGCTCGTTCACTGGTCAACACTTGGCTGCTGCGCATGCCTCGACAGCCCTTTACGTTTGGGCCGAAGGCATCCTATGCTTAGGTGAGTGGCAGGCCGGTCGGGGAGGTTGTTGAATGTCGGCACTCCCTTTCTCGAAGATTTCTGAGCCGCTGAGCGCGCTGCTTGCTGCAATCGGTCTCGTGACCGTTGCTGCGCTCACCATGCCGGACATGACCGGACAGACTAGGCTCATTCTGGAAGTCCTGCTTGCCGGCATCTGGGCTGCCTATGTCCTGCAATTGATCGAAACGCTGATCGTCCGTCGGACAAAAAAAGTTCGCGACAAGGGGCCGGAAATAGTCGTCGATGTGCTCGCCGTTCTCATCCCCATGGCTGCGTTCCTGTTCGTCGGCGGCCGCGACCAAAGCCTCTATTGTGCCATCTGGCTGCTGAAACCCCTGCGCGGCTCGAACTTCTTCCGACTATTGGGCAGGGTCCTCACTAAAGAGGCGCCCAACCTGATCGGCGTCACTTCGATCTTCGGCATTGTTCTATTCGGCGCGGCACTCGCAGCCTATGTCATCGAGCGCGATGTCCAGCCCGACAAGTTCGGCAGCATACCCCTGGCGATGTGGTGGGCGGTAGTGACCTTATCGACCACCGGCTACGGCGACGAGATTCCGCAAAGCTTCGCCGGCCGCGTTCTCGCCGGACTGGTTATGATGAGCGGCATCGGCATCTTTGCCCTTTGGGCCGGCATCCTCGCCACCGGCTTCTACGAAGAGGTCCGCCGCCAGGACTTCGTGCGCAATTGGCAGTTGGTTGCGGCCGTGCCGCTGTTCCAAAAACTTGGTTCTGCCGCACTGATCGAGATCGTACGGGCGCTGAGGCCGCGCGTCGTACCGGCGGGCACCGCAATCTGCCGCAAGGGCGACACGGGCGATCAGATGTTTTTCATCGTCGAAGGCCGCGTCAGCGTCGCGACACCACATCCGGTGGAGCTCGGCTCCGGCAGCTTCTTCGGCGAGATGGCGCTGATCAGCGGCGAACCCCGCTCGGCAACCGTCAGCGCCGTCACCGAGGTCTCGCTCCTCTCGCTCTATTCCGCCGACTTCCAGATGCTGTCCAGCAGCAGCCCGGAGATCGCCGACATCATTCGCAAAACAGCACTCGAGCGCCGCGGTACGACACCGAAGACTTGAGGGCGACGCCGATGGCTCGGCCCCGTTGACCTTCTATACGACCGTTTCGTAATCTGTTGGCGGTGACAAAATCGATATCGTTGCGTCGCCTCGGCGCTGCCTCCTCATTTGGTGACGCTTGTTCTGATCCCACTTCGGCACGGCTCAATGCATCCGAGACTACTCAAGACATTCCTGGCGGTTGCCCGAAATCGGAATTTCACTCGTGCGGCCGAGGAGGTGAATCTCGCGCAATCGAGCGTGAGCGATCAAATCCAGTCGCTCGAAACCGAACTGGGCACTAAGCTCTTTATTCGGTTGAGATCGGGCTTGGAACTCACGGCAGCGGGCGAAGCACTGAGACCCTATGCCGAAGAAATTCTGATGATGGCGGACGAGGCGCGTGCGGCCGTCGAGGCAGCCTCGGGGCGCACCGCGGGAACGGTGACGATCGGCGCACTGGAGACGATTGCTTCCGTGAGGCTTCCGCAATGGCTGGCGGCTTTTCAAAGCAATCATCCTGATGTCAATCTGCGGCTGAAAGTTGCAGGCAGCGGCGATCTATTGCGGAAGGTCGAAGACGGCGAGATCGATGTCGCCTTCTGTTTTGACAACGCCTGGCGAAGCGGATGATATCGGCGGAGCCATTGGTTCTTATCGCGCCTCCTGGGCAGGAATCCTTATCGAAAGGAGGCGATTTGGCTGCGCTTGCTTCTACGAGCTTCGTCGCAACCGAGGCCGGTTGCATCTATCGACACCTGTTCGACAAGGTCTTCGACGAGGCTGGGATAGCGGCACCGAAACTCGCCGCCGAAGTCGGCAGCATCGGTACAATTGCCCGGCTCGTGGCAGCCGGTACAGGGATGAGCCTGGTTCCGCGGCTTGCGGTCGCCGACGCCCTCGATCGCGGCGAAATCAACGAGCTGCCCTGGCCCGGCCCAACCCGGACAGCGTCGCTTGTGATGATTTGGCGGCGCAGGCGTGTTCAGCCCCCAGCCTTGAAATTGTTGCTGGCAGCCGAAAGCAACGGTTTCGTACCCGCTAAACCAACCGGTGCCCGCCCTCGACATGCAGTATCGTTCCCGTTGTGAAAGCATTGCCCATCAGGAAACTGATGGCGTCGGCGATATCTTCCGGTTGTCCTACGCGCCCAACCGGCAGCCGTTTTGCCATGGCGTTCAGCGTCTCGTCCTTCTTGTCGCCGGCAACGAGCGTCCAGATCGGTGTGTCGACCCAGCCGGGCGAAACGGCATTCACACGGATTGGCGCCAACTCGACCGCGAGCGCCCGGACCAGCCCTTCCAAGCCCGCATTGACGGCGGCAACAACCGACCCTCGCGCCGCTGGACGATAGGCCGCGATACCGGATGTGAAGGTGATGGAGCCAGTTGGAGAGAGTGCTGGCGCGCCATATTTCGCCAGCAATAGCGGTCCGTAGAATTTGCTTTCCACAACCTTTTGCGCAGCTTTGAGATCCAGCGAGGGCAGCAGCTCATAAGCACCTTCGATATCGGCGGCTGTGCTCACGATATGGTCGAGCCGACCGACCCGCTCGAATAGATCGGCAACCTGGCCTTCCTGCGTGATATCGGTCGCGATCGTGGAAAGTGCCGGATTTTGGAATTCCGCGCCGGTGCGCTTCAGTTTGTCCGCGTTCCGCCCAACGATGATGACCTCGGCACCGACGGCGAGCGAGCGTTTCGCCAGCGCCAAGCCCATTCCAGAGCTGCCGCCAACAATAAGAATTCTTGAATTCACGATTTCAGCAATTGCCATGTCTTTCATTCCCATACGGATGACCACGGCCGAGAACTCGCAGAGACGCGCAAGGAGGGGAAACGGAGAAAAACGATAGTGCTATCGGAGACGCAGATGGAGGCATACCGCCGCCAACAAAGCAGTTGCAATTCCCTACACCTGCGTTATCCCCTTGAGGAGGACATCCCTTCAGCGGGGCGCGACATCGTCATGGATTCGATCCTCTATTCCACTCCAGACAATCCGGTGCCGGAAAACCGCACCGAGGGGTTCTTCGAGTCATTTGACGGGCGAAAGCTGCGCTACGTCGTCTTCCGCTGCGAGCAGCCGGTCGCCAAGGGCACCGTGGTGCTGATGCAGGGTCGCAACGAGTTCATCGAGAAATATTTCGAAACGATCCGCGACTTGACCAAAAAGGGTCTCTGGGTCGCAACCTTCGATCTGCGCGGCCAAGGCGGCTCCGAGCGGCTGTTGAAGGACCCGCTGCGCGGACATGTCAGACGCTTCTCGGACTATGAGCGTGACCTGACCGCCTTTCTCGACAAGATCGTGCTGCCGGATACGCGCCTGCCGTTCTTCCTGCTGGCGCACTCGACCGGTGGACTGATCGCATTGTCGGCGGCGCCGCGGCTTGCGACCCGGATCGAGCGCATGGTGCTGTCGGCGCCCTTCGTTGGCCTCACCGGCCACGGCGTCTCGCCCGGCCTCATCCGCTCTCTCTCCGGCATAGTCTGCGCTCTTGGTCTTGGCCGGATGCAGTTCAGCAAAACTATCAAGGAAAAGCCGTTTCCGGAAAATCCGTTGACGACGGACGAGCTGCGTTATCGGCGCAATATCGCCATCGCAACGGCCTACCCGCAGCTCACCTTGGGACCGCCGACGGCGCGCTGGCTGCTGGAAGCATTCCGCGCGATCGATCGCGTCAACACGCCCGAACATCTCTTTTCCATCACCATTCCGACCGTGTTGATCGCGCCGACCCGCGACGGCGTCGTGCCCTATGCCGACCAGGAACGATTGTCGCGCTATTTCCGCGCAGCGCAGCTCGTGCCTATTCACGGCGCCAAACACGAGATTCTTCAGGAGCGGGACGTCTATCGCAACGCCGCCCTCGCCGCCATCAACGCCTTCATCCCCGGCAGCGATGCCGAGGCGAATACGGATATGGCGGGAGTGGGGATTTAGAGCGGGATCGCGAACCCGAAAACGTATAGCTAGCGCGACAGGATCGCCATTGCCTGATCATAGACCGCGCGGCTGCCGGCGGCGATGATCGTGCCGCCCTTTTCCGGCCGACCGCCGTCCCAGGTGGTGATGATGCCGCCCGCCTGCTCGATGACGGGGATAATGCCGCCGACATCGTAGGGCTTCAGCGAATTTTCGATGACGAGATCGACGTGACCGGCGGCGAGCAGCGCATAGGCATAGCAATCCGTGCCGTAGCGGAACAGGCGCACCTGGCTCTCAATCTCGCGATATTTTGCCAACTCCTTGCCGACGAAAAGATGCGGCGAAGTGGTGAAGAGAATGGCATTCGACAGGCTGCCGCAATCACGAACCAGCAGCCGCCTTTCGCCTTCCGGGCCGGAATAGGTCGAGCCGTTGCCGTCGGCGAAATAGCGCTCGCCCGTAAACGGCTGGTCGATCATGCCCATGACGGCGCGTCCGTTTTTCTGCAGGCCGATCAGCGTCCCCCAGACAGGCACACCGGAAATGAAGGCCCGGGTACCATCGATCGGATCGATCACCCAGACATGTTCCCTATCCAGACCGACATCGCCGTGCTCTTCGCCCAGGATGCCGTGGTCGGGAAACTCCGCCTCGATCAAGGTGCGAATCGCCACTTCGGCGGCGCGGTCGCCCTCGGTTACCGGGTCGAACCCCTGAGCCTCCTTGTTAACCACGTCGACGCCGGCGCGAAAGCGCGGCAGGGTCTCAGCCTTGGCCGCCTCGGCCAGACGATAGAAGAAGGCACGATCAGGAAGCATGGTCGATCCGGATAAATGACGGGACGGGCGAAGTCATAGCGCATAAACGCGGCGAAGCAAACCAAATGCCGTTGCGAGAGGCGGATTGCCCGGAGATCAGGCAGAAATCCAGCGATTGCCTAAATATTTTGCACCGCAATAATCTGCTTGACATTTGTGCAATGCAACAGCAATATCCCCTTACAGTCTTCTGACTGTAAATACCCTCCTTGGGTGTTTCCTCCCTAGACTTAGCCGCGCCACAAGCGCGGTTCTTTTTTGTCCGGCCTATTTGTTTCATGGGAATGGCGCGGCAGATGCGCTCGATCTCAGCCTTGGCGGGCGAGAAAGCAATTTCATTGGTTTAGGAATTGCGATACCGGACGCGCTGCATATTCAACAGCCTAGCGCAATTTCTAAGCCATTGAAATTGCCAGAGCGGGGGTCCGTTTCTTGCTGACTCTATTCAGAGACTAAGCGCGCCCTGACCTACCCCCTCTCTTGCAAAATCAGCACTTAGCTAAAGCTAAATGCTGATTTTGCTTTCTCGCCCGCAAGGGGCGAGATACCCCCTACTCCGCCGCCAGCGCCGGATCGCCTGCGTAGGATTCCACATGCTCGGCCATGCGCTTCATGAACAGGGTGATGGCTGCGGCGACGGCACCAAAATCCGACCGTTTCTCCAGCGTCGTTTCATCGACGTAGAGTGAGCGGTTAACCTCGATCTGCAGGGCATGAAGTCCACGGGAGGGGCGGCCATAATGCTCGGTGATGAAGCCGCCGGCATAGGGCTTGTTGCGCACGGCGTTAAAGCCGAGCTCGTCGAGAATCTGCATGGCGGCGCGCGACAGGTCCGCCGAGGCGCTCGTTCCGTAGCGGTCGCCAAGGATGAAATCGGGTCGCACATTGCTGCCGGCGATGCGGATATTGCCCGGCATGGAATGGCAGTCGACCAGAACGCCGAAGCCGAATTTGACATGGGTGCGGGCAATCAACCGGCGCAGCGTCGCATGGTAAGGCTTGTAGATCGTATCGATGCGCCTCAGCGCATCCTCGACCGGCACCCGGCGGGCGTAGATTTCCATGTTTTCGGCAACGATGCGCGGAATGGTGCCGAGACCGCCGGCGACTCGCAGCGAATTGATGTTGGCATAGGGCGGCAACACGCCGTCGAACATACGCGGGTCGAGCTCATAGGGCTCGCGGTTGACATCTATATAGGCGCGCGGGAAATTGGCGAGCAGCAGCGGCGCGCCGAGAGCGCTTGCCGCCGAAAACAGCTCATCGACATAATGATCTTCCGAGCGGCGAATGGCGATGCCCTGCAGGCGGGACTGGGCGATAAAATCCGGTGGATAGATGCGGCCGCTATGGGGCGAGCTGTAGACAAAGGGAATTGTCTGAGAGACGGGCTCCGATACCTCAAAAATCTCGAAATTACGCATTTCTGCGGACATCAACGTCTTTACCATGTCAACAACTTGTCGCAGCATCCATGTTGCCAGTTGCTCGCCCGCAAGTCCATACTAACTTAAGCAAAATGGCCTTATACAAAGGGCCGCTACGGAAATGCCCGAAAGCACGATCCTTAAGACAGCGAAGCGGTCTTGGGAGGCGATTATGCTGCAACGGACGAACGCGAATGGCTTTGTCCTGACCCGACCATTCACCGCTTGTTTACGGCCAACGACTAAGTTGGACGCTGGACAAGTCCAACAAGACAGAAGTTGATTAGCGAACAGATGATGACCCAGAAGATACTCCTTGCCGAAGATGACAACGACATGCGTCGGTTCCTTGTGAAGGCGCTGGAAAAGGCCGGCTACAAGGTCTTGTCCTTTGACAATGGAGCAAGCGCCTACGACCGGCTGCGCGAGGAGCCCTTTTCGCTGCTGCTTACCGACATTGTCATGCCGGAGATGGATGGCATCGAACTGGCGCGCCGCGCCACCGAGCTCGATCCGGATCTGAAGGTGATGTTCATCACCGGCTTCGCCGCTGTCGCGCTGAACCCCGATTCGAAAGCGCCGAAGGATGCCAAGGTACTTTCCAAGCCTTTCCACCTGCGCGAGCTGGTCGACGAAGTCAACAAACTCCTTGCCGCCTAAGGCTTCCGGCGGCAACGTCACAAAACCGAAAAAAAGCCTATTGACGGCTACCAAGGTTTTGTGATCTATGCGCCGCCATCGGATGGGCGTGTAGCTCAGCGGGAGAGCACTACGTTGACATCGTAGGGGTCACAAGTTCGATCCTTGTCACGCCCACCATCCTTTTCAAGGGCTTAGCGAGAAATCGCTGAGCCCTTTTCGCATAAAGGCCCCAAGGTACATCGCACCTCAATAGCGTTCAGAGTTCTGCCACCAGAAGCGCGCATTCCGCTGCTATGCTTGACCTTGGAGAGCGCTTGACTTGCTGATTGGTCGTGTCACCCTCTGAACAGAATAGAATGGATGTCTGCTATGACCCCAGCCCGGTTCACCGAATGCCTTCTGCATATCCGCTGGACGCCGCTCAACCTGGCGAGCGCTCTGCAATGCGACTTGTCTTGGGTGGAAGCGATGGAGGCTGGAAACGCTGAAGTGCCCGAAGGCTTGGCAGCATGGCTTGAAACCCTGGCGCAATGCCATGAGACGGCAGGCATTCCGACGAAGTACCGCGGGCGCGGACACGATTGATTTAGCTGCATCAGCATGACTTATGGAGGATGCAATGGATCTCACCAAGCTTCGAAACAACTATGAGCGCAAAATCGAGGAGCATGAAGAGCAGCTTCGCTCGCTGGAGGATAAGGACATACGCCATTTCCGTCAGGAAGGTGACGGGCCGCTGAAGGAAATAACCGACGAGATCAGGGCGGAATACCAGCGGCATATCGAAACTTACGCGACGCTGATCGCTGAGATTAATGCGATTTTGGGCGCCTGAGGTCGATCGCAGCGCGAGAAGCAAAGACGCCTCTATGAAAAAAGCGCCCTCCCGGTGAGGGAAAGGCGCTTCCGCGTGCGAAAAAGTCTTGACCGTTTAGCGATCCAGGAAATGCTGGAATACCGCCGTGTTCGGATAGGCGTAGGCGCCGCGGTCTATAAAGCTGTGCCGATACAAGCAACTTCTCAATGCCAGGATGTACATGCTGCTGTTGGGATCGGGGGAGCCCCGATACCAGGAGTAGGCTTCGGGTTCACAATAGTGCAGAGCCCTGTCATATCGCGCTAGAAGCACGGGATCGCTATCGGCGCGAATGCCCTGGTATGACTGGTAGTTCGAGGGTGCTTCGCCTGCAGAGACGCAAGCGAGGCTTAACATGGCCCCTAACGCTAACATCATTCTCATTTGCTTTGACCTCTCGCTCATGGCGCATCGAATTCTCGATCGCGAGGGTTGAGGATAATCGTCTTTTCGTTGATATCCAATCACATGCTGATGTTCGGCGCTTGAACGCGTCACCGTCGGGCAGGCAAGCAGAAGTTTCACCCGCAAATCGCTTGACTTCCGGTCGCGCTGTCACACTACTGTCACGCCAAAGCATTGATCGTACGGGAGGACGAGAATGGCGATCGTGAAGAAGCAGTTCTATAAAAACCACAAGCCCAACGGCGACGAATATCTGTTCCACCTCGCCCGGGACACCGACAGCGGCGAGGTCTTCGTCATCCGCCAGTCCGACTATCTCGTCGACGGTGGCAGCGAAAAGAAGATGACGCTCTATGAATTCCTGGCCGGCGGCGGCAACCGGCAGAATGCACTGCTGCAACTGATCGGCACGCTCGTGCCGGAGTGACCGGCGCCTTCCTACGTCGGCACATTAGTGCTTCGGGATTGACTGCCACATTTCGATCGGCAAACTGCGAGGGCTTCGAAAGGACCCATTCATGCGATTCGCAGGCCTTGCTATTGGACTGACAGTGATGACCGTTGCGGCTGACGCCGCCGCACAAAATTTTCCGGCGCCCGGCGCGGTGGTGGTCAGCGGCACCTGTTCCAAGCTCGTCGTGGGCAAGCTCGATGCCTCGAAAGGCTGCAAGGGTGAGATCGCCAGCGTCACGGGGCCGGATGGCTCGGTGACGTTCATCTTTTCATCCGGCGGCAAGATGCTTGGCTTCCAGGGCAACGGCCGCGGTATCAAGCCCGGCGCGACGAAGGGAACCGCGCAATTGCCGATCGAAGTCATCTCCACGGGCGCCGGCAACAAGATGACCGGCCAGGTCGGCGCCAAGGGCACCTGCACCTTCGCCAATCCGTATTCGGGCAAACCCGTCGCCATCGAATGTTCGGCGAAATCGACCGAGCTGAGCTTTGCCGCCAGCTTCCTGTCGAACGGCAAACCGCCGCACGGCAAATAAGCAAAGCCGCGCCCCGGGCCATGAGACCCGGAGCCTCAAAAAATATCCGGCTTCCAGCTTTTATTTTGAGCGGCCTTTGTGTTTCCCGCCGTGATTGGCGTCGCCAGGTGCCTCCCGCGACAGGTCAGCGCCGCTGACATGGGCCGGCACATGAACATCTTCATGCGTTGCAGGTTGCAGCGTCAAATCGACATTGTGCGGCGGCAATACCTGCGCCTGACGAAGGACGTTCGAACGCGTCCGTTTCTGCCGGCTCGGCTCCGGCTTTGCTTCTTTCGGTCTATGATGAATAGGATGGGGGCTCATGAGAGGTCCTCCTTGTCCGCTGCTCTCTATCCGACAATCAATCCGCTTCTGGGATCAGTCCTGCAACGGACATCGCCCTGCCCGCCTCAAGCCCAAACGCTCCTCTTTCCCGTTTGGTTCCGGAAATTTCTATCCTGGGGAATGCGGCAGCGTCGATCCGCCGCGCCTCTTGACGGGAACCGCAATTTCACTAACTAATGGTGGTATCTCCGCGCCTTCTGACATCGGCTGCGGATTGAACTTTGGTGCCGGGCCCCTCTGGCGAGAGTTTTAACGGCGCTCTCGCGATGTCGGTACCGCCTGCAGATGAGCCGGCGGATTTCTTTTCATGAATACACTGACCATGCCTCGCAGGCATGCCGTCTCTGGCATGCGACTATGCCTCGCGTCCGGATACATTTTTTCCGCTTTTGAGGAGGTACGCCCATGACGTCCTCTTCCTCCAAATCCATGCTCGGCTATTTCGGCTGGGCCTTCATCGTCACCATCGCAGGTCTCATCCTGGGCGGAGTGCTCGGCTGGAACATGACCGGCACCTTCGGCGGCCTGGCAACGGCCTTTTTCATCTGCCTGGTGCTGGCCGTGCTGGAGATATCGCTCTCGTTCGACAACGCCATCGTCAATGCCAACAAGCTGAAAGAGATGACGCCGGTCTGGCAGCACCGCTTTTTGACCTGGGGCATCGTCATCGCCGTTTTCGGCATGCGAATCGTCTTTCCGCTGGCGATCGTCGCCATCGCCGCCCATATCAATCCCTGGGAGGCGCTGAAGCTCGCGGCTGCCGAACCGGAGCAATATGCCGCGATCATGCATGACGCGCATCTGCCCATCGCCGCTTTCGGCGGCACCTTCCTGATGATGGTCGGCCTCACCTATTTCTTCGATCGCGAGAAGGATGTGCACTGGATCGCCTTTGTCGAGAAGGCGATGGCGCATTTCGCCACCATCAAGGGCATCGAAATCGCCTTCGTGCTGATCCTCGTCCTAGTCTTTTCCTCCCTGCTCGGTGGCGAGGATGCGACCACATTCCTCTATGCCTCCGTCTACGGTCTCCTGACCTTCCTTCTGGTCGAGGTCCTCAGTGGCTTTCTGGATGCCTCGCAAAAGACGATGAGCGCTGCCGCCAGGGGTGGCTTCGGAGCATTCCTCTATCTGGAAATCCTCGACGCCAGCTTCTCATTCGACGGTGTCATCGGCGCTTTCGCACTCACCCAAAACCTCTTCATCATCGCTATCGGCCTCGGTATCGGCGCCATGTATGTTCGCTCGATGACGGTCATGCTTGTAGAAAAGGGTACGCTCGCCCACTATCGTTACCTCGAGCATGGCGCCTTCTACGCCATCCTGATTCTCTCGGTGATCATGTATGTGCAAACGCTTATGCATATTCCCGAGGTCGTCACTGGCCTTGGCGGCGCGGCTTTGATCGGCGTCTCGCTCTGGTCGTCGATCCGCTACAACAAGCGCAACGGCACCACGCATGATCCGGCCGATGAAGAGCCCCGCGACAGAGCCAAGGCCTGACAAGATGATTCCCTGGCGTTGCCGCATAGAAATCGCGGCAACGCCTACATCTTTCGGCGGAAAATCCCACAACACGTATCTGGTCTCTCAACCGAAGCATAACTTTGATTGTTAGAATTTCCTCACTAAGATCGGGGAATGTTCGGAGTTGATGGTAAATTCGCGCTGGTGTTTTCCTGAAAAATATCGCAATGGCGAAAGCCAATTGTTCAAGGGACGCAGGTGGCGATCGCATATATTGCAGATGTCCGCGAAGCGTTCTTCAGTAAAGTGTGTAGGAGAGAGGCAGATATGGCAGCCAAAATCGTCCCAGTGATCATGGCCGGCGGCAAGGGAACACGGTTATGGCCGCTGTCGCGTGCCTCTGCGCCAAAGCAGTTCATCCAGTTCATCGGCGACAAGACGCTCTTTCAGAGCACGTTGACGCGCGTCTCCGATCCCGAACTTTACGAAGCCCCGATCGTCCTCACCAACGAAGAATTTCGCTTCCTCGTTGCCGAACAGGCGCGTGAACTCGGGCTGAAGCTGGCTGCCGTCCTGCTGGAGCCGGTTGCCCGCAACACGGCTGCCGCCGTTGCCGCCGCCGCCACGCTCGTCAGCGAACTTTTCGGCCAGGACGCCACGATGCACGTCCTCGGCTCCGATTACGAGATCGACGCCAACGGCACCTATTTCGATTGCGTTCGAACTGCCCGCGATACGGCGCTGGAAGGCAAGCTCGTGACCTTCGGCATTACACCGACCGAGCCGGCGACCGGCTACGGCTATATCGAGAGCGGCAAGGAGCTTTCGACCGGTGCGCATGCCGTCAAGCGTTTCGTCGAAAAGCCTGCCCTGGAAAAGGCGGAGGCGATGGTCGCCAGCGGCGGGTTCTACTGGAATTCCGGCATGTTCATGTTCTCCGCCGGCCAGCTTCTCGCCGAGATGCACGAATACGCACCGGAAGTCGAAAAGGCCGCCGCCAAGGCTATTGCCAAGTCGACGCGCGACCTCGATTTCACCCGCCTCGACGCAGAAGCCTTCGTCAAAAGCCCCGATATTTCCATTGACTATGCACTGATGGAAAAGACGGAGAATGCCGCCGTCGTTCCCTCGCCCTTCACCTGGTCGGATCTCGGAAGCTGGGATTCGGTCTGGAAGACCGGCAAGCGCGACGATAACGGCAACGTGGCTGCCGGCGACACGACGCTGATCAACACCAAGAATTCGCTCGTCATGACGCATGGTGTCCATCTCGCCGTGCAGGGGATGGAAGACGTCGCCGTCATCGCCAGCGAAGACGCCGTCTATGTCGGCCATCTCAAGGACAGCCAGGAAGTCGGCAAGCTGGTGAAGCTGCTCGCCAGCCAGAAGACGACGGCCAAGCTCACCGAGACCCATCCGACGTCCTATCGCCCCTGGGGCGGTTATACCTCGGTGCTGAACGGCGAACGTTTCCAGGTGAAGCGCATCTTCGTTCTGCCCGGCAAGAAGCTGTCGCTGCAGAAACATCATCACCGTTCGGAACACTGGATCGTCGTCAAGGGCACGGCGGAGGTGACGGTCGGCGAGCACGTGCAGATGCTGCGCGAAAACGAGTCGGTCTATATCCCGCTCGGCGAAGTGCACCGCCTTTCCAACCCCGGCAAGATCCTGCTGGAATTGATCGAAGTTCAGACGGGCTCCTATCTCGGCGAAGACGACATCATCCGCCTGGTCGATGAATTCGGCAGAAGCTGAGGTTTTCGACGGCATCGATTTCAAAGCGGTGGGCGAAAGCCCGCCGCTTTTATTTTTGACACCCTATGGAACGGCCCTGATTGACTGCCGAGACGCCTTGCATTCTTCCGCTGCATTGCACACACTGCCGGTGGGAACAGCAAATGCCGCACAACGTTGCGAGCTAGGCAAAGAGAAAATATGGCGATCAAAGCAAGCATTTATCATCTCACCCATTATAAATACGACAACCCGGTCCGCCTCGGCCCTCAAATCATTCGCCTGAAACCCGCTCCGCATTCCAAGACACGCGTCCTCAGTCATTCGCTGAAGGTGACGCCATCAAATCATTTCGTGAATTTGCAGCAGGACCCCTACGGCAATTATCTCGCCCGCTTCGTCTTTCCCGATCCGGTGACCGAGTTGAAGATCGAGGTCGATCTCGTTGCCGATATGACGGTCTACAATCCCTTCGACTTCTTCGTCGAAGAGGAAGCGACTAAGTGGCCTTTCGACTATCCCGAGACTATCAGCGAAGATCTGTCGATCTACATGAAGCCGGAGGAGCCGGGGCCGCGCCTTGCCGCTTTCCTTTCAACCCTCGACCGCTCCGAACAGCGCACCGTCGACATGATCGTCGGCCTCAATGCGCGGCTGCAGCATGAAATCGGCTACGTCATCCGCCTGGAAACCGGCGTACAAACGCCGGAAGAGACGCTGGAAAAGGCAAAGGGCTCCTGTCGCGATACGAGCTGGCTGCTCGTCCAGATTCTCCGCCATCTCGGCCTCGCCGCACGCTTCGTTTCCGGCTATCTCATTCAGCTCACGCCGGATCTGAAGGCGCTCGATGGGCCCTCGGGTACGGAACACGACTTTACCGACCTGCATGCCTGGGCGGAGGTCTATCTTCCCGGCGCCGGCTGGGTGGGTCTCGACCCGACCTCAGGCCTGCTGACCGGCGAGAGCCATATTCCGCTCGCCGCCACACCGCATTACCGCAACGCGGCACCGATCTCCGGCGGTTATTTCGGTGAGGCCAAGACCGAATTCGATTTCGACATGACGGTTGCCCGCGTTGCCGAGCATCCGCGCATCACCAAGCCCTTCTCCGATGAAAGCTGGGAAGCTCTGAACGCGCTCGGCGAAAAGGTCGACACCATCCTCAGGCAAGACGACGTGCGCCTGACCATGGGCGGCGAGCCGACCTTCGTCTCGATCGACGACTTCCAGTCCGATGAATGGAACACAGCCGCGGTCGGCCCGACCAAGCGCGAAAAGGCCGATAATCTGATCCGACGCCTGCGCGAACACTTCGCACCGAATGGCTTTCTGCATTACGGCCAGGGCAAATGGTATCCTGGCGAAAGCCTGCCGCGCTGGACCTTCTCGCTCTACTGGCGGCGCGACGGCCTGCCGATCTGGTCGAACCCCGACCTGATCGCCAACGAGGGCCGCAACTACAGCGTTACCGAGGACGATGCCGGTCGCCTCCTGACGGCGATCGCCGGCGAGCTCGATATCGAGCCCGACTACGTGGCGCCGGCTTTCGAAGACCCGGCCGAATGGCTGGTCAAGGAAGCGAACCTGCCCGACAATGTCGACCCGTCCAACTCGAAGCTGAAGGATCCGGAGGAACGCTCACGCATGGCCCGCGTCTTCGAGCGCGGGCTGACGCGACCGACGGGCTATATTCTGCCGGTACAGGCCTGGAATGCGCGCGCCAGCGGTCGTCGCTGGGTCAGTGAGAAATGGCGCACCCGCCGCGGCCGCATCTTCCTCATGCCCGGCGACAGCCCGGTCGGCTATCGCCTGCCGCTGAATTCGCTCGACTGGATACCGGCATCGCAATATCCCTACATCAACCCGATGGACCCGACGATCCCGCGCGAGGCACTGCCGGATTACGGTCAGGACAAGGGCCGGCCGCTGCAAGCCGCCCATTTCCAGCCCTTTGCCGGCCAGCAGCCGACCATGCCGCAATCGATCGACGAGATCGGCGGCTATGTCCGCACCGCGATCTCGGTCGAGCCGCGCGACGGGCGCCTCTGCATCTTCATGCCGCCGACGGTCAGCGTGGAGGATTACCTCGACCTCGTCGCCTCCGCCGAACGCGCGGCCGCGGCCCTGAACCTGCCTGTTCACATCGAAGGCTATCCGCCACCCCAGGACGAGCGCATCAACGTGATCCGCGTCGCTCCCGATCCCGGCGTGATCGAAGTCAACATTCATCCGGCTTCGAGCTGGCAGGAATGTGTCGATATCACCACCGCGGTCTATGAAGAGGCCCGGCAAACGCGCCTCGGCACCGACAAATTCATGATCGACGGCCGCCACACCGGCACCGGCGGCGGCAACCACGTCGTCGTCGGCGGCGCCAATCCGAACGACAGCCCGTTCCTGCGCCGGCCGGACCTTTTGAAGAGCCTGGTGCTGCATTGGCAGCGCCACCCCTCGCTCTCCTATCTCTTCTCCGGCCTGTTCATCGGCCCAACCAGCCAGGCGCCGCGCATCGACGAGGCACGTCACGACAGCCTCTACGAACTGGAGATCGCGCTGGCGCAGGTGCCGGCACCCGGTCGCGGCATCCCGCCGCTGCCCTGGCTCGTCGACCGCCTGTTCCGCAACCTTCTGACCGACGTCAGCGGCAACACGCACCGCTCGGAAATCTGCATCGACAAGCTGTTTTCCCCGGATGGACCGACCGGCCGCCTTGGCCTGGTGGAACTCCGTGGCTTCGAAATGCCGCCGAACGCCCGCATGAGCCTTGCCCAGCAATTGCTGGTCCGCGCCCTCATCGCCCGTTTCTGGCGCAATCCGATCGACGGCAAGTTCGTCCGCTGGGGCACCGCGCTGCACGACCGCTTCATGCTGCCGCATCATATCTGGCAGGATTTCCTCGATGTGCTGACGGATCTTCGGGAAAACGGCTTCGACCTTCGTCCCGAATGGTTCCAGGCGCAGCTCGAATTCCGTTTCCCCTTCTGCGGCGAAGTCGAATACGAAGGCAGCAAGCTGGAACTGCGCCAGGCCTTGGAGCCCTGGCATGTCATGGGTGAGGAAGGCGCGATCGGCGGCACCGTCCGTTATGTCGATTCGTCGGTGGAGCGGCTGCAGGTGCGGTTCGAAACCAACAATCCCTCGCGTTATGTCGTCGCCTGCAACGGCCGCGCCGTGCCGCTGACGCCCACGGGCGCCTCGGGCGTTTCCATCGCCGGCGTCCGTTATAAGGCCTGGCATCCGGCCTCGGGCCTGCACCCGGTTCTGCCGATCGATACACCTCTGACCTTCGACATTTATGATACATGGTCGAAGCGTTCGATCGGCGGCTGTATCTATCATGTTGCCCATCCCGGCGGCCGGAACTATGACACCTTCCCTGTCAATGGCAATGAGGCCGAAGCGCGGCGTTTGGCGCGATTCGAACCTTGGGGACATACGGCGGGCGGTTATAATCTGCGCACAGAATCAGTGTCGGGAGAATTTCCGCTGACGCTCGATCTGAGGCGGCCGATAGGAGTTTGAAACGGGCATACGCATGGTGGGGAAGAAACCAGCGACGGAACGGCGGGACGAGGTAAGGGCTGGCATCGGCAACGATCCGGCGTTTGCCTATTCCGCCATGCCCGGCGTCGCCGACGAAATGGTCGACAATACCGGAGCGGTACGGCCGGTCTGGCAAAATCTGCTGGCCGCGCTCGCGCGCATGCCGGAAAGGGAACTCCTGGAACGTTTCGCCCGTGCCGACCGCTATCTGCGCGACGCTGGCGTTTTCTACCGCGCCTATGGAGCAGCCGGCGTCAGCGAACGCAACTGGCCGATTTCGCACATTCCCGTTCTGATCGACGAGCGCGAATGGCAGACGCTGTCGGCCGGCCTGCAGCAACGCGCCGATCTGCTGGAGGAGGTCATCGCCGATATCTATGGCGATAACCGGCTGGTCAACGAAGGCTTGCTGCCGCCGGCGCTGATCGCCGCCAACCCGGAATTCCTGCGGCCGCTCGCCGGTGTCAAACCCGCGAACGGGCACTATCTCCACTTCCTGGCCTTCGAGATCGGCCGTGGTCCGGACGGCAATTGGTGGGTGCTGGCCGATCGTGCCCAGGCTCCGTCGGGTGCCGGTTTCGCGCTGGAGACCCGCGTCGCCACCACGCGCGCTTTCTCCGATATCTATGCAGAGACAAAAGTGCATCGTCTCGCATCCTTCTTCGGCGCCTTCCGCGACGCGTTGCAGGGTGCAAAGCGCGGCACGACCGACCGCATTGCCGTCTTGACGCCGGGGCCCGCCAACGAGACCTACTACGAACACGCCTATATTGCTCGCTACCTCGGCTTCATGCTGCTCGAAGGCGAGGACATTACCGTCGTCAACGATCAACTGATGGTGCGTACCGTCGCGGGCTTGAGGCCGATCAGCGTGCTGTGGCGCCGCCTCGATGCATCCTATGCCGACCCGCTGGAGCTCAATCAGCAATCCCATATCGGCACGCCTGGCATGGTCGAGGCGCTGAGGGCGCAAACCGTCACCATCGTCAACGCGCTCGGTTCGGGCATTCTGGAAACCCGCGCCCTGCTCGCCTTCATGCCCACCATCTGCCGGCATCTGCGTGGCGAGGACCTGAAGCTGCCGTCGATCGCTACCTGGTGGTGCGGACAAAAGACCGAGCGCGAACATGTCGCCGCGCATATCGAAAAAATGGTGATCGGCCCGGCCTATTCCTGCATGCCCTTCTTCGACGACAATGGCCAGTCAGTGCTAGGCTCGACGCTGCGCACCACCGCCAAGGAATCGATTACCGACTGGCTGCGGACGGACGGCCACAAGCTGGTTGGCCAGGAGGTCGTCACCCTCTCGACGACTCCTGCCTGGGTAAACGGCAAACTGCTACCGCGGCCGATGAGCCTGCGCGTCTTTGCCGCCCGCACCGAAAACGGCTGGCAGATCATGCCGGGCGGCTTTGCCCGTATCGGCAGCGGCGACGATGTTGCCGCCATCGCCATGCAGTCCGGCGGCTCGGCCGCCGATGTCTGGATCGTTTCCGACAAACCGGTTGAGCGCCACACGCTGCTGCCGGCCGAAGAGACCTTCACCCGCAACATGCCCGGCAGCCTGCCGAGCCGCGCCGCTGACAACCTCTTCTGGCTCGGCCGTTATATCGAACGCGCCGAAGGGGCCTTGCGCATCCTGCGCGCCTGGCACGGCCGCTTTGCCGAAGCCGCCGACCCCACTCAGCCGCTGCTTGCCGCTGTCAGCGCCTATCTCGCCGCCGTCGATATCGATACCAAGGAAGCCGTGCCGGAAAGCCTGCTGCGCAATATCGACAGCGCCGTCTATTCCGCCAGCAACATCCGCGACCGCTTCTCGCCGGACGGCTGGCTGGCGCTGAACGATCTCGCCAAGACCGCCCGCCGCTTCAAGGAAAAGGTCAAATCCGGCGACGACGCCAGTCACGCGATGACGATCCTCCTGCGCAAGCTCGCGGGCTTTGCCGGTCTCGTGCATGAAAACATGTATCGTTTCACCGGCTGGCGCTTCCTGTCGCTCGGCCGCTATATCGAGCGCGGACTGCATATGACGCGCCTGCTCGGCTACATGTCCGGCCCGGAGGCGCCCGACGGCGCGCTCGACATGCTGCTCGAAATCGGCGACAGCGTGATGACCCATCGCCGCCGCTACAACGTCAATACCGCTCGGTTGACGGTGACCGATCTGCTGGCGCTCGATCCACTTAACCCGCGCTCGATTCTCTTCCAGATGAACGAAATCCATCGGGAAGTGGAGCAATTGCCGAACGCCTTCGTCAACGGCCAGATGTCGCCCTTCTACCGCGAAGCCATGCGGCTGCATTCGGGCCTGGCCGTTATGACGCCGGAGGCCATGAACGACGAGGTCTACAAAAAGCTGGAACGGGAGCTGGAGCATCTCTCCGATCTCCTGGCCCAGACCTATCTCGGATGATGTGATGCTTTACGACCTCTCGCTGCACATGGGCTATATCTACGACGTGCCGGCCAGCGGCGCGCGTCATATCGTGCGCGTGCTACCGCTGTCGCTCGCCAACCGCCAGCGCTTGATTGCCGGCTCGCTGAAAGTCACGCCCCATCCGGACGAGCAGTCGAACTTCACCGATTTTTTCCAGCATCCAGCGACTTCGATCCTGGTGCGCAACCCCCATGAAAAGCTCGACATCCGCATGCAGGCGCGGGTGCAGGTCGAGAGCCAGCCGGTCTCCGCCGACTTCTCGCCCGTACTTGCCAAACTGCCGGATGAAATCAGCGACTGCTGGTCGATCGAGCCATCCTCGCCGCATCATTTCATCGGCACAAGCCCGCGTCTGCCGGAGACGACGGAGATCGCCGACTATGCCCGGCAATGGGCGACGACCAATCTGACGGTGATGCAGATCGCCCACGCCGTCTGCGCCCAGATCCACAAGGATTTCCTCTACGACCCCAAGGCGACGACGGTCGACACCGCGCCGAAAGAGGCATTCCGCCTGAAACGCGGCGTCTGCCAGGATTTCGCGCATGTCATGATCATCGCGTTGCGTAGCCTCGGCATTCCGGCCGGCTATGTCAGCGGCTTCCTGCGCACCATCCCGCCGCCCGGCAAGGAGCGGCTGGAAGGCGCCGATGCCATGCATGCCTGGGTGCGCATCTGGTGCGGCGAAACGGCAGGCTGGATCGAGCTCGATCCGACCAACAATATCCCGGCCGGAACCGACCATATCGTCGTCGCCTACGGCCGCGACTATTCCGACGTCGCCCCTGTTATCGGTGTGCTGAAGAGCTATGGAACCCAGAAGACGGTGCAGGCCGTCGACGTCATTCCATTAAAGCAGTAGTTTCGAATACAACCCTAAATCGGAAATATTCGCGTCATTTGCTAAAAGTCGAATGATCATCTCAACGCCGTCCTTAGAGTTTTCGCCGATAGTCGCGGTTCTGGGGCATATACTTTTTGGGCGGACGTGATGATCACTTGTTCGAGCAAATTCCGTGGCATTCAAAATCTTTTGCGCGATCGCGCCGGCAATTTCGGCATATTGACCGCGCTAGCCATTCCCGTCCTCGCGGCCGCGGCTGGCGTTGCGGTCGATGTTTCCAATATGGCTGTAACGGACAGCCAACTGCAGGAAGCGACCGATGCGGCGGCCCTTGCCACGGCAACGGCACTTGCCAATGGCAGTGCGACGACATCCAACGCCCAGCAACTGGCCGCTGACTTCGTGACCGGGCAGATGTCGAATTATCTTGCCGGCGATGCGAGTGCCACCAGCGCACTCAGGGCCGGCACGACCGCAACGGTGACGAAAACGACCGATTCGTCAGGCAATGCCAGCTATTCCGTCGTTGTGAACGCGTCCTATGCGATGCCGGTGAACGGCATGACCCGCATGCTAGGCCTCACCACGATGAATGTCGGCGCATCGAGCACGTCGGTCAGTGGCAACAATACATCCACGCAAAAGAATCCGCTGTCCATGTATTTCGTTCTCGACCGTTCTGGCTCGATGGACGAACCAACGGACACGGTCAACACCGAGCAGCCGACGACGACGTACACATATGCCTGCACGACGACCAACTCGAAAGGCAAGACCGTCAATAGTACCTGCACGGGTACGCAAACCAATTATTACACCAAGCTTCAATCGCTGAAGATCGCTACCGCGAACTTGGCGGCACAATTGAACACGGCCGACCCCAACAGCATGTATGTTCGCACTGGCGCCGACTCCTACAATTCCAGCGCCCAGACGCCGACGGCGCTCGCCTGGGGCACCAGCGGCGTCACCAGCTACGTCAACAACCTGACAGCAAGCGGCACGACAAACTCGGCGCCTGCATTCACGGCTGCAGTGACCGCCCTCACGATGGCATCCACGACGCCGGGGCTCACGAACGAACAGTTGCAGCACAAGAACAAGAACGGCTCAACGAACCCGAGTACGTATATCGTCTTCATGACCGACGGCGACAACAACGTGGCAAGCGCCGACGCAAACACCAAGATCCAGTGCGATGCGGCACGCACTGCCGGCATCCATGTCTACACGATCGCCTTCATGGCGCCCGCAAACGGCCAGGCTCTGCTGAAGTACTGCGCAACGTCGGCCTCCGACTACTTCACGCCGCAGAATGCAGCAGACCTGTTCAGCGCCTTTTCGTCGATTGCAACGCAGGCGTCAAAGAAAATGACGCTCCTGACCAAATAACAACCGGAGCGCGACGCACCGGAAACTATGAATAGATCGTAAAAACGAAAGCCGCTCCAGAATAATCCGGGGCGGCTTTCGCGCGTTAGCTAATCCGGCGATAAGAGCCGGAAAAACAATCGGAATCAAGTCTTTTTAGCGCTTTGAGAGCATTTGCCCGGTATTTTCGCATCTGCCGAATTCACTTGTTGCAACGGCTTTACATCGGTGCATAAACTGCTAGGTAAAGGCGATGGCAATTTGATTTATCAGGCGTAACGCCCTGAATATAAATCACAAATGGCGAGACTTGATAGTATGAATAACTTGACCAAGGCCAATCTCCCCGTTCCTGCTCCGCGCAGTTCCCACCCCGAAATCCTTGCGGAAGAAATCATCGAGCGCCTGACCTATCGCATCGGCAAGGATGCAAAAGTGGCCAAGCCGCACGATTGGTTGACGGCGACGATCCTTGTCATTCGCGACCGTGTCATCGACAAATGGATGGAATCGACCCGCAAGGTGTACGAGACCGGTGCCAAGCGCGTCTACTATCTATCCCTCGAATTCCTCATCGGCCGCCTGATGCGCGACGCTGTGTCGAACCTCGGCCTGATGGAGGAGATCACCAATGCGCTCTCCTCGCTCGGCGTCGACATCCGCGTCATCGCCGGCCTCGAACCCGACGCGGCGCTTGGCAACGGCGGCCTTGGCCGTCTCGCCGCCTGCTTCATGGAATCGATGGCGACCGTCGATGTGCCGGCCTATGGCTACGGCATTCGTTATGTCCACGGCCTGTTCCGCCAGCAGATGGCCGACGGCTGGCAGGTGGAACTGCCGGAAACCTGGCTTGCCCACGGCAATCCATGGGAATTCGAGCGTCAGGAAAGCGCCTATGAAATCGGTTTCGGCGGCGCCGTCGAATTCGTCAGCGGCCATGACGACCAGCCGCGCTATGTCTGGAAGCCGGCCGAACGCGTCATCGCCGCCGCCTTCGATACGCCCGTCGTCGGCTGGCGCGCCAAGCGCGTCAACACGCTGCGCCTCTGGTCGGCACAGCCGATCGACCCGATCCTGCTCGACGCCTTCAATGCCGGCGACCATATCGGCGCGCTGCGTGAAAGCAACAAGGCGGAAAGCCTGACCCGCGTTCTCTACCCAGCCGACGCGACGCCTGCCGGCCAGGAACTGCGTCTGCGCCAGGAATTCTTCTTCTCGTCGGCCTCGCTGCAGGACATCCTGCGCCGCCATCTGCAGCAGTATGACGATCTCACCAACCTCGCCGACAAGGTCGCGATCCAACTGAACGACACCCATCCGGCCGTTTCCGTCGCCGAAATGATGCGCCTTCTGGTCGATGTTCACGGCATGGAGTTCGACGCCGCCTGGGATATCACCCGCAACACCTTCGGCTACACCAACCACACGCTTCTTCCGGAAGCGCTGGAAAGCTGGCCGGTGCCGCTGTTCGAACGGCTGCTGCCCCGCCACATGCAGATCGTCTATGCGATCAATGCCAAGATCCTGGTCGAAGCCCGCAAGGCACGCAATTTCAGCGACGCAGAAATCCGCTCGATCTCGCTGATCGATGAAAATGGCGACCGCCGCCTGCGCATGGGCAATCTCGCTTTCGTCGGCTCGCACTCGATCAATGGCGTCTCGGCGCTTCACACAGATCTGATGAAGGTCACGGTCTTCTCTGATCTCCACAAGCTTTACCCGGATCGCATCAACAACAAGACCAACGGCATCACGCCACGCCGCTGGCTGATGCAATGCAATCCGGGCCTGACCAACCTCGTGCGCGAAACCATCGGCGACGCGTTCCTCGACGATGCGGAAAAGCTGAAGCCGCTCGACCAATTCGCCCGCGACAGCGCCTTCCAGGAGAAGTTCGCCGCCGTCAAACGGGCCAACAAGGTGCAGCTTTCCAATCTCGTCGCCAGCCGCATGGGTATCAAGCTCGATCCCAATGCGATGTTCGACATCCAGATCAAGCGCATCCATGAATACAAGCGCCAGCTTCTGAACATCATCGAAGCCATCGCGCTTTATGATCAGATCCGCTCGCATCCGGAACTGGACTGGCAGCCGCGCGTAAAGCTGTTCGCCGGCAAGGCAGCGCCGAGCTATCACAACGCCAAGCTGATCATCAAGCTGATCAACGATGTCGCCCGCGTCATCAACCACGACCCTTCGGTGCGTGGCCTGCTGAAGGTCGTCTTCGTGCCGAACTACAACGTTTCGCTCGCCGAGGTTATGGTTCCTGCTGCGGACCTTTCCGAGCAGATTTCGACCGCCGGCATGGAGGCATCCGGCACCGGCAATATGAAGTTCGGCCTCAACGGCGCCCTGACCATCGGCACGCTGGACGGCGCCAATGTCGAAATGCGCGACAATGTCGGTGAGGACAATATCGTGATCTTCGGCCTGAAAGCCGACGAGGTCGCCAATCTGCGCAGCGACGGCCACGATCCCCGCGCCGTCATCGAACGTTCGCGCGAATTGGCGCAGGCCCTTTCGGCCATCGCGTCTGGTGTCTTCTCCCCGGACGACCGCAGCCGTTATGCCGGCCTGATCGACGGCATCTACGCCCATGACTGGTTCATGGTCGCGGCCGATTTCGACGCCTACGCCGCCGCTCAGCGCCAGGTCGACACCCTCTGGGCCAATCCCTCCGAGTGGTACGCGAAGACGATCAACAACACCGCTCGGATGGGCTGGTTCTCCTCCGATCGCACGATCCGCCAATACGCCAAGGAAATCTGGAGAGCCGGATGAAAAAGCCGAAAAGACCCGCTGACGGCACCGCCTTGAGGGACATTTCGGCAGACGAGATTGCTGCAATTCTCGCAGGCACACATTCCGATCCATTCGCCGTCCTCGGCGT
Organism: Rhizobium sp. NXC24; assembly: GCF_002944315.1. NCBI lineage: Bacteria > Pseudomonadati > Pseudomonadota > Alphaproteobacteria > Hyphomicrobiales > Rhizobiaceae > Rhizobium > Rhizobium sp. NXC24. Next base: position 3,349,353 of record NZ_CP024311.1, read on the forward strand.
ACATCGGACGGATAATGGGTTCATCGCCCGTTGCTTCATTCTCGGCGCAGAAGCCGTCACCGCCACGGCGTTGGACGGCTCCGTCATCGGCGAGCTGGATCGTCTCGATCCAGCCGGGTTCTTTTCCGGTAATATCACGGTCACCAAGCAGCAGCCGGTGCGCTATCGCGCCCGGCGCGGCGATTCCGAATGGGCGGTGACCGATCCTTACAGCTTCGGCCCGGTCCTCGGTCCGATGGACGATTATTTCGTCCGGGAAGGTACCCATCTGCGCCTGTTCGACAAGATGGGCGCTCACCTCTTGAAGCACGAAGGCGTACAGGGCTTTCACTTCGCCGTCTGGGCGCCGAATGCGCAGCGCGTTTCGGTGGTCGGCGACTTCAACAATTGGGACGGCCGCCGGCATGTCATGCGCTTTCGCTCGGACTCCGGCATCTGGGAAATCTTCGCGCCGGACGTTCCAGCCGGCGTCGCCTACAAGTTCGAAATCCGCGGCCATGACGGCGTGCTCCTGCCGTTGAAGGCCGATCCCTTCGCCCGTCGCAGCGAACTCCGGCCGAAGACCGCTTCGGTCACCGCCACCGAAATGACGCAGGTCTGGGAAGACGAGGCCCATCTCGAACATTGGGCCAGTGTCGATAAGCGCCGCCAGCCGATCTCGATCTACGAGGTGCATGCCGCCTCGTGGCAGCGCCGCGACGATGGTTCCATGCTCTCCTGGGACGAGCTTGCCTCGCGCCTCATTCCCTATTGCGTCGACATGGGCTTCACCCATATCGAATTCCTGCCGATCACCGAACATCCTTACGATCCGTCCTGGGGCTATCAGACCACCGGCCTCTATGCGCCGACGGCCCGCTTTGGCGAACCGGAAGGCCTGGCGCGCTTTGTCAACGGCTGCCACAAGGTCGGCATCGGCGTCATCCTCGATTGGGTGCCGGCGCACTTCCCGACCGACGAACACGGCCTCGGCTGGTTCGACGGTACCGCGCTCTACGAGCATGAAGATCCGCGCAAGGGCTTCCATCCCGACTGGAACACGGCGATCTACAATTTCGGTCGCACCGAAGTTCTCGCCTACCTGCAGAACAACGCGCTCTATTGGGCCGAGAAATTTCATCTCGACGGCGTGCGCGTCGATGCCGTCGCCTCGATGCTCTACCTCGACTATTCCCGCAAGCACGGCGAATGGATCCCCAACGAATATGGCGGCAACGAGAACCTGGAAGCGGTTCGCTTCCTGCAATCGATGAACACCAGGCTTTATGGTTCGCACCCGGGCGTGATGACCATCGCGGAGGAATCGACCTCCTGGCCGAAAGTCTCGCAGCCGGTCCACGAAGGCGGCCTCGGCTTCGGCTTCAAGTGGAATATGGGCTTCATGCACGACACGCTGAGCTATCTCGCCCGCGAGCCCGTGCATCGCAGATATCACCACAACGAACTGACCTTCGGCCTGATCTATGCTTTCTCGGAAAATTTCGTTCTGCCGCTCTCCCATGACGAAGTGGTACACGGAAAGGGGTCGCTGATTGCCAAGATGGCAGGCGACGACTGGCAGAAATTTGCCAACCTGCGCGCCTATTACGCTTTCATGTGGGGCTATCCGGGCAAGAAGCTGTTGTTCATGGGCCAGGAATTCGCGCAATGGAGCGAGTGGAGCGAAGCCCGTGCGCTGGATTGGAATCTTCTGCAGTACCGCATGCATGAAGGCATGCGACGCCTGGTGCGTGATCTCAACTTCACCTATCGCAGCAAAGCAGCACTGCATGCCCGGGACTGCGAGGGCGAAGGTTTCGAGTGGTTGATCGTCGATGACTTTGAGAATTCGGTCTTTGCCTGGCTGCGCAAGGCGCCGGGCGAAAAGCCGGTCGCGGTCATCACCAATTTCACGCCGGTCTACCGCGAGAATTACACTTTGCGCCTGCCGGCTGAGGGGCGGTGGCGCGAAATATTGAACACCGATGCCGATATTTACGGCGGCAGCGGCAAGGGCAATGGCGGGCGCGTGCAGGCCGTCAGTGCGGGCGGAGGCATACAAGCGACGATAACGCTACCTCCCCTGGCGACGATCATGCTTGAACCGGAATCTTGAAATCATCACAGACAGGGAGGACTGAAATGGTAGAAAAACGTATCCAGCCACTGGCCCGCGACGCCATGGCCTACGTTCTTGCCGGTGGCCGGGGCAGCCGCCTGAAAGAGCTAACCGACCGCCGTGCCAAACCTGCCGTCTACTTCGGCGGCAAGGCTCGTATCATTGATTTCGCGCTATCCAACGCGCTGAACTCCGGTATCCGCCGCATCGGCGTCGCCACCCAATACAAGGCGCACTCCCTTATTCGCCACCTGCAGCGCGGCTGGAACTTCCTGCGTCCAGAGCGTAACGAAAGCTTCGACATCCTGCCGGCCAGCCAGCGCGTTTCCGAAACGCAGTGGTACGAAGGCACGGCCGACGCTGTCTATCAGAACATCGACATCATCGAGCCCTATGGTCCGGAATACATGGTCATCCTCGCCGGCGACCATATTTACAAGATGGACTATGAGTGGATGCTGCAGCAGCACGTCGATTCCGGCGCCGATGTCACCATCGGCTGCCTCGAAGTGCCGCGCATGGATGCCGTCGGCTTCGGCGTCATGCATGTCGACGAGAAGGACCGGATCATCGACTTCGTCGAGAAGCCGGCGGACCCGCCGGGCATTCCCGGCAATCCCGATTTCGCGCTGGCGTCGATGGGCATCTACGTCTTCCACACGAAGTTCCTGATCGAGTGCCTGCGCCGCGATGCTGCCGATCCGAATTCCAGCCGCGACTTCGGCAAGGATATCATCCCCTACATCGTCAAGAACGGCAAAGCCGTCGCCCATCGCTTCACGCAGTCCTGCGTGCGCTCCGATTTCGAGCGCGAAGCCTATTGGCGCGATGTCGGTACGGTCGACGCCTACTGGCAGGCCAATATCGACCTCACCGCCGTGGTGCCGGAACTCGACATCTACGACAAGTCCTGGCCGATCTGGACCTATGCCGAAATCACCCCGCCGGCCAAGTTCGTCCATGACGACGAGGACCGCCGCGGTTCGGCCGTCTCCTCCGTCGTTGCCGGCGACTGCATCATCTCCGGCGCAAGCCTGTCGAACAGCCTGCTGTTTACCGGCGTGCGCGCCAACTCCTATTCCAAGCTGGAAGGGGCCGTCGTGCTGCCGAGCGTCAAGATCGGCCGTCGCGCCCAGCTAAAGAATGTCGTCATCGACCATGGCGTCACCATTCCGGAAGGCCTGGTGGTCGGCGAAGATCCGGAACTGGACGGCAAACGCTTCCGCCGCACGGAAAGTGGTATCTGCCTGATCACCCAGACGATGATCGACAAGCTGGATATCTGACATATGAAAGTTCTTTCGGTTTCGTCCGAAGTCTTCCCTTTGATCAAGACAGGGGGCCTGGCCGATGTGGCCGGCGCCCTGCCTATCGCTCTCAAGCCCTACGGCGTCGAAACGAAGACCCTGATCCCGGGCTATCCCGCCGTTATGAAGGCCATTCGCAATCCGGTGGCCCGTCTCGAGTTTTCCGACCTGCTCGGTGAAAAAGCGACGGTCTTCGAAGCCGAGCATGACGGAATTTCCCTCCTCGTCCTCGACGCACCGGCCTACTATAACCGCACCGGCGGCCCCTATGTCGACGCTGCCGGCAAGGATTATCCCGACAACTGGCAGCGTTTCGCTGCCCTGTCGCTCGCCGGCGCGGAAATCGCCGCCGGTCTGCTGCCCGGCTGGCGGCCGGACTTGGTGCATGTCCATGACTGGCAGTCGGCCATGGTGCCCGTCTACATGCGTTACTATCCGACACCGGAACTGCCGAGCGTCCTCACCGTCCACAACATCGCCTTTCAAGGCCAGTTCGGCGCCGACATCTTCCCCGGCCTGCGCCTGCCTGCGCATGCCTTTTCGATCGAAGGTGTCGAGTATTACGGCGACGTCGGCTTCCTGAAGGGCGGCCTTCAGACCGCTCTTGCACTGACCACCGTCAGCCCTTCCTATGCGGAGGAAATCCTGACGCCGGAATTCGGCATGGGCCTGGAAGGCGTCATCGCCAGCCGGGCAAATAGCCTGCACGGAATTGTGAATGGCATCGACGACGGTATCTGGAACCCGGAAACCGATCCGATGATCGCGCAGACCTATGGCGCCACGACGCTGAAAGACCGCGCCGCGAACCGCAAGCTCGTGGTCGAGCATTTTGGTCTGGACGATGATGACGGCCCGATTTTCTGCGTCGTCAGCCGTCTGACCTGGCAGAAGGGCATGGATCTGCTTGCCCGCATTTCCAGCGATATCGTCCGGATGGGCGGCAAGCTCGCCATCCTCGGCGCCGGCGATGCCGCCCTCGAAGGCGCACTTTTCGCCGCCGCCGGCCGTCATCGCGGCCGCGTCGGCGTTTCCGCCGGCTATAATGAACCGATGTCGCATCTGATGCAGGCCGGCTGCGACGCCATCATCATTCCGTCCCGCTTCGAACCCTGTGGCCTCACGCAGCTTTATGGCTTACGCTATGGCTGCCTGCCGATCGTTGCGCGTACGGGTGGCCTCAACGACACCATCATAGATGCCAACCACGCCGCGCTGCAGGCAAAAGTCGCGACCGGCATTCAGTTTTCGCCCATCACTGCCGATGGGCTGCTGCAAGCCGTACGCCGCGCCATGCACCTTTTCCAGGATCGAAAGGTCTGGACGCAGATGCAAAAGCAGGGCATGAAATCCGACGTATCCTGGGGCAAGAGCGCAGAACGCTATGCAGCCCTCTACTCCAGCCTTGTCTCGAGAGGCGCTTAATCAGATGATTAAAACCATTCCCACCAAACCCTATGCGGATCAGAAGCCTGGCACGTCAGGCCTCCGGAAGAAAGTTCCCGTATTCCAGCAGCCGAATTACGCTGAGAACTTCATCCAGTCGATTTTCGATTCGCTGGAAGGCTACCAGGGCAAATGCCTGGTCATCGGCGGCGACGGCCGCTACTACAATCGCGAAGTCATCCAGAAGGCCATCAAGATGGCCGCCGCCAATGGCTTCGGCAAGGTGATGGTCGGCAAGGGCGGCATTCTCTCCACGCCCGCCGCCTCAAACATCATCCGCAAATACAAGGCGTTCGGCGGCATCGTGCTGTCGGCGAGCCACAATCCCGGCGGCCCGACCGAGGATTTCGGCATCAAGTACAATATTGGCAATGGCGGCCCGGCGCCGGAAAAGATCACCGATGCGATCTATGAGCGCACCAAGATCATCGAAAGCTATAAGATCGCCGATTTCGCCGACATCAATCTCGACCGCATCGGCCGTGAAGACGTTGGCGGGATGATCGTCTCGGTCATCGACCCGGTCGAAGACTATGCTGCTTTGATGGAAGAGCTGTTCGATTTCGGCGCCATCCGCAACCTCATCAGCCTCGGCTTCCGCCTCTGCTTCGACGCAATGAGCGCGGTGACCGGCCCCTATGCCAAGGAAATCTTCGAAATCCGCCTCGGCGCACCGGGCGGCTCGGTCCGCAATTTCCTGCCGCTGCCGGATTTCGGCGGCCATCACCCCGATCCGAATCTCGTCTATTGCAAAGAGCTCTATGACGAGATGATGGGCGATGATGCGCCCGATTTCGGCGCGGCATCCGACGGCGACGGCGACCGCAACCTGATTATCGGCAAGGGCATCTATGTCACGCCGTCGGACAGCCTCGCGATCCTCGCCGCCAATGCCAATCTGGCGCCAGGCTATTCGCATGGCATCGCCGGTATCGCCCGCTCCATGCCGACAAGCGGCGCCGCCGACCGCGTCGCGGAAAAGCGCGGCATCGGTATCTACGAGACCCCGACCGGCTGGAAATTCTTCGGCAATCTGCTTGACGCCGGCATGGCGACGATCTGCGGCGAGGAAAGCTCCGGCACCGGTTCCAACCATGTCCGCGAAAAGGACGGCCTCTGGGCCGTGCTGCTCTGGCTCAACATTCTTGCGGTGCGCGGCGAAAGCGTCATCGATATCGTCACCCAGCATTGGGCGACCTATGGCCGCAACTATTATTCGCGGCATGACTACGAAGGCGTCGATACCGATGCCGCCAATGGCCTGATCGACGCCTTGCGCGAAAAGCTGCCGACCCTGCCGGGCACGCAGTTTGGCGATCTCACCGTTTCCGCCGCCGACGACTTTGCCTATCACGATCCGATCGACAAGTCGGTCAGCCAGCACCAGGGCATCCGCATCCTGTTCGAGGGCGGCTCCCGCGTCGTCTTCCGCCTTTCGGGCACCGGCACGACGGGTGCGACGCTGCGCGTCTACATCGAGCGCTACGAGCCCGATCCGACTCGCCACAACATCGAGACGCAGGAAGCGCTTGCCGACCTCATCGCCGCCGCTCAGGATATCGCCGATATCAAGGGCCGCACCGGCCGCGATGCACCGACGGTGATTACCTGATCCCTACGATCTAAGCCCTTCTCCCCGCATTGCGGGGAGAAGGTGGCCAGACGCCGCCGAACGTAGTGAAGCGGCGACTGGTCGGATGAGGGGCCTTCTCAAAATTCACCGCGACTGCGCAGTTTGCCGGACGCTCCGCCCCCCTCACCCTAGCCTTCTCCCGCATGCGGGGAGAGAGGACCACCTCTAGCCATCCGGAAAGCCCGCGAAGACATGTCCGAGCCGACAATCCGCAGCCTTGGCGCGATCCTCACCAACTCGGGTGTCGAATTTGCCGTCGCGTCCAAACATGCCGAGAAGATCGAGCTTTGCCTGTTCGATGCCGAGGGCGGAGAAGAGATTGCGCGTCTGCCGATGAAGCGCGAAGGCGAGGAGCATCGTCTGGCAGTCGATGGCATCAAGGAAGGCACGCGCTACGGTTTCCGCGCCCATGGTACATACGACCCGAACCAGGGTCTGTGGTTCGATCCGTCGAAGCTGCTTGTCGATCCCTATGCCAAGGAAATCGACCGGCCCTTCCGCTACGATCCTCGCCTCGGCACGTTCGGCGAGGATACGCAGGATCTGATACCGAGGGCGATCGTCTCCCGCGATATAGTGGTCAAGCCGGCCAAGCCGTTGTTCAAGCCGGGCGGCCTGATCTACGAAATCGCCGTCAAGCCTTTCACCATGCTGCATCCGGGCGTGCCGGCGGAGAAGCGCGGCACGCTGGCCGCCCTCGCCCATCCCGCGGTTATCGCCCATCTCAAGCGACTGCATGTCGATGCCGTCGAGTTGATGCCGATCACCGCATGGATCGATGAACGGCATCTGCCGCCGCTCGGCCTCGGCAATGGCTGGGGCTATAATCCCGTCGCCTTCATGGCGCTCGACCCCCGTATCGTACCCGGTGGCGTCGTGGAATTGCGCGGGACGGTGGCGGCACTGCACGCCGAGGGCATCGCTGTCATCCTTGATCTCGTTTTCAATCACACCGGCGAGAGCGATCGCCAAGGCTCGACGCTGTCATTGCGTGGCCTCGACAATCCCACCTATTTCCACCATGACCCGAACCAGCCCGGTGTGCTGATCAACGACACCGGCACCGGCAATACGGTGGCCTGCGATCAGCCGGCGACGCGCCAGCTCATCATCGACAGCCTGCGCCATTTCGTGCTCCACGCTGGCGTCGACGGCTTCCGTTTCGACCTTGCCACCGTCCTCGGCCGTACCGCCAAGGGCTTCGATCCCGAAAGCCTGACGCTGCGGTCCCTCTTCGCCGATGACGTGCTTCAGGACCGGATCATGATTGCCGAACCCTGGGACATCGGTCCCGGTGGCTACCAGCTCGGCAATTTTCCGGCTCCCTTTCTCGAATGGAACGATCGCGCCCGTGACGATCTGCGTTGCTTCTGGCGCGGCGACGACAACAAGATCGGGGACATCGCCACCATCCTCGCCGGCTCGTCTTCCTTCTTCGGCCGCGACGGCCGCACCCAGACCCGCAGCGTCAACTTCCTCGCCGCCCATGATGGCTTCACGCTCATGGACATCGTCTCCTATGCGCACAAGCACAATGAGGCGAACGGCGAGAACAATCGCGATGGCCATAACGAAAATTTCTCCTGGAACAATGGCGTCGAGGGCAAGACGGATGATCCAGTGATCCTTCGCAAACGCCGCACCGACATCGAAGCCCTGCTCTCTACGCTTTTCGCCACACGCGGCACGATCATCCTGACCGCCGGCGACGAATGTGGGCGCACCCAGCGGGGCAACAACAATGCCTATTGCCAGGACAACGATATCACCTGGATGGACTGGACGACGCCAGACGAGGAGTTGATTGGCCATACCGCCTGGCTCGCCAGTCTCCGCCGTCGATTTACAGCCTTCAGCGAGATGGAATTTTTCAACGGCAAAGGCGATGTCCTCTGGTTCTCCGCCAACGGCACGGCCATGACGGTGCCTGATTGGGAGACGCCGGTTGCCCGCGTGCTCGGCATGGCGATCGGGACTGAGGATCGTGATAGTGGCAAGAAGACCCGTCTCGCCGTGTTGCTGAACCGCGCGAACGAGGAACAACACGTCAAGCTGCCGGCCTCGAGCGGGGCCGGCTGGTCGCTGCTGAAGCCTGAGGGAGCAACGCCGGTTCAAGGCGAGACCATCGTGCCGGCGCGCTCGGTCAGCTTCCTCCTCGAAAACTGAGCCCGTTGACTTTCCGGTTTTAATCGCCAGAAAGATCGCAGAAAGCAGCAAAACCTGACGAGGATGGAATGCCCGGCGATATTTCGCTTGTTGAGATCATGAAGCTGGTAGGAACCGAGATCGGCATTTCCGACTGGATCACGGTCGACCAGACGATAATCGACACTTTCGCCGACGCGACGCTCGACCATCAGTTCATCCATGTCGATCCCGAGCGCGCCAAAGCGGAAACGCCCTATGGCGGCACCATCGCACACGGCTTCCTGACGCTGTCGCTGCTTTCGGCGATGAACTACAGCGGCCTGCCGAAGATCCGCGAGCAGACGATGGGCATCAACTACGGCTTCGAGCAGATCCGCTTCATGTCGCCGGTCAAATGCGGGGCGCGCGTGCGCGGCCACTTCAAGCTCGCCGAAACTCGGCTGCGCGGTGCAAGTATGCTGATGCTCACTTATGATGTGACCGTGGAAATCGAAAACGAGCGTAAGCCGGCGCTGACCGCAACATGGACGACTATATCGCAGTTCGATCCAAAGGATCGGCCGGAAGGGGCTTAGGGCCGCTTTTCCACCTTCGCCTCAGCGGCGAGAAGGTCGCGCATCGCGCGGGATGAAGGGGCGTTACAGCAAAGAACTGCTTCCCGCCCCTCCCCTATTAGGCGCCGTGTCAGCGAGGAGAAAACGTATTTTGCGCATCCTCAGCCGCCTCGGCCAACAGTCCGAAAGCATACTCGGAAAAGGAGCGCCAGACTTCGACGCGGAATGTCTCGTCATCGAGGCGCAGCAGCACGACTTCCACCTTACCCAACAGCGTGCGCGAGCAGGCCCCGACAGGAAAAGCCTGCAGCGACAGGTCCTGCGGGCAACCGCCGGCGAGAGTCGCTTCCGCGCCGGGGCCGGAAGCGATGATCGCCGTGTTTCGATGGGAGACATCGGCGGCCGAATGCACAACGCCGGCGGAAGCGGCAATGCCGACCAGCTCGGCGCCATTCTCGTCGATAACGAGCCATTCGTCCGGGCCGATCCACAGAGCATGACGCCCATTTGCACTGGCAGATGTCTTCGGCCGGGTAGGCAGTTGCAGGCCGAGCGCCTGCGAAAGACCGCCAAGAGAGTCGGCCGGTGCCCGCAGCGCAATGCGGCTTGCAGGTGCTGCGGGTGTCAGGCGAACAGTGGCCGAGCCACCGTGGCGGCCGGCGAGCGGCAATTTGCGAACAGCGAGATCAGCCATTGATCCGGCCTCCTTCCTTGTCAAAGAACACCAGATCCGTCACCTCGACGGCAATCGTCTTGTCCGGCATCGGCACATAGAGCGTCTTGCCCATGCGCTCGCGGCCACCGGCAACAAGTGCGAAGGCAATCGAGCGGCCGAGATTTTCGGACCAATAGGAAGAGGTGACATGGCCGAGCATGGTCATCGGCTTCGGCTCATTCGGATCGGCGACGATCTGCGCGCCTTCTTCCAGCACCACCTTCGGGTCGCGGGTGACGAGACCGACGAGCTGCTTGCGCCCTTCCTTGACAAGGTCCGGCCGCTTCAGGCCACGAATACCGACGAAATCGGTCTTCTTCTTGGACACGGCCCAGGAAAGTCCGGCGTCATCGGGCGTCACCGTACCGTCGGTATCCTGGCCGACGATGATATAGCCCTTCTCGGCGCGAAGAACGTGCATGGTCTCGGTGCCGTACGCGCAAGCGCCCAACGGCTCGGCCCGCGCCCAGACGGCTTCCAAAACCGACTGCCCGTAGTCCGCCGGCACGTTGATTTCGTAGCCCGCCTCACCGGTGAAGGAGACGCGGAACAGCCGCGCCGGTACACCGCAGACCTTGCACTCGGCCACGCTCATATGCGGGAAGGCTTCATTGGACAGATCCTGCCCCTCGACGAGCGGCTCGATGATCTCGCGCGCCTTCGGCCCTTGCACGGCGATGACGGCCCACTGTTCCGTAGTCGACGTCAGCCAAACCTTCAGATGCGGGAATTCGGTTTGCAGATAATCTTCCATGTGGTGCAGCACGCGCGGCGCACCGCCGGTTGTGGTCGTCACATGGAAGCGATCTTCGGCCAAGCGCCCGACGACGCCGTCGTCATAAACAAAGCCGTCCTCGCGGGTCATGATGCCGTAACGGCAGCGACCGGGCTTCAGCGTGTCCCAGGCGTTGGTGTAGAGCAGGTTCAGGAACTGCGCCGCATCCGGCCCGACCACTTCGATCTTGCCGAGCGTCGAGGCGTCGAACACACCAGCCACTTCGCGTGCCGTTTGGCATTCGCGGTTGACAGCCTGATGCATCGTCTCGCCGGGTCGCGGATAGAACCAGGCGCGCTTCCAGTTGCCGACATCTTCGAAGATGGCGCCATGCGCCTCTTCCCAGGCATGCATCGGCGTCTTGCGCGCGGGATCGAAGAGCGACCCGCGCGAATGGCTGATCAGCGTGCCATAGGTCACCGGCGTATAGGGCGCGCGGAAGGTGGTAAGACCGACCTTCGGAATATCCTTGCCAAGCATTTCCGCGGCGATCGCCAGGCCATGCATATTGGAGAGCTTGCCCTGGTCGGACGCCATGCCGTTGGTGGTGAACCGCTTGATATGCTCGATCGAATGCATGCCTTCGCGCACGGCGAGGCGGATATCCTTCGCGCAGACATCGTGCTGGAAGTCGACGAAAGCCTTGGCATTGGTATTAGGCCCGGCACCCTCGGCTGCGCCGATCATGCCGCCCGTCCATTCGAAGGCCTGTTCGGCCTGCAGCAGGATCTTGCCGCCCGCGCCACCTGCGCCCGCAGCTCGCGCCATCAATTCACCGGCGGCAAGCGATTCCTCAATCGCCGCCTGCAGCCCGTCCGTGCCGTTGCAGGCACCGACGGAGAGACAATCCTGCACATAGGTGCCCGGCAGGAAGCGCTGCTTCTCGGCATCGAATTTCAGCTTGCCGCGCGACTGCGAGAATAGATGCACAGAAGGCGTCCAGCCGGCCGAAACCAGCAGCGCATCGATAGCAATCTTGCGGGCACCGCGGCTGCCATTGCGCGCCACGGTCATGGAGGAAATGCGCAGCTTGCCGGCGGTATCGATGACGGCATAGTCGCTCAGCACCTCAATCCCGAGCCGCTTCGCCTCGGCAAGCACGGCCTCGCCGGGCCGTGCGCGGCTGTCGATGATCGCCGCGACGGAGACGCCGGCGCGCTTCAGGTCGAAGGCAGCCTCGTAAGCCGAGTCATGCGCCGTATAAACGCCAACCTTGGCGCCGACGGCAACACCGTAATGGTTGAGATAAGTGCGCGCCGCGGATGCCAGCATGATGCCCGGGCGGTCGTTGTTCGGGAACACCATATGCCGCTCGATCGCGCCCGTCGCCATGATGACGCGCTTGGCGCGGACCTGCCACAGACGCTCGCGCGGCAGATGACGGCCCGGCTTTGCGAGATGATCGGTGACGCGTTCGGCAAGGCCGATGAAATTGTGGTTGTAATAGCCGAAAGCCGTCGTGCGGGTCAGCACTTCCACATTGTCCATCGACTTGAGCTTGGCGACGACATCCTGTGCCCAGACATAGCCCTCAACACCGTCGATCTTGACGCTGGCATCGAAACGCAGCGAGCCGCCCGCTTCCGCCTGTTCGTCGCAGAGAATGACCTTGGCGCCGGTTTCTGCGGCCGCCAGTGCGGCGGAAAGACCGGCAATGCCGGCGCCGACCACCAGCACGTCGCAATGGGCATAACGGCTGGCATAGTGATCCGGATCCTCCTCAGTCGGCGCGACGCCGAGACCGGCGGCGCGGCGAATGAAGGGTTCGTAAATATTCTTCCAGGCCGCCTTCGGCCACATGAAGGTCTTGTAGTAGAAGCCGGCGGCGAAGAAGGGCGACATGAGATTGTTGACGCCGCCGACATCGAAGGCGAGAGACGGCCAACGATTCTGCGACTCCGCCTTCATGCCATCGAAGACCTCCTGCACGCTGGCGCGCACATTGGGCTGGCGGCGGGCCGAATCGCGGGAGATGTCGAGCAACGCGTTGGGCTCTTCCGCGCCGGCCGACAGGATGCCGCGCGGGCGATGATATTTGAACGAGCGGCCGACGAGATGAATACCGTTGGCAAGCAGCGCCGAGGCGACGGTGTCGCCTTCGAGTGCCGTATAACTCTTGCCATCAAAGGTGAAGCGGGCGGTTCTGGCCGGCGTCAGGCGGCCCTTGCCTGCAATACGATTGGCGCCGCTCATTTCGCAAATCCCTCTTCTTGGTGTGCTTGTTCTTGTGCACGTTGTTCTTGCACGTTGTTGTCTTGCGCCACCGGCTCATGGACCGGCTCGGGGGCCGCGGGCAGCAGCGTCGAAATATCCGGCTTCGGCTCGCCGGCCTTGTAGGTCCGGTAGAAGCGGTCGCTCACCGTATCGCGCGCAGCGTTGAAGAAGCGGCCGCAGCCATGCATATGCCGCCAGCGCTCGAAGATCAGGCCCTTCGGATTGTCACGCAGGAAGAAATATTCCTCGAATTCCTCATCGGAAATTCCGGCGATATTTTCCGGCCTCACGATATGCGCGTCGCCCGCGTTGCGGAATTCCAGTTCCGAACGCTCTTCCTCGCAATAGGGGCAGTAAATCAGCAGCATCGTTTTCTACCTATGTTAAAGCTCGGAGCCCGTAAGGCTTGTGCCGGGAGGCTGTGCGCAGAGCTGGCGTCCCATTGTGACGAAAGGTGTTATGCGCTTCACGAGCGCCTCCAGCGATCCGTAGGGTTTCAGCACATTGGTCATTCCCAGATTGACCAAGCTCATTCCCAGCAGATCCGTGTCGATGGCAAAAGCCCTTGTCGCCTCAGGCGTCTGCTCCGGCACAAAATAGACCGCCGGCTTTTTCAACACCTTGACGCAGGCAAGCACGCCGCTTTCGGCCACGAAGGGCCATTCGGCCTCGGCCTTCGCCTTATGGATCACCTGCATGCGAACATCCTCGACCCCCGGAAAGAGATCACTGACTTCGGTCACGATCGTTCCTGCCGACAACGAAAACCTTGCCGCAAGAACGATCCCGACCGCCGTCAGCATCAATGCGCCACGGCGGCGGCAGCCGCCTCGTCGATCAAGCGGCCAGTGCGGAAGCGATCCAGCGTCAGGCCGGCATTGAACCGATGCGGCTCGTCGCGGGCGATGAGATGCGCAAACAGATTGGCCGAACCCGGCGTCGCCTTGAAACCGCCCGTGCCCCAGCCGCAATTGACATAGAGGCCCGGCACCGGCGTCTTCGACTGGATCGCCGAACGATCCGGCGTGTTGTCGACGATGCCGCCCCAGGAGCGCATCATCTTCACGCGGCGGAACATCGGGAAGAGTTCACAGATCGCATCCAGCGTATGGGTGATGATCTGCAGGCCACCGGTCTGGCTATAGGAATTGTACTGGTCCGTACCCGCGCCGATGACGAGTTCGCCCTTGTCGGATTGCGAAATATAGGCATGCACCGTGTTCGACATGACGACGCAGGGGAAGATCGGCTTCAACGGCTCGGAAACCAGCGCCTGCAACGGGCTCGACTGCAGCGGCACGCGCACGCCGGCCATCTGCATGACGACGGTCGTGTGACCTGCCGCCGAAACGCCGATCTTCTTGGCGCCGATGAAGCCCTTGGTGGTGTCGACGCCGGCCACGCGACCGTCCGGCCCGCGCTGGATACCGGTCACTTCGCAATTCTGGATGATGTGCACGCCGCGATCCGAAGCCGCGCGGGCAAAGCCCCAGGCCACGGCATCGTGACGGGCCGTGCCGCCGCGGCGCTGGAGCGCAGCGCCATTGATCGGGTAGCGCGCCGTCTTCGAAATATCGAGCGGCGGACAGTAAGCCTTGGCCTGCTCCGGCGTCAGCCATTCATTGTCGATGCCATAGAGCCTATTGGCATGGATATGCCGCTTGAAGGACTGCTGATCGTGAATATTGTGCGACAGCATCATCACGCCGCGCGGCGAGTACATGACATTGTAATTGAGATCCTGAGAAAGCCCCTCCCAGAGCTTCATCGAATGCTCGTAGATATGCATGCTCTCTTCATAGAGATAGTTCGAGCGGATGATGGTCGTATTGCGGCCGGTATTGCCGCCGCCGAGCCAGCCCTTCTCAATCACGGCGACATTGGTGATGCCGTGTTCCTTGGCGAGATAATAGGCGGCGCCCAAGCCATGGCCGCCAGCGCCGATGATGATGACGTCATACTCCTTGCGCGGCTCCGGCGAACTCCACTGGGCCTCCCAGCCCTTGTGAGCCCGCATTGCTTCCCGTGCCACGGCAAAGACAGAGTATTTACGCATTCGCCCTCAACTCCTTCAGGGATCAAGCCCTTTCGATGGGCCATACAAATCGCAGATCAAAAACCGACACAACGGCTCTTTTGCGACGCAATCACGACCGGCTTTCGACACGGTTAAAAAGAATGCTACAGCAAGGCCCGACCTTGTGAACGGCCAGGATCGACATATCTGACTGACTGCCATTGAGGCATACACTAAGCCGCTCGGACAATGAACACTGTGCGACATGGTCTGATCGCACATAGTTCACCCTTCCTACTTGCGCTGAAGATGACAGATCTTCACTCGACCACCATGGCCGTCGCTGCGCCACGCGCATCCTTCCTTCTGTGGTTTGCGGTCGTAAAGATAGATTCTTGCCCGATGTTTGCTGTCGAAGGTCTGGTTGGAAAAGTCATGGCCGCCTATGTGGACATTTTTGCCGAGTCGCACCTCGCCGGCGGCGGCAGGCACCAGCGTTGCGACAAGAAGGGTGGCGGCCAGGATAGACGCACCATATGACCTGACGGCGACAGCGAGATCGAACGATTTCATAAAGCGATTCCCCTTAACGCCGGATAACCACCGAAACCAGGCGGTTCGGCAGCGGGTGGAAATGACCAGGGCCTCAAATCTCACATAAGCACGCCCGAGGCGACATCGCGGGCTCACTTCAGGCTCGACAAAGCGCTTTTTCCTCTGCAAACTCACGATCTGGCTAGACTTTGACAAACCGATCTGCTATCTCGCCTTACCAATCGCAAGGCTGCGGCCGCGCGAACGTTATTGTTTTGCCTCCTGGTGCTGCAGTCGCCGCTGGCATCAACCAAACCAAAGGAACGTGATTCTCGTGCAGGTACTTGTCCGCGATAACAATGTCGATCAGGCTCTCCGCGCTCTCAAGAAGAAGATGCAGCGCGAAGGCATTTTCCGCGAAATGAAGATGCGCGACTATTACGAAAAGCCGTCGCAGAAGCGTGCTCGCGAGAAGGCTGAAGCTGTTCGTCGCGTTCGCAAGCTGGCACGCAAGCGCGCACAGCGCGAAGGTCTGGTCGCACGCTAATCGTCGTTTTTTCGACGTTTTCAGATGCATGTCTGGCGGGGGCGAGTCGTTCGCCGCCGCCTTTTTGATTTATTCTCCGGGCAAACGGAATTTATCAAAACAGCCTGATATAACGCATGGGGAAAGCGAACCCGATAATGGCAATCACGACGTCCAAACAGTTCCGCACTTCGAAACTGTCTTTTTTTGTTTCGAAGCGCGCTGCTGCCGTACCCGCTTTGGCTCTTCTCACTGCAATCGGCCTTTCCGGCTGCCAGACCGCCTCCACCGATACGGTGATCCGCATCGACAAGGCGCAGGGTTCTTCGGAAAACATTGCCTCGCTGACCTCGGTCATCAATGCCAATCCGCAGGATCCGGAAGGCTATAACGTCCGCGGCACGGCCTATGGCCGCGGCGGCGAATTCAGCCGCGCCCTTGCAGACTTCAACCAGGCGATCCAGCTCAATCCGAAGTTCTATCAGGCCTACGCCAATCGCGCGCTCATCTATCGCAACATGGGCAAGCTGCCGGAAGCGGTCGCCGACTATAACGCCGCGCTGCAGATCAACTCCAATTATGACGTCGCCTATATCGGCCGCGGCAACCTCTATCGTCAGTCCGGCCGCGACAACGACGCTTTCAACGATTATTCCAAGGCGATCAGCCTCGGCACGACGGATGGCCGCGCCTATAACGGCCGTGGTGTGATCTACCAGAAGCGTAATCAGCAGGATAAGGCGATCGACGACTTCTCCAAGGCGATCTCGCTGTCGCCGAATTCGCCCGAGCCCTATAACAGCCGCGGCATCTCCTATCTCGCGCAGAACGACGACGACAACGCGTTTGCCGATTTCAACCACGCGATCGACCTCAACAATAAGGTCGCCGAATCCTGGGCCAACCAGGCTTTCGTTTATGAGCGCCGTGGCGATAAGGCCAAAGCCCGCCGTTCCTACCAGCACGCCGTCAACCTCGACCCGTCCTACCAGCCGGCCAAGGACGGCCTGGCACGCGTCGGGGCAGGCGCCTAAAATAGTTGCAAGAAAAGCGCATGGCGCTTTTCTTGCCACAAGTGCCTGAGAACAACAGTGGGCCGCCGTGCGATCATCCGCCCGGCGGCTTTTCTTTGCGCTGTTGAACGCATAGTCTCCCCCCGACCCCACATTCGGATAAGAGACGCGGCATGCCTTCTCAAGAAATCATCGTCATCGGCGCCGGCATTATCGGCGCCTCCATCGCCTGGCATTTGGCGCGCAAGGGTGCACGCGTGACCGTGATCGCGGCAAAGCCCGGAGGCGAGGCGACGCCCAGCTCTTTCGCCTGGATCAACGCGAGCTGGGGCAATCCCGAATTCTACTTCCATTTCCGTCGCCGCTCGATGGCGGAATGGTCGCGGCTGGCGGCTGACCTTCCCGACCTGCCGCTTTCCTGGTGCGGCGGGCTCTGCTGGGATCTGCCGGAAGCCGAATTGGAGGCCTATGCCGCGCGGCAGGGCGGCTGGGGCTACGGCCTGCGGCAGGTCGATCGCGAAACAAGCGCCGCCCTCGAACCTCACCTCGCCGATCCGCCCACTTTTGCGCTGCATGTCGCCGAAGAAGGCGCTGTCGAGCCGGTTGCCGCCGCCAATTTGCTGTTGGAAGATGCCGCCCGTCATGGCGCAACGCTGTCCTATGGCATGGAAGCCAGACGGCTCCTGCGGGAGAACGGCAGGATCACGGGCGTTGAAACGGCGGATGGAGTGCTGCTTGCCGATCATGTGGTTCTCGCCGCCGGTGCCGGCACCGCAGCACTTGCTGCGTCCGTCGGCATCGATGTGCCGATCGAAACGCCGCCGGGCCTCATCGTTCATTCCCGCCCTGCTCCCCGGCTGCTGAACGGCCTCGTCATGGCGCCGGAGCTGCACATGCGCCAGACGATGGAAGGCAGGATCATTGCCGGCACCGATTTCGGCGGTACCGATCCGGGCGAGAAACCGCAGCAGGCGGCTGACGAACTCTTCGCCAAGGTCAAAACCATGCTGCGTGGCGGCGACGAGCTCGAACTCGATTTTTATACGGTTGGCTATCGTCCGACCCCGAAAGACGGTTTCCCGATCATCGGCGGTGTCGATGCAGCTCCGGGCCTCTATCTTGCCGTGTTGCATTCCGGTGTGACGCTGGCGCCGCTCGTCGGATCGGTTGCGGCAGCAGAGATCCTCAGTGGCGATCCCGATCCTCAGCTCGCGCCATTTCGCCTGTCGCGATTCGCGCCGACAAGTGACTGACTCATGGATCTCAACTTTAAGCCTATGCCACTCGCGTCCAAAGTGTCTGGTATCACTTACGATTTAACTGCGATGACTTTTCATATGTTGCAACGCAATTTACCGGGCCCTAACATGGCCCTTTCGAGAGCATGCTGCTCGGGTAAAAGCATGGGGGCGCTCGACATGGTGATCAAGACCGATATTCCCGCTTTGGTAGACGCTTTTTATTTTAATGGTGGTCCGATCGGTTGATCGCGTCATGAGAAAGCCGCCGCGTTTCCCAAAGGCTTCGATTGGGGCCTATCTGATCGCCATAGCATTGGCGATCGCTTTGCCGATTCTGGCTTTCGTGGCATTGCTGCTGGTTCAGCTCGAAAGCAACGAACGCGATGTGCTGAAGCGCGATACGGTTCAAGACGCCCAGGCATTGGCGCGCACCATCGACCGGCAACTGCAGGACATGGCGACGACCCTGCGACTGCTTTCCTCCTCGCCGGAACTGGAGCGCAACGACATCGCCACCTTCTTCGACCGGACAGAGACGGTGCTGCGCACCGATTCGCTTTTCGTCCTGCTTTTGGACAAGGACGGTCAGATGCGGCTGAACACGCGCTGGCCGCTGAGCAAGCCGCTCGGCAAGACTGGCAATCTGGCCGCCTTGCAATCGGCACTCAATTCGGGCCGCATCGAGGCTTCGGACGTCTTTATCGGATCAGTCATCCACCGCTGGGTCTATAATGTCACCCTGCCGCTCGATCATTCGCCGGCCGGTGCGGCCCTTGCCATGACGCAGGATGCCGATGAACTCGCCAAGCTCGTGACGACCGATGCCCTTGCGCCCGGCTGGTCGGCTGCGGTCATCGACAGCTCCGGCCATATCGTTGCCGCCAGCGGCCCTGCCAATCATTCCCCTGGCGACGCGTTCAACAAGGATATCCTGCCGAAACTGATTGCCTCGAGCGGCGTCTATCAGGATGAGAAGGTCCTGCCACACTCGCTGCTCGGCTATGCGCAAATTCCGGGCTGGTCGTGGAAAGCCGTGGTCTGGGGGCCTATCGCATCCGCGCAGGCTTCGCTGATGAGCACCTGGCGCTTCCTGATCTATGGTGGCGTCACCCTGTTGCTGATCGCGGTGATTGCGGTTTATGCGCTGGCCCGACAGGTGCGCACTACCATCCAGAGCATCGCCGACATGGCGGACCGCATGGGCCGGGGCGAGATTGTTTCGCCGATCGAGACCAGTGTGATCGAGGCCAATCAGATGGCCATGGCGCTTTCCAACGCATCCTTCGATCGCAGCGAAACGGAGGACAGGCTGCATTTCGTCATGCATGAGCTCGTTCATCGCACCAAGAACCTGCTCGCGCTTGCCCAGGCAATGACCCGTCAGCTCGCCCGGCAGACCGACAGCGTCGACACCTTTCAGCGCGCGGTCGCCGACCGGCTGGAAGGCCTGGCGCGCTCGATCGAAGTCCTGACCAGCGAACAATGGTCCGGCGTGTCGCTGCGGCGGGTGATCGACATTCATCTGGCCACCTTCCTGCAAGGACCGCAACAACTCGATATCAAGGGCAGGGATTTCCTGCTCAAGCCGGAGGCGGTGCAGAATCTCGGCTTGATTCTGCACGAGCTGGCGACGAATTCGGTGAAATACGGCGCTCTGTCCGCTCCCGAAGGGAAGATCACCATCGAATGGACGAGCGCCGACGGCGAGATCGGGCAGATGATCAGGCTCATCTGGACGGAAAGCGGCGGCCCGATCGTCAAAGCGCCGACCATTACGGGCTTTGGCACAACCGTCACCAAGGCGCATGCCGCCGCCGCCTTCAGCGGCACAGTCGAGATCGACTTCCGTCCGACAGGCCTCGTTTGGGTGCTGAATGCTGTGCGCAGCACCATGGAGCGTGAGCGCGAACGAAACTAGCTGGCCCCCGACTCCGCCCGGAACATTCCACCGCAGGAGCCGTTCCAATTTCATCATTGGTCAATCCAGAGGAGAAAGACCATGCTGAAACACATTCTCCTGGCATCCGCAGCACTGTCCTTTGCTGTATGGGCTGCGCCCGCAACGTCCGCCGACTACGCTACTCTCGGCAGGCTCACCTGCACGTCGAAGGGGTCGACGGGCATGATCATCATGTCGCAGAAGAACCTGATGTGCATTTTTGAGCCGAGCGGCGGCGGGGCGCCTGCACGTTACGCCGGCATGATCCAGAAATATGGCGTCGATCTCGGCATTACCGGCCGCAGCGTCATGGTCTGGGTTGTGCTTGCTAAAACCGGCACACCATTCAGCGATATCGCGCTGGCCGGCGAATATTACGGCGTCGGCGCCGATGCCAGCGTTGCAGCCGGAGGCGGCGCCAAGGTCATCGCTGGCGGCACCAACCGGGCTTTCATGCTGCAACCTCTCAACGTCCAGGCCCAGGAAGGCGTCAACGTCGCCATTGGCGTCGAGAAAATGACGCTGGCACCCGCTTCGATTTGAGAAAGACAAGTTGGGGCGATTCTCGCAAATCGCCCCTATGCCGGACCTTCAAGTCTCTCAGATCCTGAAATCTTCCCACCGGGAAGATGGAAGCTCACTCGTTCATCGCCTTGACGATCTCCTCGGTGACCTTTTTGGCGTCCCCGAGCAGCATCATCGTGCCGTCCTTGTAGAACAGCGTGTTGTCGATACCAGCATAGCCGGAACCAAGAGAACGTTTGACGAAGAGGCAGGTCTTAGCCTTGTCGACGTCAAGGATCGGCATGCCGTAGATCGGCGACGTCTTGTCGTCACGTGCAGCCGGATTGGTGACGTCGTTGGCGCCGATGACATAGGCGACATCGGCCTGGGCAAATTCCGAATTGATATCTTCCAGCTCAAAGACCTCGTCATAAGGAACATTGGCCTCGGCAAGCAGCACATTCATGTGTCCCGGCATGCGGCCGGCGACGGGATGAATGGCGTATTTCACGTCGACGCCGTTCGCCTTCAGCTTGTCGGCCATTTCGCGCAGCGCATGTTGGGCCTGCGCAACCGCCATGCCATAGCCCGGCACGATGATGACCTTCGAGGCGTTGGCCATCAGGTAGGCGGCATCCTCAGCCGAGCCGAGCTTCACCGTCTTGTCACTATTGTCGGCGCCGCTGGACGCCGTTTCGCCGCCGAATCCTCCGAGGATGACGGAGATGAAGGAACGGTTCATGCCCTTGCACATGATATAGCTGAGGATGGCACCCGAGGAGCCGACCAGAGCACCGGTGATGATCAGCGCCAGATTGCCGAGCGTGAAACCGATGCCGGCCGCCGCCCAGCCGGAATAGGAGTTCAGCATCGATACGACGACGGGCATGTCGGCGCCGCCGATCGGCACGATCAGCAACACGCCGAGCGCCAGAGCCAGGGCGACGATCGCCCAGAAATTGAAGTGGCTTTCGCTGACCGCCAGGCCGAAGATGAAAAACAGGATAAGCGCCAGCAGCACGGCGTTGATGATATGCCGGTTGGGCAACAGGATCGGCTTGCCGGACATGCGGCCGTCGAGCTTCAGGAAGGCGATGATCGAGCCGGTGAAGGTCAGCGCACCGATAGCGACGCCGATCGCCATTTCGATGCGCGCTTCCGTATGGATATGCCCGATTTCGCCTATGCCAAAGGACGACGGCGTATAGAGTGCCGCGGCGGCGACGAGCACAGCGGCCAGACCGACCAGCGAATGGAAACCGGCAACGAGTTGCGGCATCGACGTCATCGGAATGACGCGGGCGATATAGGCCCCTGCCCCGCCGCCGATGGCAAGGCCGAGAACGATCAGCACGAAGCCGCCGAAGGAGGGTGTGGCGAGAACCAGCGTCGTGGCGATGGCGATGCCCATGCCGACCATGCCGTAGAGATTACCGCGGCGGCTGGTGGCCGGATGCGACAGGCCGCGCAGCGCCAGGATGAACAGCACGCCGGAGACGAGATAGAGGAAGGCCGCGATATTGCTCAGCATGCCGCCCTCACTTGTCTTTCTTCTTGTACATCGCCAGCATGCGCTGGGTGACAAGGAAGCCGCCGACGATATTGACCGAGACGAGCACCAGCGCCACGAAGCCGAAACCGGTGGCAAGCCCGCTGGCGGAAATGCCGACCGCCAGAAGCGCACCGACGACGATGACCGAGGAAATCGCGTTCGTTACGGCCATCAGCGGCGTATGCAGGGCGGGAGTCACCGACCACACCACGTAATAACCGACGAAGATCGCCAATACGAAGATCGCCAGTTGGAACACGAAGGGATCAATCGCGCCGCCGGAGATGGCGCTGACGGATTCCGGAGCCTGCGCGGCAGCGGTCGTCACAGCGGCAACGGCGTCGTTCAATTTCTGGAGCGCCTGATCCATCGCTTGGCTGGCCATCTACAGATCTCCCTTGTTGACCGTCGGCTGATCCGGGTCGACGAAATTCGGATGCACGACCTCGCCGCCATCGGTCAGCATCGTCGCCTTGATCAGCTCATCGGCCCGGTTGAGCCCGAGGTTCTTGCTATTCTTGTCGACCATCGTTTCCAGGAAGGTGACGAGGTTCTTGGCATAGAGCGCGGAGGCACTTGCCGGGATGCGGCCGGCCAGATTGGGATATCCGATCACCTTGACGCCCTCGACATCCGCCACGGTCCCGAATTCGACACCCTCGATATTGCCGCCGCGTTCGACGGCGAGGTCGACGGCGACCGCACCGGGGCGCATGGCCTTCAGCATTTCGCGGCTGACAAGCCGCGGCGCCGGACGGCCGGGGATCAACGCCGTGGTGATGACGATATCCTGCTTGGAGATATGTTCGGCAACCAACGCCGCCTGCTTGACCTGATAGTCCTTGGACATCTCCTTGGCATAGCCGCCGGCGGTTTCCGCCGCCTTGAACTCTTCGTCCTCGACGGCCACGAATCTCGCGCCGAGCGAGGCGACCTGTTCCTTGGCCGCAGGACGAACATCCGTTGCCGACACCTGCGCGCCCAATCGCCTCGCTGTCGCGATCGCCTGCAGGCCTGCGACGCCGGCACCCATGACGAAGACCTTCGCCGCCGGCACGGTGCCGGCCGCCGTCATCATCATTGGCAAGGCCCGGTCATAGACCGCGGCTGCCTCGATCACGGCCTGATAGCCGGCAAGATTGGCTTGCGATGACAGCACGTCCATCGACTGCGCACGGGTGATGCGCGGCATCAGCTCCATGGAGAAGCTTGTGAGCCCGGCCCGCGCCATGTCAGCGAGCGCTGCTTCATTGCCATAGGGATCCATGATGGCGATAACGATCGCGCCGCTCTTGTAACCGGCAATCTCTTCGCTCGTCGGCCGGCGCACTTTGAGAATGACATCGGCGCGCGCAGCATCCCGAGCGGAGCCGATACGCGCGCCGATGGCTTCATATTCATCATCCGGGATGCGCGACAGAGCACCGGCGCCGGCTTCGACCACAATGTCAAAGCCAAGGCTTTTCATTTTCTTCACCGTTTCGATGGACGCTGCGACACGCGTCTCATCCGCCACGGTCTCCTTGGCGACAAAAACCAGATTGCCCAACGACACCACCTCACGTCAAACGACAGCGCCACTGGATACAGCAGCGCATAGCCTGCAGACCCAGGGCTGAGATTCCATGGAAGGCGCGGGCCGGACGGCCCTGCATCGATTAGCGCGCTTGAAATATCAGCGCACGAGCATGGTGCCAACGATTGAAAGAACGAAGAAAATAAGCAGACCGCCAAGGAAGCCGGCATGACCGAAGAAGCCAGCCGCCATCGCTATCATCAACGCGGCGATGATCGCCGATCCGGCCCTGGCGACGAAAAGGAACCCGTGATAGGTCTTGTCGTGCTCTTTGTAGTCCATAGGAGCACCGGTTTCGACCGGTCCGGCTTGATGTTCGGCCATGCAAAAATCTCCCCTCTATGCACTCCCCGACCGGCTTTGCAAATCGCGTGTCGGCTGGAGTTCAGCCTCGAAAGCCGCGGTAGATCCCGAAGAGACACCGCGGCCAAATTTCCTCAATCGAGGGGTTACACAAAGCGACGAAAAATGCAATGCACGAGAACGCCGCAGCGGCTTGAGAAGGCTTAGCTGAACTGCTGCCGACCAGCAGCGCGGCCGCCAGCAGCCATTCGCGCCGTCGGCAGAATGGTCAGCGGATGCGTGCCGCCGTCAGCGCCGCGCGAGAACATCATCCGCCGCTCATAGGGTTCCGAATCGAAAAAGGGGTATCGCTGCATCAACTTGCCGCGAATCTCCTTCGACCGCGAAGCCAGCAGCGTCAGTTCGAAACCATAGGTCTCCGTCATGCGCGGCGGCACGATCGTATCTGCATAAAAGACACGTTTGTAGAAGGCGGCATGCGCCGGGCGGATATGCTGCATGACTCGGTCGGTATCGAAATAGACAGCGCCGACAATTGCCGGTCTCAGCGTCAAATAAGGCAGCGCCGGCATTTCAAGTTCGAAATCGGGATCGATGGCGAAGCGCGCCGGATCGATCAGCGTCATGCCGGCATCGAGAAAGGCATGGATTTCATCGGGAAAAATGCCTGTTGACTGGCAGACACGATGGTCCGGCGTGACATGGTGCACCCGCACCGTACTCACCAGCTCTTCGTAATAATAGACGCCGAAAATATAGGCCTGCTCGTCGAAATCGATATCGTCGATCATGGTCTGGGCCGCAACCGGCAAAACCGCACGCGCTTTATAGGCCTTGTAACGCAACCGAGCGACATCCTCCATGTCCTCGCTGCTCTCGATCCGGCGATATTCGATATGATCAAGCACCTCCATTAGCTTGCCGGCGAAGCTATTTTTCAAAGTACTTATATAAGACATGGTCGTTATTCCAAAACGTTAACGGACCATTATTGGTATTAATAGAAAAATTGATCAATAATCGTTTTAATTTTTATTAATTATCTTTTCGTTAAGGTTAATTTTTGATTAAAAATACCGGTATAGATTCGAATATTAACAAATTCTCATCTACAGATTATTGGGGATAAACTGACCGCGCTACCGGCTTTGCTGGGAAGAACCTAACGTAACGGCAGGCTAGGAAGTATCGGCGGCGGAAATGCCTGTCTGCCATCGAAAATGAAGGGGCTTGCACTGAGCGGCTTGAGTCCGGCTTGGTGTCCGAGGCAGTCGTAAAGGACGCTTTGTAACCGACCTCCCCGGCGAGGTCTAAGCCACATTATCCTGCCGGATGGCCGGCTGGTGGCGACCGAGATTGTCCACCATCTCAATGACGCTATCCCGCGGCACGGGAACCGAAAAGACATAGCCCTGGACGATGTCGGCCAAATCATATTGTTCAATGAGCGATAGTTGTTCCGGCGTCTCCACGCCCTCGATGACGATTTCCAGGCTGAGAGCCCGGGAAAGATCGGCGATACCGCACAGGAGCTTGAAACGGCGGCTGTCCGTGGTGATGTCGCGCACGAAGGAGCGGTCGATTTTGACGATATCCACAGGCAGCGTGTCGAGATAGCTGAGGCTGGAGAAGCCGGTGCCGAAATCATCGATGGCGATGGTGATGCCTCTGGCGCGCAGATCGGTGAGAACGGATCGCGTGATCGCGATTTCGTCCATCAGGCAGCTTTCGGTTACTTCCAGATGCAGCCGCGATGGGTCCAGCCCCGATGCATCGAGCGCTTCCATGACCATGGTGACGATATCGTTGCTGCGCAGATCCTGCGCCGAGAGATTGACCGAGACCGAGATCGGCTCCGGCCAGTTGGCACAGTCCCGGCAGGCCTGATTGAGCACGAAGCGGGTGATGCCGGTCACGATGCCCATTTCCTCGGCGATCTGCACGAAGACGTTGGGCGGGATCGAGCCCTTTTCCGGATGCACCCAGCGCGACAGCGCCTCGCAGCAATCGATGCGGCTGCCATCCGGCGTAAACATCGGCTGATAGACGGCATGCAGCTTACCGCCTTCGATTGCCTCGCGCAGATCCTCTTTCAGTTTCTGCCGCTCGACGTAACGGGCATCCATTTCCTGCTCGAAGGCGGAGCATCCGCCCTTCATCCGCGACTTGGTTTCGAACAGCGCCAGATCAGCCTTGATCTGCCATTCCTCCGGACGGAACTCGCGGCTCGACATGGTCACATAGCCGCCGCTGAAGGAAACGCGGAAACTATTGCGGTCCACCTCGTAGATGCCCGACATGGCGGCGTGCAGCGCATGCACGCGGCTATCCAAATCCGGCTCGCCATCCTCGTTCGGAAAAAACAAGACGAATTGATCCCCGACGAGGCGCGCACAAAGCGCCATGTCTCCCGCCCTCTCCTTCAGTCGCGCTGCTATGGCGACCAGCAGCCGATCGCCGATGAAATGCCCCTTAGTATCGTTGACGTGCTTGAAGTCGTCCACATCGAGAACCAGAAGGCCAATTTGGCCTTCCTGGGCGCGAGCGGCGAGCTTTTCCTTGACCATCTGGACGAAATATTCGCGGTTCGGCAGACCCGTCAGCGGATCGAAGCGCACCATATGCAGGATCTTGCGCTCGGCGCGAATGCGTGGCGTCACATCCTCGAAAATCAGAATGACAATGCCATCGGCACGACGGCTTGCCGAAAATTCCAGAAACAGATCCTCATTGAACTGAATGAGGGTGCGCGATAGCGAGCCGCTGACGAGCTGCGCCATCTGCCGCTGGATCAGGCCGGGCAGCGAACCGTCGATGAAGGCATGGCGGGCACCGTAGCGCAGCACGACATCGAACTCGCAATCCCTGAGCTGCTCCTGATGCGCCAGGTTCAACAGCTCGCAGGCTTTGCGGTTCACCACCAGGATCCGATTGTCGGCATCCAGCATGAACAGGCCGTGCGTCATATTGTTGAGCGCCGTATCGAACCGGTCGGCAATCAACGATATTTCGCGTGACGCGATGACGTTCTTGTAGAGAAATTCGCGCACGCCATTGGCCATCGAGCGCGTCGTCAACCCGAAGGGCACGAGCATGATGGAGACGATGGACTTGTAAAGCTGTTCCGACATCAGGCAGGCGACGATAATCGGCAGGCAGCAGGCCATGGTCTGGAGGTCGATCGCTTTCTGCGAACCATAGTTGCGGCCGACGATCGACACCATCGAGGCCATGGTCACGGCGATGCAGATGAACTCCGCCAACGGATCCTGGACGATCAGGATCGCATAGCCGCTGCCGATGCCGAGGATAGCCGCTGTCCCTGCGGCGCCAAGCACGTAGCGCGTTTCCCAATGAGCAATATCGGCGCGCGAAAAGGCATGTTTATCGGCAGCGTCGAACTGCCAGAAGGAATACATGCGGAAAGCGAAAACGGCGGCGAAAGCGAGACAGAGACCGAGATAGATGCCGGCGTCCGTGCTCAGAAACACGATGACATATGTCAGGATGTGAACAAACACACCCGTAAACAACGTTTTACGGTTTCCGAAAAGCGAACTTACGAACGACAGATAAACATCTGTCGGCACGGTGTCCGGGCTTTGAGGCTTCATTCAGAGTTCCCCTGATGCGGCAGGCACTCTAGTTGAAACTTTTTAAAATTTGATTGCCCAAATAGGGGGTATCTGGACGGATTTTCTAATCATCTCGGTCACTTACACTAATTTTGAGTGATATTTTGCATCGTATTCGTGCAATCAGTTAAAACTGATTCTACTCAGGCTATACTTATTAAATCATCAATTACTAAAACATAAACTAATGAAAATAGAGGGGCGATCGCTCAGAGTTTACCTGCCCGCTGCTGGATCATCATGAAAGTATCGAAGGTGTATTCGGAAAGTTGCATCCAGAGATAGGAGTCCTTCTTGTAAGCAACTTGATCGTCGTAGATCCGCTTGAAATAATTGTTGGATTTCGAGAGATCGGCATAAATTACGGTAGCCGCTTGGAAACAGGCCTCGAGAATTTCCTGGCTGAACGGGCGCAGCGTTACGCCCTGGTGCACGATCTCCTTCAGCGCCTGCGGATTTTTCAGATCATATTTCGCCAGCATATTGGTGTTGGCGAAAGCGCAGGCGTCCGCGAGGATCGTCTGATAGGTCTTCGGCAGCGCGTTCCATTTTTCCAAATTGAAGAAGGCGTGCACGACGGCACCGCCCTCCCACCATCCGGGATAGTAATAATATTTGGCGATCTTCTCGAAACCGAGTTTCAGATCGTCATAAGGGCCGACCCACTCCACGGCGTCGATCGTACCTTTGTCGAGCGCAGCGTAGACGTCATTGATGGGAATATCCTGTTGCGGCACGATGCCGATCTTTTCGATGATCTTTCCGGCGAGGCCGGCAATGCGCATCTTCAAGCCCTTGAGATCGTCCAGCGTATTGATTTCCTTGCGGAACCAGCCGCCCATCTGCGCGCCGGTATTGCCCGCCGGCAGACCGAACATGCCCTGCGTGGCATAAAACTCGTTCATCAGCTTGTTGCCATTGCCCTGGTAGAACCAGGCATTGGTAAGCCGGGCATTGAGGCCGAAAGGCAGAGCTGTGCCGATGGCATAAGTCGGGTCCTTGTTCCAGAAATAATAGGAACAGGTGTGAGCCGCATCGACGGTGCCGGCGCTCACCGCGTCGACCGCCTGCGCGCCTGGCACGATCTCACCGGCTTCAAAGGTCTGGATGACGAAATTACCGCCCGTCGCGTCCGAAACATGCGTCGCGATGTCTTCTGCACCGCCATAGATCGTATCCAGGCTCTTGGGAAAGGAGGAAGTCATCTTCCAGTTGATCTTCGGATAGTCCTGAGCCAGAGCGGGACTGGCGAGCGCCGAGGCGGCCACGCCCGCGCCAACCGCTCCGGCCCGCCTGATGAACGAACGGCGATCCATCGAAACCTCCCGTATATATGGCATTGCGGGAAACATGCTCTCCCGCTCATGGCGCAAGCGCTGGAGCTAACCACGCCATGCATTGTCTTTCAAGGTTGCTTTTGCACTGCATTATGGCGATTCCTGTACATCGTTATGACGAATAGAGACAAAGCTCGCCCGCAACCATTCCGCGTTGCCGAAGTCCCGCTCTTCGCTTAGATTTGACGGGCCTCGGCATCGACACCATATTCGTTCCGGGGTCCCAACCGATCCCCGATTGTCTCGCAATTCTCCGGAGCCTTGCATGCCCAGACCGATCATCGCCATTCCTGCCGATCTCCGCGAATTCGATGGTGTGACCTGGCATGCGGTGCAGCAGCAATATATCCGGGCAGCCGTCAATGCCGCCGGCCTGACGGCACTGATCGTCCCCGCGCTGGAAGACGGCAACGATATCGACGCCATTCTCGATCGCGTCGACGGCCTGCTCGTCTCCGGTTCCGCCAGCAACGTACATCCCTCGCTCTACGGCAAGGAAGCGCTCGAAAGCGACGGCCCCTTCGATCCGGCCCGCGACGCGACGTCGCTGCCGCTCATTCGCCGCGCCATCGATCGTGCCATCCCAATGCTCGCCATCTGTCGCGGCATTCAGGAGCTGAACGTCGCATTGGGCGGCACGCTCGCCAGCGAAATCCAGGAACAGCCGGGCATATGGGATCACCGCAAACCGCCGAATGTCGATCGCGACACGATGTATTCGATCCGCCAGAGCGTGTTCGTCAAGGAAGGCTCCTGCATCGCCCGCGTCATCGGCCCAGGCGAAGTGCGGGTCAACTCGCTGCACCGCCAGGCAATCGCCGAAACGGCGCCGCGGCTGCAAGTGGAAGCGATCGCCGAAGACGGCACGATCGAAGCCGTCTCGGTCATCGACGCCAAGGCTTTCGCCGTCGGCGTGCAGTGGCACCCGGAATATTGGGCGGAAACGGATTCGCCTTCGCGCAAGCTGTTTGCCGCCTTCGGCGATGCGGTGCGCGATTATGCGGCGAGCAAGGAGCAGCCTTTGGCAACCCCTCGCCACCAGCAGGCCGTTTGATCAAGCTTTTGATTTTACTGGTGTTTCCGGCACCGGCGTCAACGGGTTGCCGTTGCCGAACCACGCGATGATATTGTCCGCCACGAGATCGGCCATGGCGTTGCGCGTCGGCACCGAGGCAGATGCTACATGCGGCAGCAGCGAGACATTCGGCAGAGAGAGGTAAGCTGAGGGAACGTTCGGCTCGTCGTAGAAAACATCGAGGCCGGCAGCACCAAGCGTGCCGTTCCGAAGGGCGGCGATCAGCGCGTCGTCATCCACCGACCAGCCGCGTCCAACATTGATGAACACGCCCTGCGGCCCAAGTGCCGATAGTACCTCAGCATTGATCACCTTATGCGTCTCCGGCGTCTTCGGAACGATGGAAATCAACGTGTCCACCGATTGTGCCATCTCCTTCAGGGTCGGATAGTAATCGTAAGGCAACGAGTCGCGCGGCGAGCGCGTGTGATAGCCGATCTTCACCTTGAACGGCTCCAGCCGTCTGGCAATCTCCAGGCCGATGCGGCCGAGGCCGTAGATGCCGACGCGACGTCCCTTCAGGGAGAAAGGCGAGAGCGGAAAGGCTCCTTCCTTCACCCAGCGTCCCTCGCGCAGCCAGGTTTCCGCATTTGGAAATTGTCGTATCGTATTCAGCAACAGCGCGATGGCCGTATCGGCCACCTCATCGTTCAGCACATCGGGCGTGTTCGTAACCACGATGCCTTTCGAGGCCGCATGCCCGACATCGACGCCGTCATAGCCAACACCGAGATTGGCGATGACTTCGATATTGGGGAAGGCATCCATCCAGACGGCATTGAAACCGCCGGACACCGCCACGCCACGCACACGCGCCGCCGTCTCAGCATCGACCTTCGGGCTCTCGCCGGAGTCCAGCGCAATGATATCGAAGCGGCCTTTGAGCGTTTCGAGAACACGCGGGTGTATCTTCCCCGGAACGAGGACGGCAATGCGATTATCGGACAATGATCTTTCCTCTTGAAGATGCGGGTTCGACGCTATTGGCGCGCCTGATAGGGAGATGTCGACTGACGGATGCGCATTTCCGGCTTGATGAGATGAATTCCATCCGGCTCATGGCTGCCGGCAAGCCTATCCAAAAGCGCGCGCGCCGCAAGCCTTCCGACCTCGGCCTGACCGTTCCACACCGTCGTCAGCGCCGGAGTCGCGATCGCCGCCTCTTCCAGATCGTCATAGCCGGTCACAGAAATATCCTTGCCCGGCACAAGGCCGGCGCGGGAAATGCCGTTCATCAAACCGATCGCCACCAGATCGTTCCAGCAGACGGCGGCCGTCGGCTTCTGCGGCAGTGACAGGAGATGTACCGCCGCCTCGAAACCGCCCTGCTTGGAACGAGCGCCGGGAATGCGCAGATTGGGATCGACCTCGATGCCCGCCTTGCGCAGAGCGTTCACATAGCCCTGGTAACGATCACGGCCGGTTGAGGTCTGGTCCGTGCCGCCGATCATCGCGATGGTGCGGTGACCGAGGCTGATCAGATGGTTCGTCGCGAGCGAAATGCCATAGCTGTCGTCACCGCGAAAGGTCGGCAGGTCCAGCCCCTCCATCGAACGGGCGACGAGGATGGCCGGCATGCCGTTTTCCTCCGCCAGATCGAAATCCTCCGGCGGCGTGCCGATTGCCGGCGACATGATGATGCCGTCGCCGCCGAGCTGCAGCAGGGTTTCGAGGAAGGTCCGCTGCTTCTCGACCGAATCATAGTGGTTGGAGAGAATGAATGTATGACGGCTGCGGTCGAGCTCGCTTTCGATCGCCTTCAGAATCTCGCCGTAGAACGGATTCATGATGTCATGCACGACGACGCCGATAATTCCGGAACGCGATGTCCTGAGGCTCGCCGCACGGCGGTTGTAGATATAGCCGAGCGTGCGCGCCTGGTCCTTGATCTTCTCGCGCGTATTCACCGCCACCAGCGGACTGTCGCGTAAGGCAAGGGATACGGTCGCCGTTGAAATACCCAGCGTTTCCGCAATGGTCGAAAGCTTTATCTTTTGCGCCATGCGCTCCCCTCCTCGTGAAACGCAGCCAAATATATGATCCCGGCGCCTCACGAATCCGGAATTTAAAAACTTTAATTAAAAGCTTAAATCGCGCCGTGCAACTTGAATCCTCAAGGGAGCTCAGAATTCCCCATCATCTTCGTCATGGTCGCCGGCCTGAAGATTGCCGTCGATCGCCTTCAACAGACGCACGAGCGAACGGACATCCTTCTCCGAAAAACCGCGAGTGGCGAGTTCGTCGCAAGCCGCGGCCGAACTTGTAATTTCGGTGACGCTGTTGCGCCCGATCTCGGTGAGATAGACCTTTGTCAACCGGGCGTCCGCGGCATCGGGCCGCCGCTCGACGAAGCCCTGCGCCTCCATGCGCCCGATCGTGCGGGTCATGGTCGGCGCCTTGACGCCGAGCTTCTGCGCCAGCGTCCCCGCCGGCAGGCCATCGCTCTCCGCCAGCGCGAGGATGACGCCATCCTGGCCCGCGTAAAGGCCACTTGCAGTCAGGTTGCGGGTCAGAACCGTGCGCATCGACCGCGCCGCCTGCGTCAATGCCGGCGACAAATCGGCAAGCGTGTAGTCGCCGTGATCCTTCTTCTTACCCGACTTACCTTTTTTTCCGTCCTTGTTCTTCTTACCCATCGTGATTCCGTTGATCTTTCCGCCGCTGCAGCATCACGGTATGACATTGCGCAGGTTATTGACATAAACAAGAGGCACATCCGCAGATGGCACAGCCTATGCCGCGTTTCGATGACAATGATAGGACGCTGACGCCAACAGAACGGGCAAATTGGATCGTCGTCCTGCCGCTTGGCGCCCATGAACAACACGGGCCCCATCTGCCTTTCGAGACCGACACCTTGATTGCGGAGGGCATCGTCGCCCGCCTGAAGACTGCCCTACCATCTGATTTGCCCGTCACTTTCCTGCCCGTCGAGCCGGTCGGCTATTCCATCGAGCATATGGATATCGCCGGTACCAAAACACTCGCCTTCGACGACGCTGTCAATCGATGGCTTGATATCGCCGAAAACATGCACCATCTCGGCATCCGCAAATTCGTCATGCTGAACGCTCACGGCGGCAACTCGCCCTTGATGACCATCGTCGCGACGGAAGCACGCGTTCGCTTCGACATGCTGGCCGTCGCGACCAGTTGGACACGCTTTGGCGTACCTGAAGGGCTGATCGCGCCGGAGAACAAGGCCATCGATATCCACGGTGGCGATATCGAAACATCGGCAATGCTGGCACTCAACCCGGAGAGGGTCGACATGACCAAGGCTGCCGATTTCCCTTCGCAGCAATCCGATTTCATCAGGCGCTTCAAGCACCTGCGAGCCTATGGCCAGCACGCCTTCGGCTGGAGGATGTCTGATCTGAGCAAAGAGGGCGTAGCCGGCAACGCCAGTGCTGCGACTGCGGAGAAGGGTGAGCGGCTGATCGGCCATGCGGTGCAGGGATTGGTGGAGCTTTTGCGGGATGTCGATGAGTTTGATGTGGAGGCGTTGAGATAGCCGATCACTTGTGGCTGCCCTCTCCTCTTCGTCGGAAACGATTTCTCTCAGACCGACATCGAACCCGCCACTCCAAACCTGATGTGATCTTATAACATACAAAAGCCTTTGAACTGACGCCGCCAACTCCTTATATGGAAGCCGATCATTTTCCGCTCTCCGGAGAAAACTCCGATATTTCGAGGCTCCCATGACCGAAACAGCCACGCAGAAGCCCATTCCCGTCACCGTTCTCACCGGCTACCTCGGCGCCGGCAAGACGACGCTGCTGAACCGTATCCTCTCCGAAAACCACGGCAAGAAATACGCAGTCATCGTCAATGAGTTCGGCGAGATCGGCATCGACAACGATCTGATCGTCGAATCGGACGAGGAAATCTATGAGATGAACAATGGCTGCGTTTGCTGCACGGTGCGCGGCGACCTCATCCGCGTCGTCGAAGGTCTGATGCGCCGTCCGGGCCGCTTCGACGGCATTATCGTCGAGACCACCGGCCTCGCCGATCCGGTTCCCGTCGCGCAGACCTTCTTCATGGATGACGATGTCCGCGCCAAGACCGAACTCGACGCCGTCGTCGCGCTCGTCGATGCCAAGCACCTGCCGCTGCGACTGAAGGACAGCCGCGAAGCCGAAGACCAGATCGCCTTCGCCGACGTCGTCGTCATCAACAAGTCCGATCTCGTCTCTGCGGAAGAGCTGGCTCAGATCGAAGATATCGTCCGCGCCATCAATCCTGCCGCCCGCGTCTACAAGACCACCCGCTCCGGCGTCGATCTCGCCCGCGTTCTGAACCAGGGTGCTTTCAACCTCGAGCGCGCCTTGGAAAACGATCCGCATTTCCTCGAGCACGGCCATGAAGATCATGTCTGCGGCCCGGATTGCGATCACCACCATCATGACCATAATCATGATCATGATCACGACCATCACCACCATGATCATGATCACGACCACCATCACCATAGCCTGTCGGCCATTCATGACGTAACGGTGCAGTCGGTCTCGCTGCGTGGCGGCGAGATGAATCCGGAGCGCTTCTTCCCGTGGATCCAGAAGGTCACGCAGACCGACGGCCCGAACATTCTGCGCCTCAAGGGCATCATTGCCTTCAAGGGCGACGCTGAGCGCTACGTCGTCCAGGGCGTCCACATGATCATCGAGGGCGATCACCAGCGCCCCTGGAAAGACGGCGAAAAGCATGAGAGCCGCTTGGTCTTTATCGGCCGCGAACTCGACCGCGAAAAGCTGGAAAAGAGCTTCAAGGCCTGCGAGGCGGCCGCCTGATGCCGACTGTTGCTCCGCTTGATATCGACGGCCACGTTCTGGCCGTCGAATTTTTAGGTGATACCCCCTTCTTCGCCAGTGCTGCCGGCGCGATTCATCGGCTGGAAGGCGGCGAGAAGGTGACCGAAGCCCATCAGGGCATGCTCACCTGCGTTCGCGATCCCTACAACGACAGCTTGATTTCCGGCGGCGAGGACGGGAAGGTTCTCCGGATTGCCGCTGACGGCGGCGTTACCGTGCTTGCCGAGGCGCCGCGCAAATGGATCACCCAGCTCGCCGCCGGCCCGCAGGGCGCGGTTGCTTATGCCTACGGGAAAAGCAGCTTCGTGCGGCTGGCAGACGGCTCGATCAAGGAATTTGCCGAGGAGCGCACCGTCGAAGGCATCGCCTTCGCGCCGAAGGGCCTGCGCATCGCGGTCGCGCGCTATAACGGCGTGTCGCTGCATTGGGTCGGGATGGCAGGGCAGCCGATCAATCTCGAATGGAAGGGCGCCCATACCGGGGTCACCTTCTCGCCCGACGGTCAGTTTGTCGTCACCACCATGCAGGAAAACGCCTTGCACGGCTGGAAGATGGATACGAAGCCCGGCGCCGAGGCCA
Source organism: Rhizobium sp. NXC24 (assembly GCF_002944315.1). Taxonomy (NCBI): domain Bacteria; kingdom Pseudomonadati; phylum Pseudomonadota; class Alphaproteobacteria; order Hyphomicrobiales; family Rhizobiaceae; genus Rhizobium; species Rhizobium sp. NXC24. The sequence goes on from NZ_CP024311.1 coordinate 3,384,894, forward strand.
GGCACATGCGCATGACCGGCTATCCCGCCAAGGTGAAATCGCTCTCCTGGTCCAACAAAGGCAAGTGGCTTGCCTCCTCCGGCGCACCGGCGGCGATCGTCTGGCCGTTTCAGGGCAAGGATGGCCCGATGGGCAAAGCGCCGCTGGAACTCGGCACACGCGGCAACATCATGGCGACCTCGGTCAAGTTTCATCCGGTGGAAGACATCCTGGCGATCGGCTTCATTGATGGCATGATCCTGGCGGTGCGCATTGGCGACTCCAAGGAAGCGCTCTTGCGCCGTCCAGGCAAAGGTGCGATCACCTCGATGAGCTGGAGCAAATCCGGCAAGCTGCTCGCCTTTGCCTCCGAAACCGGCGATTGCGGCGTGGTTGACGTTTCCGCTTGATCAGAAAGATATGGTTATGTCCCAGACAGGAACGGCAATCGCCGGACATTCCCCTGCCGCAGCCGGCAGCGTCTGGGACGTAATCCGCCATGAAGCGGCCGACCTCGCCGGCCGCGAGCCGACCTTGCGCCCGCTGCTCGCAGCGCAGATCATCGCGACGCAGTCGGATGCCGAAAGCCTCGCCAATGTCCTGGTCGCCCGGCTTTCCGTCGCCGGCATCGAAACCGACGCTCTTTTCGCCCTGTTTCATGATGTGCTGACGCGGCATGCCGCAATCCTCCAGGCGACGGAGGCCGATCTCGTCGCGGTCCGCACCCGCGATCCCGCCTGTACGACCTATCTGCATGCGCTCCTGAATCTCAAGGGCTTCCACGCCCTTCAGACCCACCGCATCGCCCACGCCCTCTGGACGGAGGGCCGGCCGGAAATCGCCAGTTGGCTTTCCAACCTGGCCTCGCTCGTCTTCGGCCCGGATATTCATCCGGCGGCGAGGATCGGCTCGTCCATCATGCTCGATCACGGCTCCGGCATTGTCATCGGCGAGACTGCCGTTATCGAGGATGAAGTCTCGATCCTGCAGAACGTCACGCTCGGCGGCACCGGCAAGGAAACCGGCGACCGGCACCCGAAAATCCGCCATGGCGTGATGATCGGCGCCGGCGCAAAGATCCTCGGCAACATCGAAGTCGGCGCCTTCAGCAAGGTCGCGGCCGGTAGCGTCGTGGTAAAGCCGGTACCGGCCCACTGCACCGTCGCCGGCGTTCCCGCGACCGTCGTTCGCATCCATCGCGCCGATGAGATACCGGCCGAGACGATGGATCAGAATATCTAGCTTTAGTCCCTGAACGTCAGTGGCCGCCTCGTCCTTCGAGGCTGCGCCCGACGGGCTACGCGCCTCAGGATGAGGCGGAGTGGGCTCGTCGTCACAGTAAAGTAGAGACCGAACGATAGCCCGTTGCGGCCGGAGCCAAAAGATCAGCCCTCACCCTGAGGCGGGAGCGAAGCGACCCTCGAAGGGCGGGGGCGGGTGGATCGCATCAATGTCAGCCGTGACATAAGGTAGCAGGATACGGGCATCCGCAACACCTGTCCGCGACCTCCTTTTTCATGTCAGCAAAAACAACCCTTTAGTTACGTCCTTCATGGGCAACGCCTCCCTCTCCCGCCGCCCCCTTCACGGAACTGTCATATGCGCTTGCTAGCCCGGCATGGTTCCTTCCGCCTCGGCGCGGCGCACCTTAAGCGTCGGGGCAAAGCCCCCACTCGAGAGGATATGGCAATGATCTGTCTTTCGCGTCGCGCTGCCCTTGCCGCCGGCAGCGCGCTTACTCTGATTTCGCTCTGTTCCACCGCCGGTGCCGCCGACAAGGCGCCGACGAATACCGCGACGCCGATCAAGCATCTGGTCGTCGTCTTCCAGGAAAACGTCTCCTTCGACCACTATTTCGCGACCTACCCCAAGGCCGCAAACGTCGACGGTGAGCCGGCATTCAAGGCCGCCGACAACACGCCGACCGATATCAACACGCTGGCCAATGCCGGTCTTCTCGACAGCAATCCGAATAAGACCAACGCGGCAAACGGAGCCGATGCGGCCGCCCCGTTCCGCCTCGACCGCACGCAGGCAGCGACCCAATCGCAGAACCACGGCTACACCGCCGAGCAGGCGGCCTACAACAACTTCGCCATGGACCTTTTCCCGGCCAATACCGGCAGGGGCACCAAGGGTGCTGCCGGCGCTTTCGGCACCAAGGGCCAGGTCATGGGCTATTATGACGGCAACACCGTCACGGCGCTCTGGAACTACGCTCAGCACTATGCCCTGAACGACAATTCCTTCTCCACCAATTTCGGCCCGTCGACCCCCGGCGCGCTGAACCTCATCTCCGGCCAGACCAACGGCGCCATCCTGCCGCCCGGCTATGCGCTGGAGAAGGACGGCACCTATTCCAAGGGCCGCATCGTGCCCGACGGCAATGGCGGCTGGACCGTCATCAGCGACTTCGATCCGACCGGCGATGTCTGCTCGGTCGGCCAGACAGGGCTGATGTACGGCAAGAACATTGGCGACATGCTGAACGAACACAACATCACCTGGGGCTTCTTCGAAGGCGGCTTCGACCTGACGCAGACGAACCCAGACGGCACGACGGGCTGCAAGCGTGCGACGACCTCAACCGTCACCCAGGTCAACAGCGCTGACTATATCCCGCATCACCAGCCGTTCCAGTACTACGCCTCGACCGCCAACCCGACGCATGCGCGCCCGTCCTCGGTCGCTGCAATCGGCACCACCGACGCAGCCAACCACCAGTATGATGTGACGGACTTCTACGCGGCCCTGAAGAACGGCAACATGCCGATCGTCAGCTTCCTGAAGGCGCCGGCATATCAGGACGGCCATGCCGGCTATTCTGATCCGCTCGACGAGCAGGAGTTCGTCACCCAGGTGGTCAACACCGTTCAGAATTCGCCGGACTGGAAAGACACCGCTATCATCGTCCTCTACGACGATTCCGACGGCTGGTATGACCATGCCCACGCCGTCGTCAATCCATCGAAGCTTGGCGTCAAGGGTTATGACGTGCTGAACGGAGATGGCTGCTCGACCGGCACGCCGCTGCCGGGCGTCAACGGCCAGCCGGCCCAGGGCCGTTGTGGCTACGGCACGCGCCAGCCGCTGTTGGTTATCTCGCCCTACTCCAAGGTCAACTTCGTCGACCATACTTTGACCGACCAGACCTCCGTCATGCGCTTCATCGAAGACAACTGGATGGGCGGCGAACGTCTCGGTGGCGGCTCGTTCGATGCCATTTCCGGCTCGCTGAACAACATGTTCGACTGGTCGAAGGGCGATGCACAGAAGCTGATCCTCGACACAAAGACCGGCAATAGCGCTTCCTAAGCTGAAAATAAGGGGATGGACAATGTCCTTGAAGAAGCACCATTTCCTTCCCCTGATCGCACTCGCGAGCATCTCGCTCGCGGGGGCGACCATCGGCTTGGCAAGCGAACCCGCCGCCAATGCCGTCGCGGCAAATACCCGTGACGACACGGCTTCGCTGAGCGCCGTCGCGCAGCTCGGCCGGAAGCTGTTCTACGATCCCTCACTGTCAGGCGGCGGCCAGATGTCCTGCGCCACCTGCCACGATCCCGCCAATCACTACGCACCGGCCAATGACCGCGCCGTGCAGCTCGGTGGCCCGCATTTCGATCAGCCGGGCATCCGCGCAGTGCCGAGCCTCGCCTATAAGATGTCGACGCCTTCCTTCTCCGTCGGCGCGGAAAGTGCTGCCGACGAGGCGGCCGAGGCAGCCCCAATGACCGAAGCCTCCGGCGTGGCGCTTGCAAACACCCCGGCGACGGTCGCGGGGCCACTGACCGCACAGGCCGTCGTCAAAGCCAATTCGAACGCGCCCGATCTGGTGCCGCAAGGCGGCATGTTCTGGGACGGCCGTGTCGACTCGCTGGAGGAACAAGCGCTGCAGCCGATGATCTCGCCCTTCGAGATGGCCAATGCCGATGCAGCCGCTGTCTATGCCGAGCTGAAACAGGGTTACGGCAAGGACATCGGCGCCCTCTTCGGCAACAATGTCCTCAACGATCAGGATATGACGATCGCCGAAGCCGGTTTTGCGCTCGCCCGCTACCAGATCGAAGAGCCCTCCTTCCATCCCTATTCGAGCAAATACGACTATTATCTGCGCGGCAAGGCGATGTTATCAGACGCCGAAATGCGCGGGCTGAAACTGTTCGATGATCCCAACAAGGGTAACTGCGCCTCTTGCCATCTCGACAAGATGACGGGAGACGGCCAGATGCCGAACTTCACCGATTTCGAATTCGAGGCGCTTGGCGCACCGCGCAATCCGGACATTCCAGCCAATGCCGACGCGCATTATTACGACACCGGCATCTGCGGCCCGCTACGCAACGACACTTATTCCGCCCAGCCGCAGAATTGCGGACTGTTCAAGACACCGACGCTACGCAATGTCGCCAGCCGCCATGTCTTCTTCCACAATGGCGTCTACCGCTCGCTGGAGGACGTCACCCGCTTCTATGTCAAGCGGGACACCAATCCCGACGAGATCTACCCGAAGGACGCCGGCGGGAAGGCACAGAAATACAACGATCTTCCGGCGCAATATCAGGCCAATATCGACGTCATCGACGCGCCGATGAACCGCAAGCTAGGCGATGCGCCGGCTCTGAACGATACGGAAATCGCCGATGTCGTTGCGTTTCTGAAGACGCTGACTGATGGTTACGACCCGGCTAAGGATGGGGTGAAGGCGGCCAAATAGAAACGCCTCCGCCCGAACGGGCGAAGGCGGATTTGAAACCTCAGGCCGCCTTGGCGACCGGCGGCTGGGCCAGCTTGCGGCCGCTGGCGACGATCATGCCGACGGCACTGCCCAGCCAACCATCCTTGAGTTCCAGCGCGAGGAAACGGTCGCGCTGGAATGGGCCAGGCATGACCAGATGGCGCGCCTTTTCGGCGAAGAAGCCGAAACGCTCGTAATAGGGTGCATCGCCGACGAGCAGGACAGCGCCATGGCCGCGCTTCTTGGCTTCGAGGATGGCGGCACGCATCAGCGCCGAGCCGACACCCTTGCCTTCGTGGGCGCCATCGACCGCCAGCGGGCCGAGCAGCAGCGCATCGACCGGGCGGGTCTCACGATCGACGCCAGCTTCGACGTTCCACAGGCGAACGGTGCCGATGACATGGCCGGCGCGATCGCGGGCGACAAGCGCCAGGCCCTCGGCCGGAACGCGGCCACGGCGAAGCTTTTCGGACGACTTCTTGCGGCGATCGGCGCCCATGACGCGATCAAGCAGATTTTCGCGCGCGACGACATCGCCTGCGTTTTCCAGGTCGAGGGTGAAGGTGGACGGCGCAAAGAATGCGCGCACAGAATCAAGAACAGCGGCCATACCGGCCTCCCGTGCCCAATACCGTTATCAGCGGTGGTGACAAACTATTGTGAGGGTGCCGCCCCGGCTGGCTACGGGGGCGGCTTTGTCGGAGTTTAGATCCTTACGGGATCTTAGATGATGTAGGCCTTCAGCGGGTCGAAGCCGTTGAACGCTACAGCCGAGTAGGTCGTCGTATAGGCGCCCGTGCCTTCAATCAGGACCTCGTCGCCGATCGTGAGCGTCACGGGCAGCGGATAGAGGTTCTTCTCGTAGAGCACGTCGGCCGAATCGCAGGTCGGACCGGCAATGATGCAGGCTTCCATCTCGTCGGCGTCGCGCTCGGTGCGGATCGGATAGCGGATCGCCTCGTCCATGGTTTCGGCGAGACCACCGAATTTGCCGATGTCGAGGAAGACCCAGCGAGCGGCATCGTTGTCCGACTTCTTCGAAATCAGGACGACTTCAGCCTTGATCACGCCGGCATTGCCGACCATGCCGCGGCCCGGCTCGATGATGGTGTGCGGGATCTGGTTGCCGAAATGGGCGCGCAGAGCCGCAAAGATCGCCTTGCCGTATGCTTCCGCCGACGGAACGTCACGCAGGTACTTGGTCGGGAAACCGCCGCCCATGTTGACCATCTGCAGGTGAATGCCCTGCTTGGCGAGCGAGACGAAGACGCGCTTGGCATCGGCGAGAGCCGCATCCCAGGCATCGACCTTGGTCATCTGCGAGCCGACGTGGAACGACACGCCGTAGGATGCCAGACCGAGCTGATGGGCATAGACGAGAACGTCGACAGCCATCTGCGGAACGCAGCCGAACTTGCGCGACAGCGGCCATTCGGCGCCTTCACCATCCGTCAGGACGCGGCAGAACACACGAGCGCCGGGAGCGGCACGGGAAATCTTCTCGACTTCCTCGTGGCTATCGACGGCAAAGAGGTTGATGCCGAGTGCATGCGCACGGGCGATATCGCGTTCCTTCTTGATCGTGTTGCCGAAGGAGATGCGGGCAGGGGTCGCACCGGCGTCGAGCGCCATTTCGATTTCAGCGACGGACGCGCAATCGAAGTTGGAGCCGAGGCTTGCCAGCAGGCGCAGCACTTCCGGAGCCGGGTTGGCCTTGACGGCGTAATAGATGGCGCTGTCCGGCATGGCATGACGGAAGGCGTGAAAATTGTCGCGGACGACATCGAGATCAACCACCAGGCAGGGACCGTCCGGACGTCGGGTAGCGAGAAAGTCGCGAATACGTTGCGTGGTCATGTCAATTCCCTTTTCAATTCCAAAAGCTCCGGGAAAAAGACCCAGAGGACAAAGGGCGACGCTCATTCGCTCAGGTACCAGCCGGTGGAGACCCCGGAACCGTGCAAATGCGCGAAGCGCGGATGATGAACGAGTGCCGCAAGCGGCGCTAATTCGCTTTGTCTGCCATGGATTGGAGGGATAATCCCAACCGCACTTCCGGCAATGAAGGTGTGCCTCTTCAGTAACCCCGGCTGATGGAAAGCCGGGAGAGAACAAAAAGGCCCGCACCGTCGTTGCTTCAGATGTCCTCGCATTTTCCGGTTGGCCGGAATAGCGACTGGAGGGGTTAATTCCAGGTACCTTACCGATTTTCTCACCACATCGAGGATCGGCGGACACCCACGGGCACGTGCGACTTTGGGCTGAACCCGAAATAGGAATATTCGCCGACATAATCAAGAATTTTTTTCGCCTATGCCCGAAAAAAATAATTGAACAAATCGGCGCATTTTGTTCAATAACTTGCGACAGTTAACGAGGGCTTCGCCATGGACACTTTGACCCGGATTCGCGCCTTCATCGACGTGGTCGAAGCAGAAGGTTTCTCCGCGGCCGCCAGGAAAACCGGACGCTCCAAGGCGCTGCTCTCCAAATATGTCCGAGAGCTCGAGGATGAGCTTGGCGCGCTTCTGCTCAATCGCACCACCCGGCAATTCTCGATGACCGAGGCCGGCCACACCTATTACCGCACCGCTTCCGACATATTGAAAGAAATCGACAATCTCGCCGATCTCGTGCGCGAGAACAATCAGCAGCTTAAAGGGCGGCTTCGTGTTTCCGTGCCGCGTACCTTTGTCGACGCCGATGTCGGGCAATCGCTGATCGACTTCGCCAGGGAGAACCCCGATCTCGCGCTGGAGATCGCCGCCGAAGATCGATTCGTCGATCTGATCGAGGAAGGCTTCGACGTTGCAGTGCGCGTCACCAAGCTTGAGGATTCCGGCATGATCGCCCGCAAGATCTCGGATTTCCGCGTTCATCTTTGTGCAACCCAGGAATTCCTCGATCGTTATCCGACGCTGGAGCATCCGAGCGATCTTGCGCGTGTGCCTTTCATTATCGACACCAACAATCGCTCACAGGGCAATGTTCGCTTCGTCGATGCCGACAGCTCGACCTTTAATGTCGCGATCAATGGCACGCTCGAAGTCAATAGCCCGCATGCGACGCTGCGCGCGGCTTTGGCAAGCTTGGGCATTGCCGTCGTGCCGGACTTCATCGGCCGCAAGGCGATCGAAAGCGGGCAGTTGCTGACGCTGTTCAACGATTATCTTCCGACCGATCGCGGCATTTATGCTGTCTATCCGCACCGTCGTTATCTCCCGGCCAAGGTGCGCATCTTCGTCGACTACCTCCATAGCTGGTTCCGCAAGCACGGCTGAGCCCTTCAGCTCTGCCAACCGGTCCCAATTCCGTCTCATTTCCTGACCAGAAGTCGAGGTGAATCAATGCTCGCGAAGCACATCGGACGCATGAGAAAATCCACGCCTATCTCTATTGCAGCCCTCGCCGGAGGTCTGATGCTCGCGCCTGTTGCGGCATCGGCGCATCCGCATATCTTCGTGGAAGCGCGGCTGGAAGTGCTGGCGGGCTCCGACGGCGCCGTGCAGGAGCTACGCAATGTCTGGCGCTTCGACGAGGTCTTCTCCTCCTCGGTGCTGATGGATTTCGACAAGAACACCAATCTGAAGCTCGATCCGGACGAGCTCAAGGAAGTCGGCAAAACGGTGCGCGATTCGCTCGCCGACTACGACTACTACACAAACCTGACGCTGAACGGCAAAGCCATCAAGGTGAACAAGCCCGACATCATCAATGTCGACTACAGGGACGGCCAGCTCCTGATGTTCTTTGCCGTCAAGCCGTCCGAACCGATGCCGCTCAAGGGCAACAAGCTGAGCTTCGGCATCTACGATCCTACACTCTATACCTCGATCGATTTCCCCAGCGACAATGAGCTGGTGACAGAGGGCGATGGCTTCAAAGGCTGCACGCAAAAGGTCGTGCGCCCCAATCCGGACGAGGTCATCGCCGAAAACAAGTCGACTTTGACGGATGCCTTCTTCAACGATCCGACGGGAACGACCATGTCGAAGCTCTTCGCAACGCGGTTAGACGTTCAATGCTGACGTTCCGGATAGCGCGGTTGCTTCCGGCTATGGCCCTCGCCTTCCTAGCGATGGCAAGCCTCGCCCACGCCACCGGATCGCCGCTCGGTATCGGCACGGCGGAGCCGAGCTTCCAGCCGGTCGGAGGGCCGCTGGCGCCGATCTTTCTCTATGTGAATTACGAGCAGCAGGCCTTCTATCGGGCGCTCACCAAATCCATCGAGGCCATGCGCCAGGACCCTTGGCAGCTCTGGACGCTGATCGGCCTCTCCTTCGCCTACGGCATCTTCCATGCCGCCGGCCCCGGCCACGGCAAGGCCGTCATCTCCTCCTACATGGTCGCCAACGAGATCGAGCTGAAGCGCGGCATCATCATCTCGTTCATTTCGGCCTTCATCCAGGGCCTCGTCGCCGTCCTCGTCGTCGGTGCCGCTTATTTCGTGCTGCGCGGCTCGGGCATCACCATGACGATGGCCACCAATGCGATGGAGATCACCAGCTTCGTGATGGTGATCATCTTTGGCGGCTGGCTGCTGTTCCGCAAGCTGCGCTCGATGATCCAGGCCCGGCCACAGCGCCAGGAAGTGCAGCTCGCGACATCGGTCGGCCCGATCAGCATGTCGCTATTCGAAGATGCTCCGAACGGCTCCGCTCCCGCCCAAAGGCTATCGCACTTCCGCGCAGCGCCGCAGACGGGCAACCGCTATAATTGTGACGATCCGACGCATGATGCGGGCAATGGCATGGTCTGCGAGACCTGCGGCCATTCGCATCTGCCGGATCCGAAAATGCTGTCGAATGAAAATTTCAGTGTCCGCGAGGCCTGGTCGGCGATCATCACCGTCGGCTTGCGCCCCTGTTCCGGCGCCCTGCTGGTCATGACCTTCTCGATGCTGAACGGGCTCTATCTCGGCGGCTTGCTATCCGTCATCGCCATGTCGGTCGGCACGGCGCTGACCGTGTCGCTGCTCGCCATCATCGCTGTCTTCGCCAAGGGCACCGCCGTGCACTTCACCGGTCGCGGCTCGAGGCTCTCGATGTGGGTCGGCAATGGCATTGAGATTCTTGGCGCGCTGCTGGTCATCTGCACCGGCATCGTTCTGCTCGGCGCATCGCTGCAGACTTGACGCTGCGGACTACCGGCTGTTGCGCCTCTGGTAGCGGGCTCTCAGCCAGAAGACCAGGAAGAACGCAAGGATGACGAGGACGCCGAAGCCGGTGCCGAGCCATGGCGAAACATCGCCGAGCCGGAGGATGATATCCGGCATCAGGTACAGCAGCACCATGGCGGCCAGCAGGATAATGGCGGCGGCGATCGCCGTGGAGCGGGTTTCGCTTTTCTTATCCGTCAAAATGGCCAATCCTCCGCGCACTGCTGCTTACTTTCCGGCGAAGGCTTAGGCCAGCCGCCCGCGAAAGGCAACCGGCCCTTTCCTGGCAACGATCAGACCTTGGCGCTCACGACCGTCGCTTCGATGTGATCGACCAGCGCGTCGGGGAGACCGAGCCGGCCGGCGAGAAGATCGAGATAGCCGCGCTCCGCCCGCGAATCCGGCTCGATCGCCAGGCGCGACGCAGCGTAGACCTGCACGCGCTGCTCTTCCGTTTGCGCCGATGCGACGATGGCGTCGAGATCGACGGGATTGGCAAGCTCGCGCTCGAAAAAGGCTTCCGCTTCAGCACCGACGCCCGCTTCGTGCACCTTGCCGAGAATATGCTGCCGCTCGGCATCGTCGATATGCCCATCGGCGCGAGCCGCGGCGATCATGGCGCGGACCAGCGAAAGTGCAAAATCATTGCTGGCAATCGCCGGCGCAGTGCTGAAGCCGGAATTGGAAGGCGGCGGCAGAAATTGCGGCTCCGCCTGCTGGGCAGGCTGCGGCGCCGGCTGTGGTGCATTGCCGGCCTGATAGTTCTTGTAGGCCTGATAGCCGAGCCCGGCGATGGCGGCGAGACCACCGAGCGTCAGTACGTTGCCGGCAATGTCGCGGCCAGTCTTCGTGCCCAGCAGCACGCCGGCGATGGCGCTGGTCGCCAGCGGATTGTCCCTGGCGAGATTGATGGCCTCGCTCGCCTTGTCTCTCACGCTTCCCTGCATTCCCGGAACTTGCGATCCGAGGAACTGGTCCAGAAGCTTGCGGGCGTCGATCATGTGGATGGTCCTCCGTCCTTTGTGAAGCATGATCCCAGTACGCAGCGGTTTTGGGACGAGATCATGCGCAAACGAAATTGCGAGAGGGAGATAGGAAGGTAGGACCGCAAATACAAATCCGCTGAAAAGCAAAAAGGGCGCGCATGAAGCCATGCACGCCCTTTAATCGACTTTTCAGGAAGGCTCAGCCCTTCAGCGCGGCGGCTTCGGCGGCGAGCTTGGTGATCCCGGCCCAATCGCCGGCCGCGACCAGTTCCTTCGGCGCAACCCAGGAGCCGCCGACACAGATGACGTTCGGCAGCGACAGGTAATCATGGGCGTTCTTCAGCGAAATGCCGCCGGTCGGGCAGAACAGCGTGCCGGCCAGCGGCGAAGACAGTGCCTTCAGATAGGCAGCGCCGCCAGCCTGTTCGGCCGGGAAGAACTTCAGCACCTTGTAGCCTTCCTCACGCAACGCCATGACTTCGCTCGCCGTCGCCGCACCCGGCAGCAGCGGAACGTGGGAGGTGCGGGCCACATCAAGAAGTTCCTGCGTGGTGCCGGGGCTGACGATGAATTTGGAGCCGGCCTCGACGGCAGCTTCCCACTGCGCGACATTCAGGATCGTACCGGCGCCCACTTCGGCGCCTTCGACTTCCTCGGCGACGGCCCGAACGGCATCCAGTGCACCGGCGGTCCGCAGCGTAATCTCGATCGCCTTCAAGCCGCCGGCGACAAGCGCGCGGGCGAGCGGAACGGCCGACTTCGCATCTTCCACGATGAGGACGGGGACGACAGGCTGCAGTTTCAGGATGGAAAGAAGCTTTTCGGTTTTCTCGCCCATGGTCGGCGTGCTCCCTTAAAACGATTGAAATCCGGTTTCCGAATAGCCTTCCCGAGGGTCCTTGTCGAGACAAAAGCTAAGTTTGAATACAACGGGTAGGAAATGCCGATAAGTTACGTTAGTCTATTTAAATGGGATGCGGGCGGAGCATGTCGAGCATATGGCAAAAGAGATCGAGCGAAAGTTTCTGGTCCGTGGCGATCATTGGCGAGACCTCGTTTCCGAGAAACTCACCCTACGGCAGGCCTATGTCGCCTCGATGGACGATCGTTCCGTTCGCGTTCGCCTGACGAACCACACGGTCGCGACCCTGACGATGAAGATCGGCAAGGCGATGATCCGGGATGAATTCGAATATGAAATCCCCGTCGCCGATGCCGAAGAGCTGCTCGGCAATGCCATCGGTCTGGTCATAGAAAAGATCCGCTACAAGGTTCCCTTCAAAGGCTTCGTCTGGGAAGTCGACGTTTTTCGCGGCATGCATCGCGGCCTGGTGATCGCCGAAGTCGAGATGGAAGACGAAAGCGACGATCCGGAATTGCCGGACTGGATTGGCCGCGAGGTGACCGGCGAATACCGCTACTCTAACCAGGCGCTCGCGACGCAATTCGAACAGGAATACGATGAGTTATCGCATTCGGCCTGACCTGCCGCGAAGCATTGGAAGCGCTGAAAGCCGCCTCCTTCGGCAGCGGCCGGCGCCAGACCGCGCGTATCTTTCAAAATAGCTGGCGCAAGACCGGTCGTAAGGCGACGAGGGCACTCTCAGAATGCCATGCCGAAGCTCATACCGACCAGTTTCACGAGCTGCGCAAACGCAGCCAGGATTGCTGGATGCATCATGCGCTGCTGCGCGACATCTGGCCGGCAGCCATGCATGCAAAACAGCTCGAAGCCAAGGCGCTGGTCGATGTGCTCGGCCGCTATCTCGATCTGTCGATACTATCCGAGGTCACCGATCGCGAGCCGCATCTCTTCAACGGCAGCGACGACCGCGCCCGCCTGCTGGAGGCAATCATCTCTCGCCAGCAAAGCGCCCGCCAGGAAGCACTGACCAAAGCACGCTGGATTTTTTTCGGATAAGCCGAAGCGGGAAGCGCGGACGATCAGACGGCTTTGGCTGGAAGCGGGGGATTGAGGAAACCAATTCCGTCCGCCCAGGACAGGCAAGCAATTTCTCGCGCTCGGTAGCGATTGTCGCCGATCGCTCCCAGTCGAAAGCCGTCCGACGCAACAGCGATTACGTCTCATTAACTGTAACGTACTTGTTACTTTTCAGCATCGTGCCAACGTTTCGACTTCATCGAGTTGGGAGGACACGACGATGTTGAGAATTGGAACATTATTTCTCGCCACATTGAGTTTAACCGCCGTTTCATTCGACCGGGCAAGCGCCCAGCAGGTCACAGGCGAACCTGGTTCGCCCAGCGCAACAACGACGATCGACGGAAGATATCTTCCGAACCCGCCCGCGGCATTTGGCGGACAAATTGGCCTCGACGCCAAGAACTCCAAACCTTATTGGCCGCCGCAGATTGTGCCCCCAAGGGCGCGCCGAATATCCTGCTCATCATGACCGATGATGCGGGTTACGGCGTTGCTGGCACTTTCGGCGGCGTCATCCCGACGCCTGCCCTGGATCGCGTTGCGAAAGCGGGCCTGCGCTACACGCAGTTCCATTCGACAGCGCTCTGTTCTCCGACGAGGGCAGCGCTGATTACCGGACGAAACCATCATTCGTCGGGTTTCGGGGTCATTTCCGAGCAGGCAACCGGTTACCCCGGTTACGATTCCGTCATTGGGGTAAACAACGCCACGATCGGTGAAATTCTGAAGCAGAACGGCTTTGCAACGTCTTGGTTCGGCAAGAACCATAACACCCCTGCTTTCCAATACAGCAGTGCCGGGCCGTTCGATCAATGGCCCGTGGGGATGGGCTTCGAATATTTCTACGGCTTCATGGGCGGCGACAGCAACCAATGGACTCCATACTTGTTCCAAAACACGACCCAGATTTTCCCCTGGGTTGGCAAGCCGGACTACAACCTTATCACGGACGAAGCCGACAATGCCATCGACCATATCAAGCAACTGAATGCAGCCGCTCCTGACAAACCGTTCTTCGTCTATTTCGTACCCGGAGCTACCCATGCGCCTCACCATCCGACCCAGGAGTGGATAGACAAGTTCAAAGGCAAGTTCGACATGGGTTGGAACGAAATGCGCGAACAGATTTTCGCCAACCAGAAGCGGCTCGGGGTCATTCCCGCGAATACGCAGCTAACCCCATGGCCTGACGACCTGCCGAAGTGGGACAGCTTAGATGCCGACAGCAAGAAGCTGTTTGCACGACAGGCTGAGGTTTTCGCCGCCTATGTCGCCTATTCCGATCACGAGATCGGAAGAGTGATCCAGGCGGTCGACGACCTGGGCAAGCTCGATAACACGCTTGTCATCTACATCGAAGGCGACAACGGTACGAGTGCCGAAGGCAGCACTCTTGGCACCCCCAACGAATTGATCACCATCGAGGGTATGCAGATTCCGGTCGCGGATCAGATGAAGTTCTACGACGTCTGGGGTTCCGACAAGACGTATCCGCATATGTCGGTGGCCTGGTCCTGGGCCTTTGACACGCCGTTCAAATGGACGAAGCAGGTCGCCTCGCATTTCGGCGGTACGAGGCAGGGCATGGCTATGGCCTGGCCAGCACGGATCAAGGAAGCCGGCGGCATCCGCAGTCAGCTCCACCATGTGATCGACATCGTTCCCACCATTCTCGAGGCGACTGGAATCCAACCTCCTGTCATGGTCAACGGCGTGGCGCAAAAGCCGATCGAAGGTGTCAGCATGGCCTATAGCTGGGACAATGCCCAAGCCCCGTCAGCGCGCACGACGCAGTATTTCGAGATGTTCGGCAACCGCGCGATCTACAATGACGGCTGGATCGCAGCCACGACGCCGCCCGCAGCGCCTTGGCTGATGGGCACGACCAAAATGCCCGACGTCGTCGATGGCTACAAATGGGAATTGTACAACCTCACGGAGGATTTTTCGGAAAACAACGATCTCGCCGCCAAGATGCCGGACAAGCTGCACGAGATGCAGGAATTGTTTCTCATGGAAGCGGCGAAATACAATGTCTTCCCGCTTGATAACTCTATCCTGGAGCGTCTCCTCACCCCGCGGCCGAGTGCCACGGCCGGGCGAAATAACTTCACCTATTCAGGCGTGATATCCGGTATTCCGTCCAGCAACGCTCCGAGCATCGTGAACAAATCGTACACGATCACCGCGGAGGTGGAGATACCGCAGGGTGGTGGTGAAGGCATGCTTGTCACCACGGGTGGACGCTTTGGCGGATACGGTTTCTATCTGCTCAAAGGCAAGCCGGTGTTCCTGTACAATTTTGTCGATATGGAGCGCTTTCGCTGGGAAGGTCATGACGCCTTGGCACCCGGCAAGCACACCCTTGTGTTCGATTTCAAATCCGATGGCCCCGGTTTCGGCAAGGGCGGAACGGGCGTCCTCAAGGTGGATGGTACCGAGGTTGCCAACGAGAAAATTCCACACACAATTCCAGCACTGATGCCGTGGGATGAAACCTTCGATGTGGGGGTCGATACGCGGACAGGCGTAGAGGACAACGACTATCAGGTGCCGTTCCCCTTCAATGGAAATATCGGAAAACTGGAAGTGGCGTTGCAGCCGTAGACAATGCCGGACGGGGGGACATTGATACCGATGTCCCCTCAATCCCGCTGCAGCCGCCTCTCAGAGAAATTTCTCCATCCGGAAATTTTCGAGCGTCTGCCCGCGCTTTTCCACGATTTGCGATGCCAGGACGCGGAAGCCTCGTCGCTCGAAAAACGCTCTGGCGGTAAGGCTCGCTTCCGTAAAAATGCGCCCGAGCCTCTGTTTTCTTGCCTCTGCCTCGACCGTCGTCAGGAGCAGGCTGGCGGCACCCATGCCTTGATAATCGGGATGGACAAACATCATATCCAGGAGCCCATCGGGCACCAGATCCGCAAATCCGATCGACACGTCCCCATATTGAACGATCCAGGCCGGCCTGCTTGACCGTCGTTTCGCCCACGCGTCCCTGTCTTCCACCTTGGCCCAGGCGTCGATTTGAGCTTGGTTGTAGTCCTTCGACGCCACCTCCCGGATTGCTCTCAGGAATATGTCCATGGTCAGATCGGCATCCGCGGGGACATATGGTCTTACCATCAGCATGTTGTCAGACACATCAACCTCATCGCCGCGCAACGATCGTTGCTGCACACAAACGCAGACTAGCACGAGTCGTATAACGGCCACCGTAATGCCATCAGATAAATCCCGATTGCTTGCCGACGCGCAAAATTGTATTTCCGCGGCATGACAGACATCCTTTCCACTCCGCGGCATGAGGCAGGGGGCGCGTTCCTCGTTGCCGCCCTCTATCATTTTGCCTCCTTCCCGCGCTTCGAAGCCCTGCGCGAGCCGCTGCTTGCGCTCTGTGAAGCAAACGGCGTCAAGGGTACGCTGCTGCTCGCCCATGAGGGCATCAACGGCACCATCGCCGGCACCGATGCAGGCATTGGCGCCGTCCTCTCCTTCCTGCGCGCCCAGCCGGAATTTTCGACGCTGGAGCACAAGGAAAGCCGGGCCTCGAAAATGCCCTTCGTCCGCATGAAGGTGAAGCTGAAGAAAGAGATCGTCACCATGGGCGTCGAGAACATCGACCCCACCAAGATCGTCGGCACTTATGTCGCGCCGCAGGACTGGAACGCGCTGATCTCCGACCCCGACACCATCGTCATCGACACACGCAACGACTACGAGACGGCGATCGGCGTGTTCAAGGGCGCGGTCGATCCGAAGACGAAGACATTCCGCGAATTTCCGGAATGGGTGCGCCAGAACGAGGGCCTGCACAACAAGCCGAAGATTGCTATGTATTGCACCGGCGGTATCCGCTGCGAGAAGGCGACCGCCTTCATGAAGGAGCAGGGTTTCGATGAAGTTTACCACCTCAAGGGCGGCATTCTGAAATATCTCGAAGAAGTGCCCGCCGAGGAAAGCCTCTGGGAAGGCGCCTGCTTCGTCTTCGACGAGCGCGTTTCCGTCGAACATGGCCTGAAGGAAGGCAACCACAAGCTCTGCCATGCCTGCCGCAACCCGATCACTGCGGAAGAGGTCACGTCACCCTTCTATGAAGCCGGCGTCTCCTGCAGCCATTGCTATCACGACCGCACTGAGGAAGACCGCAAGCGCTTCCGCGAGCGCCAGCGCCAAGTGATGCTCGCCCGCAAGCGTGGCCAGGAGCATATTGGCGGCTAAAGCGCATCGCGATCTCTGGGATTCGCCCTTGCGCTTTAGGTTCTTGATTTTGCGCATGTCGTTATCGCAAAACCGCTGCACACTTTTGCGCGACATGCTTTAGGGAATTTAGGCGGCTGCGTCGCGCTCGACGTCGAGCACGCGAGCCGTCTGCGCCATCAGCCGCTTGCTGATCTCGGCTTCCGGCAGCGGTTTGCCGAAGAAATAGCCCTGCAGCTCGTCGCAACCGAAGTGCTCCAGGGCGGCCCCCTGCTCTTTCGTCTCGATGCCTTCCGCCGTCACGGGGATGTCGAGCGAACGCGCCAAAGCCACCGTTGCCTGCAGCATCTCGCGGGCGCGGCTGTCTTCCAGCACATCCATGGTCAGCGACCGGTCGATCTTGATGCGGTCGAAGCCGAATTGGCGGAGATAGCCGATCGACGAGAAGCCCGAGCCGAAATCGTCCAGCGCCACCTTGACCCCAAGCCGTTTCAGCCGCTCGATCGATTGGCGGGTGCGCTCGGGGTTCTGGATGATATAGCCTTCGGTGATTTCCAGCGTGACGCGTTCGGCTTCGATCTCCGTATGGTTCAGGACATGCCGAACATAGTCCGCGAAGGCGGGGTTGCGGAACTGTCCGGGTGAGACATTGACTGCAATCCGCAGATCCGGCCATTGCCGCGCCGTCTCGCAGGCTTTTCTTAGTACGAACAGCCCGAGTGCTTCGATCAAACCACTGGTTTCGGCGACAGGAATGAAGGCTTCAGGCGAAATCGGCCCGTGACCTGGCCTGTTCCAGCGTACCAACGCCTCGACGCCAGTGATCTCATGGCTCGTGGCGTCGACCAGCGGCTGGTAGGCGAGCGTCAGCTCTTCTTTTTCGATGGCATTGCGCAGATCCAGTTCCAGTGCATTGCGCTCCTCGCGATCGGCATCCATCGCCGTCTCATAGCAAGCCATACGGGCGCGTCCGGCTTCCTTGGCCTTGTACATGGCTAGGTCGGCGCGGCGCACCAGCTCCTCGCGGCCGATGCGGCCCTCCGGCGAGCTGGCAATGCCGATACTGGCGCCGACGACCACCACGCGGCGACCGATCTCCAGCGGCTCGGCAAAGAAATCCAGCACCTGCTCGGCAAGCCTGAGCGCCGGCGCATCGTTCAGTTCCTTGGTCGGAAAGGCGACGGCGAATTCATCGCCGCCGAGCCGCGCAAGAATCGCCTTCGGCGGGATAAGCACATTCAACCCGGCTGCGACGGCGCGGATCAACTGGTCGCCAGTGCCGTGGCCATAGGAGTCGTTGATTTCCTTGAAACCGTCGAGGTCGAGATAGAGCAACAGGACATTGCTGCCGTCGGCGCGGGCGCTCTCCACTAGTCGGTCGACATCGAGACGAAGACCCTCCCGATTGAGAAGGCCGCTGAGCCGGTCCCGCAGCGAGCCCTGCCGCGCCAGCGCCTCTTCCGCCCTGAGCCGGCGTCCTGCCAGAGACCCCAGAATCAGCAGCACCAAGAAGAACATGCCGACCAGGCCGAGTGCACCAACCACCAGCGGACGGGCCTGTTGATAGCTGACGTCACCAGGCCCGCGCGAGGTCCAGACCAGCCGCCCGAGCGGCTTGCCAAGCGGATCGACGATCGAAACGGCATAGCGCGCAATCGTATCCGGCGGGACCAGCTTGAGGCCGCTGATGACATAGGTATTGGAAAGCATCTTGATCTTGGCTGCATCGAGGTGCCGGACGAAGATCAAATAGCGGCGCTTGCCTTCCGGCACGGGGATTCGGCCGGATTTTTCGCGGATTGTCCCCACGCCAACGGCGGCGATGCCCTTATTGGTCATCACATAGCCGCTCGCCTCCGGAACGCTGGTCACCCGCGCCTTGCGCACCTGATCCACCAAGGCCCAGAGCGAGGGACCGAAGACATCCTCGATCCTGTCGGTCATCGGCTTGCCGTCCTGATAGGCAATAATCGGCTTGTTATTGTCGTCGACCACTAGCGCCATGTCGAACAGGGCGCCATCCGAGGACATCTCGCCGTAGTTGCCGGCGATCCAGTCCTGGTCGTTTTCATCGTAGACATTCCTGGCGGCGGTGTTGCGCGCAGCATAGTCATGCAGCGTGGCATCGAGCAGGCCTTCGAAGGTCTTCAGCGCACCGGCAGTGGTTTCCCAGGAGCGTTCGTCATCCAATTTGTTGGAATAGTCCGCGACGCGGCCGATCGCTGTCAGCACCATCAAGGTAACCACAGTGACCACCAAAGCGAACGAAAACAAAACGGCCGTCACGATGGAATGACGACCGATTTGCGTATTCCGCTGGATTGACTTGAAAACTGCACCCAACGCACTTCTCCTTGACTTTGGAGTGTGCCGTCAGGTCTTCAAGAAACGGTTAAAGCGAGCCTACGATTCTTGCAGGAAATGGTTGTATATTTATCGGTATCGCAGGCAT
Organism: Rhizobium sp. NXC24; assembly: GCF_002944315.1. Lineage (NCBI taxonomy): Bacteria > Pseudomonadati > Pseudomonadota > Alphaproteobacteria > Hyphomicrobiales > Rhizobiaceae > Rhizobium > Rhizobium sp. NXC24. Next base: position 3,404,349 of record NZ_CP024311.1, read on the forward strand.
TCATGCGGATGCGCGGATCGCCTGTGCAAAACGATCGAGGCTGGCTTGCAACGTGCCGTTCTGTTGCGCCTCCGCCAGGGTCGTCGCCTGCGCCTCATCGCTCTTGCCGGCGAGCGGCACACGCAGAAAAGCCTCCGGCACAATGCGGAGCGACATTGTCTTCAGCACCTCGGTCAGTTGTTCCAGCACAAGATCGCCTCGATGCGAGGCATGCGCAAACATCAGCGGCTTGAACGGCACTTCGTCGCGCGACACCAGCCAATCCAATGCGTTCTTGAATCCGCCGGGAATGCCATGGGCATATTCCGGGCAAGAGACGATCACCCCGTCTACATCGCGGATTTTCGCGGCAAAGGTTTCGACAATAGGAGGCGTCCTGTCGCCCTCATGATCGGGATTGAAGATCGGCAGGCTGCCGATCAAATCGCAGATTTCGATGGAAACGCCGTCTGGCGAAATCAGCCGCAGGGCTTCCAGCAACCGAAGGCTGGTCGAGGCCTGCCTTTGGCTGCCGCAGAGCGCGTAGAGGGAGAGCGGACGCTGGATCATGCCCAAGGCTTATCAGGTGCCAGCGATTCGGGCGACCTTCCCCCTCTTTCGGAAGGAGCCGAAAGGCGGCATCAAGCCGCCTTGTGGTTCCCCTTCGGGAACTGACCGGCGAGTTCACGGTACCACTTGCCGCTCTTCTTCACCGTCCGCACCTGCGTCTCGTAATCGACGTGCACGAGGCCGAAACGCATGCGATAGCCTTCCGCCCATTCGAAATTATCCATCAGGCTCCAGGCGAAATAACCGCGCATGGGATAACCGTCCTTGATCAGGTCGGCGACCACGCCGAGATGGTCGATGTAGTAATCGAGGCGCGGCTGGTCGTCGACTTCACCGTTGACGACCTCCATGTTGTAGCAGGCGCCGTTTTCGGTGATGTAGCATTCCGGCAATTCGTAGCGCTTGTAGAGGTCCTGCACGACATGCTTCAGGCCCGGCGCGTAGATTTCCCAGCCGATGTCGGTCTTCACGTCGCTTGCAGGCGGCGCTTCCTTCGTCCAGGGGAAATCGCCGCTCTTGGACACGTCATCGGCGACACGCATCGGCATGTAGTAGTTCAGGCCCCACCAGTCGAGCTTCTGGTTGATGATCTTCAGATCGCCATCCTCGACAACAGGCATGCGGTCGCTGAGTACCTCGACGAATTCCTTCGGGTACTGCCCCTTGAAGATCGGATCGAAGAAGGCACCGTTGTGGAACTGATGCGCGCGCTCGACGGCAGCCTGATCTTCGGCGCTATCGGAACCCGGAAGGATCGAGGCCGCATTCAGCACGATACCGACCGGCACCTTCGGCGCGACGGCCCGGATTGCCTCGACGCCGAGACCGTGCGCGAGGTTCATGGTGTGCATGGCATAAAGCGCGGCCTGCATGTTACGCTCGCCCGGCGCATGAACGCCATAGAGATGGCTGAGCCAGACAATGCACCAGGGTTCGTTGAAGGTGGCAACCGAATCCAGACGGTCGCCGAGGCGTGCCATGACGGTCTTGGCATAACGCTGATAGGCATAGGCCGTGGAACGTGCCGTCCAGCCGCCGTCGCCGGCGAGCGTCAGCGGCAGATCCCAGTGATAGAGCGTCGCGAAGGTCTTGATGCCACGCGCCTTACAGCCATCGACGAGACGATCGTAGAAATCGAGGCCGGCTTCGTTCACCGGGCCGGTGCCGTCCGGAATGATGCGCGGCCAGGCGATCGAGAAGCGATAGGCTTCGACGCCCATGTCCTTGATCAGATCGAGATCCTGTTCCAGCCGGTTGTAGTGATCGCAGGCGACATCGCCGTTGTGCCGCTGATAGACGCGGCCCGGCATGTTCGCGAAGGCATCCCAGATCGACGGCTTGCGGCCATCCGCCTTGGTGGCGCCTTCGATCTGGAAGGCGGCAGTGGCAACGCCGAACGTGAAATCGCCCGGGAAACGGGCAGCGAAGCTCTTTGGATCAATCATGACTAATCTCGTTTCTTTCAAACGGCGGGACGGCGGTTGATGCGATCGACCGCGCTCACGATATTGGGCCCGCGCGCGGTTTAAACCAACGAAAACGTCCTTGTACAGTCCTGAAATGACAAATCTGCAACGTTGCAGTTATAAGTCGAAAAGCATGGGACGGCGGACAACCCGCCGCCCTCTTACTCGCAGATCAAAGCTTGACCCAGGCACCGTTACGCTTCGAGGAAGCAACGCAGGCCTCGACGAAAGCCACACCCTTCACACCGTCATCGACGGTCGGGTAAACCACGGCCGGATCGACCGCCACGCCCTTCTTGCGGGCATTGATGGCGCGCGCAGCCTCGGTGTAGATCGTGGCGAAGGCTTCGAGATAGCCTTCCGGATGTCCCGATGGGATGCGCGAAACACGCGCCGCGGCCGCACCGGAGCCTGCGCCATTACGGGTGATCAGGCGCTTCGGCTCACCGAATGGCGTGTACCAGAGATAGTTGGGATCGGCCTGCGTCCATTCGAGGCCGCCCTTGGTGCCGTAGACGCGGACCTTCAGGCCGTTCTCATGACCCGGTGCCACCTGGCTGCACCACAGCATGCCCTTAGCCGGCTTCTCCGAACCCTTGGCTTTGAAGCGCAGCAATAGATGACCATTGTCGTCCAGACGGCGGCCTTCGACGAAACTGTCGAGATCGGCAGCGAGGCTATCGAGTTCCAGGCCGCTAACAAAAGAGGCGAGATTATAGGCATGCGTGCCGATATCGCCGGTCGAGCCACCCGCGCCGGACTGCGACGGATCGGTACGCCAGGCCGCCTGCTTCTGGCCCGACTGCTCGATGTTTTCCGTCAGCCAGTCCTGGGGATATTCCGCATGCACGATGCGGATATCGCCGAGCTCGCCATTGGCGATCATCTCGCGCGCCTGGCGAACCATCGGATAGCCGGTGTAGTTGTGCGTCAGGATGAACAGCGCGCCGCTCTCGTCAGCCACCTTCTTCAGCTTCTTGGCGTCGGCAAGATTGGAGGTCAGCGGCTTGTCGCAGATGACGTGGATGCCGCGCTTCAGGAATTCCTTGGCGGCATCATAGTGAACATGGTTCGGCGTGACGATCGAAACCGCTTCGATGCCGTTCTTCAGTTTGGCTTCGCGGATCGCCATCTCGCGATAGCTGGAATAGGTGCGGGACGGATCGAGACCGAGATCACGGCCCGAAGCGATAGCCTTGTCCGGCGAGGCAGACAGCGCGCCGGCGACGAGATCGAACTGGTCGTCAATGCGCGCGGCGATACGATGCACCGCACCGATAAAGGCGCCCGCGCCTCCGCCCACCATGCCAAGCCGAATGCGCGGCTCTCGCGTCTGCTCCGATGATCCTTCGATTGCCATATGGTCCTCCTGAATGAATTAGAATTCGCCCCTCGCGGGGGAAGATTTGGTGCCTGCTGTTCCAAACAACCCGCCTCGCCCTTCGAGGGCCCTGCGGGCCACCTCAGGGTGAGGCTGATCTTTTGCGCCGAAACCCGCGCTCCTCCATCCATTGATGCCACGGATGGCTCCTATGAAAATTCGCCAAAGCCCGCTCCACCTTCATCCTGAGGTGCGGAGCCTCCTGAGCCTTGCGAAGGAGTGAAGCCTCGAAGGACGAGGTGGCCTCCACCTTCCCCGCCCCTTCGACAAGCTCAGGACGGGGAGAAGGGACCTGGCTCTAAAGCCCCAGCATGCGCCGGTTGGCCGCCTGATCCGTGCCGCTGCCGGCAAAGTCGTCGAACGCCTTTTCGGTGACGCGGATGATGTGCGACTTGACGAATTCGGCACCTTCGCGTGCGCCGTCTTCCGGATGCTTGAGGCAGCATTCCCACTCGACCACGGCCCAGCCGTCGAAATCATTGGCGGTCAGCTTCGAGAAGATCGAGCCGAAATCGACTTGGCCATCGCCCGGTGAACGGAAGCGGCCAGCGCGGTTGACCCAGCTCTGATAGCCGCCATAGACGCCCTGACGTCCGGTCGGATTGAACTCCGCATCCTTGACGTGGAACATCTTGATGCGGTCCTTGTAGATGTCGAGGTGGTCGAGATAGTCGAGGCACTGCAGGACATAGTGCGATGGGTCGTAGAGCATGTTGGCACGCGGATGGTTGCCGACGCGTTCCAGGAACATCTCGAAGGTGACGCCGTCATGCAGGTCTTCACCGGGATGGATTTCGTAGGCGACATCGACGCCGCAGGAATCGGCATGGTCGAGGATCGGCGTCCAGCGGCGGGCGAGTTCGTCGAAGGCGGTTTCGACCAGCCCGGCCGGACGCTGCGGCCAGGGATAGAGGAACGGCCAGGCGAGCGCGCCGGAGAAGGTCGCATGCGCCTTGATGCCGAGATGCTTGGAAGCCGACAGCGCCATCTTCACCTGCTCGACCGCCCATTCCTGGCGAGCCTTGGGATTGCCCCGCACTTCCGGCGCTGCAAAGCCGTCGAAAGCCTCGTCATAGGCCGGATGCACGGCGACGAGCTGGCCCTGCAGATGGGTGGAGAGCTCGGTGACTTCGACACCGTTGGCGCGGGCGACGCCGGCGAATTCGTCGCAATAGTCCTTGGAGGAGGCCGCCTTCTTCAGGTCGATGAGCTGGCCTGCCCAGGTCGGCACCTGCACGCCGACATAGCCGGCGTCGGCAGCCCATTTCGTGATCGAATCCCACGAGTTGAACGGCGCCGCGTCACCGGCGAACTGGCCAAGAAACAGGCCTGGACCCTTGATCGTCTTCATGCGTAATTCCTCCCTAATTGCGTTCTGTAAACGTTTCCGATGCCTTTCCGGCCCATATCCGAGGCGGCCGGGACGCCGTAACCTCAAAAAACAATAGGGTCGTCAGGATGAAAGTCGAATGCCTTGCGACCTAATCATGGCCAGTCGCCGACGGCAAGAGGTACGTGCCGCAAAATTTCCTCGGGCCGCGAAACGAAGCGGCGGAACATTTAAAAAGCGCCCGCCGGAACCGGCGGGCGCCTCTGTCGGAATCCGTGCCGATCAGAACGGCGAGTCGGGGAAGTAGAAATCCTTGGCATTGTCCTTGGTGACCAAGGTCGCGTCCAGGATATAGTTGCCGCGAACCGGAACCTGATCGTAGAAGTTGGCGGCCGTCAGTTCCATGGCCGTCCCGACCATTGCCGGCGGATAGAGCACATCGACCGGGATCAGCTTGTCGCCGTCCATGACCTTCTTGACCATGTCCTTGGAACCAGCGCCGGCGATAATGTACTGGATGTCGGTACGCTTGGCCTGGTCGATCGCCTGCAGCACGCCGACAGCCATATCGTCATCCTGGCACCAGACGACATCGATCTTCGGGAACTTCGTCAGATAATCCTGCATGACCTTGAAGGCGTCGTCGCGGTTCCAGTTGCCGTACTGCCGGTCGAGAACCTTGACGTTGGAGCCGGCAATGCCCTTGTCGAAACCGTCCTGACGCTGCTGGTCGATCGGGATCGGCAGACCACGGATGACGACGACCTGAGCATTCGGTGTATTGGCCTTGATATACTCGCCCGCCGTCTGGCCGAGAGCAGGATTGTTGCCCGCAACATAGAGGTCGCGGACGGAATTGTCGTTGTTGCTCGGCGCGCGGTCGACGAGAGCAACGAACTTGCCCTTGTCCTTGACTTCCTTGATCGCATTGACCAGCGGATCTGGATCCGACGGCAGGATCACGAGAGCGTCGATGCCCTGAGTCTCAAGGTCCTGTACCGCATTTGCCTGGCTTGCGGCGTCGGGCGAGGTCTTGACAATGACATTCAGCCCCGGATGTTCGGCCATCAAGAGTTTGGCGACGCGTTCGGCATGGAAGACGACGCCGGAGGTCCAGCCATGGTCCGCCGCCGGAATGGAAACGCCGATGGTGACCTTTTTGTCCTCGGCATGAACCGCACTGGCCAGAGCCACCAGCGCGACGGCCAGACCAAATAGTCTTTTACGCATATTTCATCCTCCCAGATAGAAACAGGGCATTGTCCTAATGACCGGGCGCCCCTTAGACCCGGTTATTGCTGTTTGCGAGCAAGCGAGCGCTGGACGAGCATGGCGATGATGATGATCGCGCCCTGGATAGCGCTGAGCAAATACTCGCTGATGAAATTGGAAAGCAGCATGATGTTGCCGACCAGCTCGAGGATGAAGGCTCCGCAAACGGTACCCCATACCCTGCCCGCGCCGCCCTTCAGCGCCGTGCCGCCGACGACGACGGCCGTGATTGCCTGCAGCTCCCACAAGCTACCCGTCGTCGCCGATGTCGAACCAAGCCGCGGCACGTAGAGAAGCACGGCGATCGCCACACACAGGCCCTGGATGACGAAGGCGATGGTGCGCACGCGATTGACCGCCACGCCGGAATAACGCGCAACGTCGCGGCTGGAGCCGACGGCGATGACATGCCGCCCGTAACGGGTGCGATAAAGAATGAAGGCCGCGATGCAGGTAACGACAATGATGACGACGATCGGCACCGGCACACCGAGCACGGAGCCGTAATAAGCGGGCTTGTACAGCGCCTGCAGGTTCGCCGGGCGCAAGGTGATCGCGCCGCCCTGCGACAGCCAAGTCGTCAAGCCTCGGTAGACACCCATCGTGCCAAGCGTCGCAATGAACGGCTCAATCTTACCCATGGTCGTGATCAGACCATTGGCCAAGCCGCACAGGAGGCCGGCGACGATCGAGAACAACACGGCCGCCGCCAACATCAGGCCAGGATCGGCGATGACACCGGAGTTCATCAAGAGGATCATCAGGCTTGCGACGAAGGCGACCATAGCGCCAACGGACAGATCGAGATCGCCCGCCGAGATGACGAAGGTGGCACCGACCGCGATAATCGCAATATAGGCGCATCGCGTCGCGACATTGGTGAGATTGGTAATGCCGATGAAGTTCGGGTTGACCAGTGCGCCTACGATCAGAAGCAGCACCAGCGCTGCAAACGGTGCCACGGCCCTGAGATCGACATCACGCCAGGAACGCCCTCGCCGACCGGTCTTGCCGCTGCTGTCTTCGCCCACGCTCATAACCAAAACCAACCTCCCATCCCAATGACTGCTGGGAATTCGCCCTGCCTCTGCTGCCCGTTCAGGCAGCGGTCTTTTTCTTCAGGCCCGCCGCATAACGCATGATTTCCTGCTCGGAGATCTCGTCGCCTTCAAGCATGCCGACGATCCGGCCCTCGCGCATCACCGCGATCCGCGTGCACAGCCCGATGACCTCGGGCATTTCCGAGGAGACCACGATGATCGAATGGCCATCGCGGGCCAGTGCCGAAATGAAGTGATAGATCTGCTGCTTCGTGCCGACATCGATACCGCGTGTCGGCTCGTCGATGATGATGATCTGCGGGTCGGTTTCCATGACCTTGGCCAGAAGCAATTTCTGCTGATTGCCGCCGGACATGCGGCCGGCAACGATATTTCCGTCGCGAACCCGGATGTCGAAGCGCCGGCGCGCCCGCGTCAGCGCACTGGCCTCGCTGGAGGCGCTGAGATAACCGAACTTGCCGTGCCGATCCAAGGATTGGAGGGTCAGGTTGACGGCCATGCCGGAATTCAGAAGGAGACCCTTGGACTTCCGGTCCTTGGTCATATAGGCAAGCCCGGCATCGATGGCCGCATGCACGTCATGCGGCGGCACCGTTTGGCCATTGGCAACGACCTCACCGGCGGCGCGTGAGCGCAGGCCGACGATCGCTTCCATCAGCTCCGTCCGGCCCGAGCCGATCATACCGGAAAAGCCCAATATCTCGCCCTTGCGCAGCTCGAAGCTCGCATCGTGAACGTAGCCGGTCGAAAGCGAGCTGACACTGAGCACGACTTTCTCGTCGACATCCGGCTCGTTCTTGGCCGGATAGAGGCTGGAAAGCTCACGCCCGACCATCAACTGGGCAATCGATTCGCCGTCGAGCAGCGAGGTTTGCGATGTCTTCACCCACTGGCCGTCGCGCAGGACCGTGACGCGGTCCGTCAGCTCCATGACTTCGTCGAGCTTGTGCGACACGAACACGAAGCTTGTTCCCTGGTCCCTAAGCTTGCGCACCTGCTTGAACAGGAAGTTGGTCTCCTCCCGAGACAAGACGGCGGTCGGCTCGTCCATGAAGACGATCCTCGCATCCCGGCTGATCGCCTTGGCGATCTCCACCATCTGCTTGTCGGCGATGGAAAGCGTGCCGATCAGCGCATTCTCGTCGACATGCGAACCGAGGAGATCGAGGACACGCCGCGTTTCGGCGCGCATATATTTGCGATCAAGCACACCAAAACGCGTGACTTCGCGACCGAGAAACAGGCTTTCGGTCACAGTCAGATGTTCGGCTAGATTGAATTCCTGGTGGATGATGACAATGCCGAGCGCTTCGGCGCCACCGTTGGGCGGCAGCTTCACCGGCTCACCGTCAAGCAGGATCTCGCCGGAGCTTGGCTGCTCGAAACCGGAGAGGACTTTCACGAGCGTCGACTTGCCGGCGCCGTTCTCCCCCATGAGCGCATGGATTTCGCCGGCCCGAAGATCGAAATTGACGCTGAACAGCACCTGCACGCCGCTGAAGGACTTGGAAATTCGCCTCGCGGACAGCACCACCGCGCCGTCGACGGTCTCCGAACTCATTATTTCCTCCCTGTGGCCCCACACCACTTCCATGTTGTGTAAACCTTTACATACTCTGTGTAAAGGTTTACATCATTGCATGTCGCACAATTTTACGCGGTCGCCTTTGATCTCCGCGGAAGTCTGTGTAGTGTCCGGTCCGAGACGAGACCCAAGGCAGAGCGCAGTGTCTAATTCCACGCCCGCAACCATCGAAGACGTCGCCCGCATTGCCAATGTTTCGATCGCTACGGTCTCGCGGGCAATTCATATGCCTGAAAAGGTCGCGAACTCGACGCGGCTGAAGGTCAATCAGGCGATCGCGATCACCGGTTATACCACCAATGCCATGGCGCGCAGCCTGCGGCTCGGTCGATCGAACATGATCCTCGTCGTCGCACCCGATATCGGCGATCCTAATTTCTCCAACATTCTTATCGGGTTGGAAAATGAGGCGCGCTCGCACGGCTACGGCGTCCTGATCGGCCACACGCAGAACGATGCGCAACGCGGGCTGGAATATCTGAAGTTCCTGAATTCCAACCAGGCGGCGGGCTTGATCCTGTTCACCGGTATCCTGCCCTTCGGACACCAGACGATGACGGCGCGGCTTCCGCCGAGCGTCGGCGTCTTCGAGCCGGTCTTCAACGGCGGCATTCCCTATGTCGGCGTGGACGATATCGCCGGAGCGCGCAAGGCGGTCGACCTTCTGATTGCCGAGGGTCATCGCAAGATTGCATTCATCGGCGATTCGCGCACCCGCCTCGCCTATAGCCGGCGCCGCATGGGCTACGAGGCTGGACTGGATGCCGCCAACGTCAGTCCCGACCTTCGTATCGTATTCGAGGGCGACGGCACCATCGAGAGCGGCAGGCTGGCCGTCGAGCAGCTTTTCATGCGCGACACGCTGCCGACTGCCTTCATGTGTGTCAACGATCAGACGGCCATTGGCGTGATGATCGGGCTGAAAGCGCGCGGCTACGACATTCCCGGGGATTTTTCGGTGACCGGCTTCGACGATGTGCCGCAGGCCGTTTTCATGTCACCCTCGTTGACGACGATCCGGCAGCCGCGAACCGCCATCGGCAAGCATGCAATGTCGCTCCTGATTGAGCTGTTGTCGGACGGCCAGCCGGCTGAGACGGAAATCTTGCTGCGGCCGGATTTGGTGGTGCGCAACTCGGTCTCGGCGCCGTCCCGCGCCCGGCGATAAGGACATAGCCGTGCCGCTCGGCAGACTCGTCCTTTATGCCCGCGACGTGGACGCGACGATCAGCTTTTACGAGAAGCATTTTGGGTTCAAACCGCTGCGGCAGGACGGCGATCGAATTGTCGAGCTGCTGGCACCGGACGGCGGCGCCAATCTGATGATCCATCCGGCAGGAAAAGCACAGAAAATGGGCCAGGTGCTGGTAAAGCTGGTCTTCGACGTCGAGGATGTGGAAGCCTTTCGCGCCAAATGTGCCGGCAACGGACTTGAGTTCGGCCCCTTGCACCAGGCCGACGGCTATGCGTACGCCAACGCCAAGGACCCCTGCGGAAATTCCATATCCATTTCCAGCCGCGCCTTCCGGCGATAATCTGGGAGGCGATGAACCACCGCCTCCCGGTTTTGTCGATCAAACGTAACGATTGACGATGTTTTCCAGCAGTTCCTGCTTGCCGGACTTCGGCTGCGGATTGATGTCCTTGCTCTCGACCCATTGAGCGATCTGATCGAGCGAATATTCGCCGCGCAGCAGCTTCTGGCCTTCAGCCGAATCCCAACCGGCGTAACGGTCGGCGAGCGGCTTGGAGAGCGCCTTGTCCTCGATCATCTTGGCAGCGGCCTTGAGGCCACGGGCGCAGCAATCCATGCCGCCGATGTGACCGATGATCAGATCTTCCGGATCGAGCGACTGACGGCGCAGCTTGGCGTCGAAGTTGGTGCCGCCGGTCTTGAAGCCGCCGCCTGCCAGCACGTGGTAGTATGCGAGCGACATTTCCGGAACATTGTTCGGGAACTGGTCGGTGTCCCAACCGGACTGGTAGTCGTTGCGGTTCATGTCGATTGAGCCGAAGATGCCGAGCGCGTTGGCAAGCGCCAGTTCGTGCTCGAAGGAATGGCCGGCAAGGATCGCATGGCCCTGCTCGATGTTGACCTTCACTTCGTTTTCAAGGCCATTCTTCTTCAGGAAGCCGTAGACGGTCGCGACGTCGTAATCATACTGATGCTTGGTCGGCTCCTGCGGCTTCGGCTCGATCAGGATCGTGCCCTTGAAGCCGATCTTGTGCTTGTACTCGACCACAAGGTTGAGGAAGCGGCCCATCTGGTCCAGCTCACGCTTCAGGTCGGTGTTGAGAAGGGTTTCGTAGCCTTCGCGGCCGCCCCAGAGAACGTAGTTTTCACCGCCGAGTTTGTGCGTTGCGTCCATGCAGGTCTTCACGGTCGCAGCCGAGAAAGCAAAGACATCCGGATCCGGGTTGGTGGCGGCACCTGACATGAAGCGGCGGTTGGAGAACAGGTTCGCCGTGCCCCACAACAGCTTGACGCCCGTCTCGGCCTGCTTCTCGGCGAAGTAATCGACGATCTCGTTGAGGTTCCTGGTGTTCTCGGCGAAATTCTTGCCTTCCGGACGCACGTCGGCGTCATGGAAGCAGTAGTAGGGCGAGCCGAGCAGGGTGAAGAATTCGAAGGCGACGTCAGCCTTCAGCTTGGCCGCTTCCATCGTGTCCTGGAACCAGGGGCGCAGAAAGGTCTGGCCGCCGAAGGGGTCGCCGCCCGGCCAGGTGAAGGTGTGCCAGTAGGCAACGGCAAAACGCAGATGGTCTTCCATGCGCTTGCCAAGAACCACTTCATCCTTGTTGTAGTGGCGAAAGGCCAGCGGGTTGGTGCTCTCAGGCCCTTCGTACTTCACTTTCTTGATGTCACCAAAAAATCCGGTGCCCATAACTCATCTCCTTGGGTTTGGTATTCGATATTGTTTCGTCGCTGGTAGCGCGCCCTCATCCGACCCTTCGGGCCACCTTCTCCCTGCCGGGGAGAAGGTATGGGTGGCTGCAGCAAGCTCGATCTCACCCTCTCCCCTCGGGGAGAGGGCAGGGTGAGGAGTATTAGCCGGCGCTCAGCGACTTGATCGCCGGATAAAGCGCGCGGTAACGCTTGTAGGCATCCTCGTAAGCACCGCCCAGCGCTATGACCGGTTCGATCGTGCCGGCGGTTTCCGGCGGCGTGCAGACCGCGACCGGATCGGCGCCGGTTGCCGCGATCAGGCCGAGACGGGCAGCGCCAAAAGCGGCTCCGAAATCGCCGTCGGCCGGCAAATCGACGGGAACGCCGAGCGCCGTCGCGATCGAAGCCAGCCAGTAGCGCGAACGCGAGCCGCCGCCGATGGCGGTAACGCGGGCGATATCGGTTCCCGCCGAGCGCAGCGCTTCGAGATTGTCGCGAATGGCAAAGGTGACGCCTTCGAGCACCGCCTGGGTGAGGACGGCACGGCTGCTCTCATGGCCGAGACCGATGAAAGCACCACGGATGATCGCATCATTATGCGGGGTGCGTTCGCCGGAAAGATAGGGAAGGAAGGTGACGCCAGACGGTGCCTTCAGCGCATCCCCCAATTCGCTGGTCAGTTCGGCGGCGGATTTGCCGGTGACATTCGAATGCCAGTTCAACGCATCGGTCGCCGACAGGATGACGCCCATCTGATGCCATGTGTTCGGCAGCGCATGGCAGAAGGCATGAACGGCGCTTTCCGGCTTCGGCAGGTAGGAGCCGTTGGCAGCAAAGAGCACGCCGGAAGTACCGAGCGAGACAAAGGCGGCGCCATGGCTGACCGTGCCCATGCCGCAGGCCGAGGCGGCATTGTCCCCTGCCCCGCCGGCCACGACGACGTCGCCGGCGATACCCCACTTCGATGCCAGCTCGCCGCGCAGCTTGCCGGCGACTTCGGTGCCTTCCACCAGCGTCGGCATCTGCTTTTCATCAAGATTGGTAGCGGCGAGCAGCTCGGAAGACCACTTGCGCTTGCCGGTATCCAGCCAGGACGTGCCGGCGGAGTCGGACATTTCCGACATGTGCTCGCCCGTCAGCCACAGGCGCAGATAATCCTTCGGAAGCAGCACCCAGCGCACTTTGGCGAAAATGTCAGGCTCATGCTTGGCGACCCAGGCGAGCTTCGGCGCGGTGAAGCCGGGGAAAACGATATTGCCGGTCAAGGCGCGAAAGCGCGGATCGGCATCGAGGGCGGCGGCTTCCTGATAGCTGCGCGTGTCGTTCCAGAGGATGCAGGGACGCAGAACCTTGTCATCCGCATCGAGCAGCGTCGCGCCATGCATCTGGCCGGACAGACCGATGCCGCGCACGGCAGCCAGCTCCTTCGGGTGCGCTGCCTTCAGGCCAGCAACCGCCTCCTCGGTGGCACGAACCCAGTGCGCCGGCTCCTGTTCCGACCAGCCCGGATGCGGCCGCGACACGTCGAGCCCGCCATTGGCCGATCCGATGATCTTCTGGTTGCCGTCGATCAGCATCGCTTTGACGCCGGACGTTCCGAGATCAAGACCCAAATACATCAGATGTAACTCCCTATGCTCTGCCGCAGATTTTGATGATCAGGGCAGATTGTCCTTCAAGAAAATGTCGAGGCGGATGCGCTCCTGGCCGGCGATGACATCCTGGCCGTCCGCCGTCGCCTTCATGACGCGGATGGCACTGCGCACCTCATGGCCGGCGTCCTGGTTGAGAACGGCATCGATGGTGCCCTCCTGCAGCGCTGCGCGTGTATGTTCCGTCAATTCGTGGACGACGACCGTCAGCCCGCGCCCCTGCCCTGTCTCCTTCAGCGCCCTGAGCAGACCGCGATTGCCGGCGCCGAGACTATAGACGCCGATGATGCTGTTGCTGCCGGAAAGCGTTTCCGAGACGAGCGTGTTGGCGATTTCCGGATCGTCGCGGCCTTCCAGCACCGGCAGCAGGCGCAGTTGCGGAAATTCCTCCGCCATGACGGAGGAAAATCCTTCCAGACGCTCCCGATGGTCGCGCACCAACATGGAGCCGGCGAGAACGGTGACATCGCCTTTCTGCCCGCCGAGAAAACGGCCGAGCAGCCGGGCAGCCGTCCGGCCCGCAGCAATATTGTCGACGCCAGCATAGTGGTGCCGGGTGGAGTCGGTGAGATCGGAAACGAGCGTGACTACAGGAATTCGTGCCGCCACCAGTCGGTCGACGGCGGCGCGGACCTCCGGCGCATCGGTCGCCACCAAAGCCACGCCGGCGAGATTCAGTCCCTGCAGCGCGTCTAGCGCGGCAACCAGCGCCGGCGCGTCGAAGGCGGGCACCTCGACGATGCGAATCTCGGTGCGATCGAAGGTCGAGCGCATCATCGCCTGACGCACCTCGGCATAGAGCCCGTTCATGAAGGAATTGTCGCCGGTCGGCAGGATGAAGACGAGCGGATAGACGCGGCCCTTGGCAAGATTGGCTGCCGCCACGTCGCGGACATAGCCGATGTCGCGAATTGCCGCTTCCACCTTCTCGCGCGTCACGAGACGCACGCCCGGGCGCCGGTTCAGCACGCGATCCACGGTCGCGAGGCTGACGCCCGCAGCAGCGGCGATGTCGTAAACGGTGGGTCTCATCGGCTCCTCCTGGCGAAATCCTTTACTGCGATTTCTGATGTACGTAAATCAAAAACTTTTGAAACCTGAAATTCCCTGTCGACAAGCACAAAAGAAAAAAGGCCTCTCGATCAGAGAAGCCTTTCAATTACAGGAAGATAGGAAGGAAACGGTTAAGCCTAGTGGCCGCCGCCGCCCGCGCCTCTCGGTGGGGCGTTCGGCTTGCTCAGCATCAATACGCCAAAAATCATCGCAAGGAACAATACGGTCAACATCAGGAAGACATCGCCGAAGGACATGATGACCGCCTGCTGCTCCGCCATGTTGACCAACTGCCGCAACGCTGCCTGCGGGCCATCCAGACCGTTAGCGGTGAAATTGGCGGTCATATTATTGAGCTTATCGACGGCGGCGGGGCTACCCCAATGAACATGATCGCGCAGATGCATGTAATGGGCGTCCTGACGGGTGCTAAGCACCGTATTGATGATGGCGAGCCCGACGGCGCCGCCGAGATTGCGGGTCAGGTTAAACAGCCCGGAAGCACCGCGCATGCGGGCGGGAGGCATCGTTCCGAGCGCGATGTTATTGATCGGCACCATGCACAACATCAGCCCGAAACCGCGAAGAATCTGCGGGATGAAGAGCTCCCAGAAATCCCAGTCCGTCGTCAAGCCCGTCATGATCCACGTGCCGGTCGCGAAACTGCAGAAGCCGATGATCATCATGAGCCGAAGATCCATCTTGCCGGAAAGAATACCGGCGAGAGGCGCAGTGAAGAACATCGCCAGGCCAGAGACGAACATCGTTTCGCCGATCATCAGCGAATCATACCCACGGATACGGCTGAGATAGACCGGATAGATATAGGTCAGACCATAAAGCCCGATGCCCATGACGAAGGAGAACATCGAACCAAACGCGAAGTTCTTATTGCCGAAGGCCTTCAGATCGACGACAGGAAAATCGACAGTGAAGGCCCGGTAAAAGAAGATGAGCGCGCCGATCGCCGAAGCAATCGCGGCAATCACGATATAGTCGTCGTTGAACCAGTCGTTGGTGTTGCCTTCTTCAAGCACATATTCCAGCGCGCCGAGAAACAGCGCCATGGAGAACAATCCCCACCAGTCGAATTTCTTCATCAACGACAGCTCTGGCTTATCGAAGTCGATGAAATTCCAGGTGACAATGGTGACGATGATGCCAGGCCCAATGTTGACGAGGAACAGCCAGTGCCAGGAAAATGCGTGGCTGAGATAGCCACCGACCGTCGGGCCGATGGTCGGCGCAAGTGTTGCGATCAAACCGATAATCGGCGACACGATGTTGCGCTTTGACGGCGGGAAAATGGTGAAGGCCGCCGCGAAAACCGACGGGATCATGCCGCCGCCGATAAAGCCCTGCAGCGCACGATAGACGATCATCTGATCGATGTTCGTCGCCGTCGCACAAAGACCGCTGGCAATGGTGAAGCCGGCAGCGGAAGCCGCGAAAAGATATCGTGTCGAGATGATGCGGGCCAGCGTTCCCGAAAGCGGGATCATGATGACTTCAGCGATCAGATAGGCTGTCTGGACCCACGGAATTTCATCCGAGCCGGCGCTAAGGCCGGCCTGGATTTCGCTGAGGGAGGCGGAAACGACCTGAATGTCGAGGATCGACATGAACATGCCGAGCACCATCGCAAAGAAAGCGATGAGTTTGCGGGGGTCCATGTGGTCCGCCGCTGGGACGACGGGACCGGCTGTCGAACCTACGGTCGCTGCTGTCGAGGCCATCGGCGCTCTCCGAACTTAGTTGCTGGCCACCCGATCAGGCGCAGTGCGCGTATCGACATCGACGACGACACTCAGACCAGCGCGCAGACGACCGCTGTCGAGCGCGTCCTGCGGCAGTGCGATACGAACCGGCACGCGCTGGACCACCTTGGTGAAATTGCCCGTCGCATTTTCCGGCGGCAACAGCGAGAAGACCGAACCAGAGGCCGGTGAGATCGACGTTACCGTACCGACGATCGGATGATCGCTATAGGCATCGACATGGACGTTCACCTTGGAACCGGCAACCAGATGCTGGATCTGCGTTTCCTTGAAGTTGGCGTCGATATAGAGCTGGCGGGTCGGAACCAGTGCCATCAGCTTCTGGCCAGGCGAAACGAGATCGCCTTCCTGAACCGAACGATTGCCGACAATGCCGTCATAAGGCGCCTTCAACACTGTAAAGGAGAGATCGCGGGCGGCCTTGTCGCGAGCGGCCTCCAGGCCCTTGATCGTGCTTTCGGCCTGGCGACGCTGCGCCTGCAGCAGGTTGATATTGGCCTGAGCCGACGCGATGGCGGCATCGCCGCCGACGAGATTGGCCTTGGCCTGGTCGAGAGCGATATTGGCGCTGTCCAGCGACGCAGTGGTGCCGACGGACTTCGACTGAAGTTCGGCAGCGCGTGTCTGGGTGATCTGCGCGCCGCGTACCGTCGCTTCCAGAGCAACCTTTTGAGCCTGCGACTGGGCAAGAGCAGCCTGGCCGGCGGCGATCTGCGCATCGATGGTGTGCAGTGAAAGCTGCTCGGTATCGAGCGATGCCTGGGCCTGTTCAAGCGCCAGCTTGTAGTCGCCGTCGTCGAGCGTGGCGAGCACATCGCCCGCCTTGACCTGCTGGTTAGCGACGACGTTCACCTTGGCGACATAGCCCGTCACTTTCGGCTGGATGGTCGCGATGTCACCTTCGATATAGGCGTCATCGGTCGACACCAGGAAGCGGCCGTTCGTCCACCAGTCATAGCCGTACCAACCGCCGCCAACGAGCACCAGAACGGCGATGATGGGCAGTGCCAGGCTGCGCCGCTTCTTCTCGGTCGGCGGTGGGGCCGCTTGGACCGGGTGAGCAGGCGCAGCCTGGGCGGGGGGCGGGCTGTTAGGCTTTTCCGTGGCAGGAGCCTCAGCGGTTGCACCGGCATTCCGTGCTTCCACTTCGACGTCAGCGGAATCATCAACGATGCGCGCTACATTGTTACTATGACTTGACGACATTGCCCTACCACCGGAAATCTGACTAAATAATCGAACCGTACGGTTCAGTTCAGTTGACATAGATCGTTTTTCATTCCATATCAAGTCATATCGAACCACCCGGTTCGATTTAATTAACGAATCTGATTAAGATTCTGAAAAAGTGATCGCGAAGGAGACGATGAAACACGAACCGCAAAATACCGCCGTCTTGAACGCACCCGCATCCGGGGGGCGTTGGGCCGCTGGAGAAGACCCAGTCAAGCGCCAGCAAATTTTGGATGGCGCCAAGCGTGTCTTCATGAAAATGGGGTTCGATGCCGCGAGCATGAACGACGTCACGCGCGAAGCAGGCGTCTCCAAGGGCACGCTCTACGTCTATTTCGCCAACAAGGAAGATTTGTTCGCTGCCATGGTGGACAGCGAACGTGCGCATTTCGTCGAGACCGTGCGCACAGCGCTTGCCGACGATACCGACGTCGCCACCAATCTCTATGAATTCGGCATGGTGTTCGTCACCCACGTCACATCGGACAAGACCATCAGCGCCATGCGCACCATCATCGGTGTGCGCGAACGCATGCCCTCCCTCTGTCAACGCTTCTTCACCGGCCCGGAAAACCTGCGCACTGTTCTGCGCGGTTTCCTCGAACGTCAGGTTGCGGCCGGTCATCTCCGCATCGAGGACTTCGATATGGCAGCCCGTCATTTCCTCGACATGGCCAGCGGCAGCTACTTCAAGCTGAGACTGTTCGGCGACATGGATTTCCCGCCCTCGAAAGAGGAGATCGACTATGTTGTGCGCGGCGCCGTTCGCGTTTTCATGGCTGCTTATGGTATCAATCGGAAAGATCAGGCCTGACCGCCTGCCGATAGCCAGCGGATATCTGACCCCAATCCCGCAATCGCGATCAAACCCGATAGCCGGTCGGCGCCTAACAATGGGCGGGCAACCAGGGAATCGAACATGAGCGCGATCGGAAGAGCGATATGGTTCATCGAAAGCCATTTCTCGTCGGACATCTCGCTGGACGAAATTGCCGATACGGCCGGCCTGTCGCGCTATCATCTGTCGCGCGTCTTCGGGCTCACCACCGGCCATTCGATCAGCGGGTACATCAGGGGCCGACGCCTTAGCGGGGCGGCTCTTGCGCTGATCAACAGCTCATCGACCATTCTCGAGGTTGCCCTCGATGCGGGCTACGGCTCGCATGAGGCTTTCACCCGTGCCTTCCGCGAGCAATTCGGCATGACGCCGGACAGCTTGCGCAAACAGGGGCACGCCCGAAACCTTGTTTTGCTGGAGCCTATCAGAATGGACGACACCCGCCTTCCCAAACTCGACGCGCCGCGTTTCGAGACCCTCCCCGCAATGCTGTTCGCCGGCCTTGCGGAAACCTATGCCTATGAAGCCACGCAAGGGATTCCCTCGCTTTGGCAGAAATTCAACCAGCATTTCGGCCATATTCCCGGCCAGGTCGGCAATGTCGCCTATGGCGTCTGCATCCTCGCCGAAGACGAGAGCGAAACCTTCCGCTATATCGCCGCCGCCGAGGTTAGCGCGGTCGACGATCTGCCGGAGGGTTTTACGACCTTGAAACTGCCGCAGCAGCGCTATGCCGTCTTTACCCATCGCGGCCATATTTCCGGCATCTCCGCCACCGTGCATCAGATCTTCGGTGACTGGCTGCCGCAATCCGGCCAGGAGCACGCCGGCGTGCCCGACACGATGGAGCGTTACGACGACCGTTTCGATCCCCGCACCGGCACCGGCGTAACGGAGATCTGGATTCCTCTCAAGGCATAGAAATATGCGCGCGTGCCGCGAAAATAGTCGTGGCGCTTGCACCTGCGATTTCGCTCCTTACATAAGCGACCATCATTGAGGAGCCGGAGCTGGGGGTCAGCGTCGGCAGACGCTGACCAGAGGAAAATCATCAATGGACATTGTTGGCTTGGTGCAGGATCCGAGCGCATGGATCGCGCTTGTCACGCTCGTCGTCATGGAGGTGGTCCTCGGTATCGACAACCTCATCTTCATCTCGATCCTGACCAACAAGCTGCCGGTCGAGCACCGGGAAAAAGCACGCAAGATCGGCATCGGCCTTGCCTTGGTCATGCGCCTTGCCCTGCTCGGCACCGTCGCCTGGATCGTGCAATTGACGGAACCGGTCTTCGAAGTCTTCGGCCAGGGCTTCTCCTGGAAGGATATGATCCTGATCGGCGGTGGCCTGTTCCTGGTCTGGAAGGCGACCAAGGAAATCCATCACAATGTCGATCCGCTGGAACATGGCGAGGATTTCATCGCCAAATCCACGACGACCGGCTTTGCCTCGGCCATCGGCCAGATTCTGCTGCTCGATCTCGTCTTTTCGATCGACAGCATCATCACCGCCGTCGGCATGACGCCGCATCTGCCGATCATGTTCATCGCCGTCATCGCCGCAGTCACCGTCATGCTGGTGGCCGCAACGCCGCTTGCCAACTTCATCGAGAAGAACCCGACCATCGTCATGCTGGCGCTGGCCTTCCTGCTGATGATCGGCACGACGCTGATTGCCGAAGGCATGGGCTTCCATGTTCCCAAGGGCTACGTCTACGCCGCAATGGCCTTCTCCGCTGCGGTCGAGGTGCTGAACATGCTGGCCCGGAACCGGCGGAAAAGAGCTGCCGGCGGGCACTGAAACCATCGGCCATGACTATATGTAGGCCCGCCTGTCGCCGGCGGGCTTTGCGTCGGCGGAACTTTGCAGCGAAACCTGCATTGATTCATCTCGGCGATATGTATCGGCAAAAGCTGGCGTCACGATCCGGCCTTGGATCCTTGGCAACAATATCATCGGAGCGGCATGTCCACTCAGCAAGCACTTGCATTTGGTGTTATTGCCCTGATGATGGCCGCCTTCATCTGGGGTAGGATCCGCTACGATATTGTAGCGTGCTCGGTACTCGTTCTCGCTGTAGCGCTGGGCCTCGTCCCTGCCGAGAATGCTTTTTCCGGCTTCAGTGATGATATCGTCATCATCGTCGGCAGCGCGCTAGTGGTGAGCGCCGGTGTCGCCCGATCAGGCATAATCGATTCTGCCATACGGCGCTTCTTTCCGAAGCTTGAATCCCCCCATACGCAGCTCGCACTGCTGACGATCGTGGTTGCGGTGCTGTCGGCTTTCATCAAGAACATCGGCGCTTTGGCGATCATGATGCCGGTTGCCTTTCAGTTTTCGAAAAAGACGGGCGTTTCACCCTCGCGCTATCTGATGCCGATGAGCTTCGCCGCGCTTCTGGGCGGCCTGATGACGCAAATCGGCACCTCGCCGAACATCGTGGTGTCGCGGCTGCGGCAGGAGATCAGCGGAACGCCCTTCTCCATGTTCGACTTCACGCCTGTCGGCGCACTCCTGACCTTGGTCGGTGTTCTCTTCCTGATTTTCTTCCATCGCCTCGTACCTGAACGCAGCCACAAGAATCCCTCGCTGGAAGACGCACTGGACATTGAAGCCTATTTTTCCGAGGCGTCGGTCCCCGAAGGCTCGGGTGCCGTTGGCAAACCTCTGCACGAAGTTCTTCGCAACGGTGATGGAGAAGTTGTGGCAACCGCGATCCTGCGCGGCGATCTACGCCTTTCACCGGTTCCCGACGTCATGCTCCAGGCCGGGGACACTATCCTGCTGGAGGGCGGCCCAAAGGCTCTGGACCTAGTCGTTTCCGGCGCCAGCCTGAAGCTTTCCGGCAAGCCGATGGCCGAGGTGCATAAGGAGGACGGCGACATCATCGCGGTCGAGGCTGTCATCGCGCAGGATTCCAGCCTGGTCGGCGTATCGGCCCGCGATCTTTCGCTGTTTCACACCCGCGGTATCAACCTGCTGGCGGTCAGCCGCAAGGGTGAGCGCCTCGGCGAAAGGCTCGCTGGCATTTCGTTGCAGGCAGGCGATGTCGTGGTCTTGCAGGGCAGCCGCAACGCCATGCCGGCCTTCCTGCAGGAAAATGGCTGCCTGCCGCTGGCCAAACGGGAGATCATGCTCGGGACGAGGCGGCGTGCCTACATACCGCTTCTGATCCTCGTCGCAGCCATGGGGACGACCGCCACCGGCCTGGCGCCTGTATCGGTTGGCTTCTTTGCCGCCGCTCTCGCCATGTTGCTTTTTCGGGTCATTCCATTGGCCGACGTCTACAAAGCCGTCGACGGGCCAATCCTCGTGATGCTTGCAGCATTGATCCCGGTCTCGGATACGCTTCGCACAACTGGTGGCAGCGAGCTGATTGCCCACTGGCTCGGGCACTTCGCCACTCAGTTGCCACCCTATGGCGCGCTTGCACTGATCCTGGTCACTGCCATGGCGGTAACACCTTTCCTCAACAACGCCGCCACGGTGCTCGTCATGGCGCCAATCACCATCAGCTTTGCGCAGACGTTGGGTTACCGCCCCGAGGCGTTTCTGATGGCGGTGGCGGTCGGCGCCGGCTGCGATTTCCTGACGCCTATCGGTCATCAGTGCAACACCCTCGTGATGGGACCCGGCGGCTACAAATTCAGCGATTATCCACGTCTCGGGCTGCCATTATCGTTCATCATTATCATCGTGAGCGTGCCAGCCCTGCTTTATGTCTGGCCGGTGAGCTGAGCAGTTTCCCTTGACGTTATCCGTTGAATATGGCCTAAGCCTGCCAAACGGAAAACGCGGGATTGAAGCGGCAAGGCGCCCTTTTCCGGCCGGTTTCCTGATCCAGATAAACATCCCCAGCCGGGCAGCGCTTATCCCAAGCAGCGGCCTGGCTTTTTCTGACGGGCAAACAAGATGACAACATCAGGCGTTCGCGTCCGCATCGCACCCTCCCCGACCGGCGAGCCGCATGTCGGCACAGCCTACATTGCGCTGTTCAATTATCTCTTCGCCAAAAAGCATGGCGGCGAGTTCATCCTGCGCATCGAAGACACCGACGCGACGCGCTCGACCCCGGAATTCGAGACCAAGGTGCTCGATGCGCTGAAATGGTGCGGCCTGAAGTGGTCCGAAGGCCCCGATATCGGTGGTCCCTACGGCCCTTATCGCCAGAGCGACCGCAAGGACATTTACAAGCCCTTCGTCGAGAAGATCGTCGATGCCGGCCACGGCTTCCGCTGCTTCTGCACGCCCGAGCGCCTCGAAAAGATGCGCGAAGCCCAGCGCGCCGCCGGGCTGCCGCCGAAGTATGACGGGCACTGTTTGAACCTGACGGCCGAGGAAGTCTCCACGCGCGTTGCCGCCGGCGAGCCGCATGTCGTACGCATGAAGATCCCGACCGAAGGTTCCTGCAAATTCCATGACGGCGTCTATGGCGATGTCGAAATCCCGTGGGACGCAGTCGACATGCAGGTCCTTCTCAAGGCCGACGGCATGCCGACCTACCATATGGCCAACGTCGTCGACGACCATCTGATGAGGATCACCCATGTGGCGCGCGGCGAGGAATGGCTCGCCTCGGTGCCGAAGCATATTCTGATCTACCAGTATCTCGGCCTCGAACCGCCGCAGTTCATGCACCTGTCGCTGATGCGCAATGCCGACAAGTCGAAGCTGTCGAAGCGCAAGAACCCGACGTCGATCTCCTATTACACCGCACTCGGCTATATTCCCGAGGCGCTGATGAACTTCCTCGGCCTGTTCTTCATCCAGATCGCCGAGGGCGAAGAACTGCTGACCATGGACGAGCTTGCCGAAAAGTTCGATCCGGAAAACCTCTCCAAGGCCGGCGCGATCTTCGATATCCAGAAGCTCGACTGGCTGAACGGCCGCTGGATTCGCGAGAAGCTGTCGGAGGAGGAGTTCCAACATCGGGTGCTCACCTGGGCCATGGAAAACAGCCGCCTGAGGGAAGGCCTGAAGCTGTCGCAGTCGCGCATCTCCAAGCTCGGCGAACTGCCCGACCTAACCGGTTTCCTGTTCAAGTCCGACCTCAACCTCGATCCCTCGGCTTTTGCCAAGATCAAGTCGACGCCGGAAGAGCTGCTGGAAATCCTGAACACGGTACAGCCCGATCTCGAAAAGATCCTCGAATGGAATGTCGAGACGATCGAAGCCGAACTGCGCGCCATTGCCGACCGCATGGGCAAGAAGCTGAAGGTGGTGGTCGCTCCCCTCTTCGTCGCCGTATCGGGCTCGTCGCGCTCGCTGCCGCTTTTCGACAGCATGGCGATCCTCGGCCGCTCCGTCGTGCGTCAGCGGCTGAAACTTGCCGCCCAGACCGTTGCGACCCTCGTCGGCCCGAAGAACTGAACCGGACGTAAAAATCATGAACGACAAGACCGAAACATCAGGCCTTTCCTCTGACGCGACGGAAGTCCGCCGGCAGAAGCTAAAGCTGCTGCGCGAACAGATCGGAGACGTCTATCCGGCGCATTTCCACCGGACGCTGACCAATGCCGAGCTGGCTGCAAAATACGAGGGCCTTGAGCCGGACACCGAAACGGGCGACGTCGTCACCGTCGCCGGCCGCGTCTATTCCTCCCGCAATTCCGGCATGTTCATGGATATCCATGACGCCTCCGGCAAGATCCAGATCTTCAGCCACAAGGATGTAACGTCCGAAGAGGCCCGCGCCCTGCTGCCGATGATCGACATCGGCGACATCATCGGCGTGACCGGCGTCGTGCGCCGCACCAAGCGCGGCGAGCTGACGATCAACGCTCAGCAAATCACCATGCTGACCAAGTCGTTGTTGCCGATGCCGGAAAAGTGGCATGGCCTGTCAGATATCGAGCTGCGCTACCGCAAGCGCCATCTCGACATCATGACCAACGAGGAATCGAAGCTTCGCTTCCAGCAGCGCAGCCGCATCGTCTCCGGCATCCGCCGCTTCATGGAGACTGACGGCTTCATGGAAGTCGAGACGCCGATGCTGCATTCGGTCTATGGCGGCGCCACGGCCGAGCCGTTCAAGACGCATCACAACACGCTGAAGCTCGACATGTATCTGCGCATCGCGCCGGAACTGTTCCTGAAGCGCACGCTGGTTTCGGCCCTCGCAGACAAGGTGTTCGAGATCAACCGCAACTTCCGCAACGAAGGCGTCTCCACCCGGCACAATCCAGAATTCACGATGATGGAGTGTTACTGGGCCTATGCCGACTACGAGGACATGATGGACCTCGTGGAACGCCTGTTCTCGACGCTGGCGATATCGATCCACGGCAGCACCGAATTCGCCTTCGGCGACAAGCAGATCTCCTTCAAGGGCCCGTTCCGCCGCGTGCCGATGCCCGACGCCGTCAAGGAAGCGACCGGCATCGACTTCCTGGCGATCAAGACCGATGAGGAAGCGCGCGCCGCCGCCAAGGCCGCCGGCTTTGCCGTCGAGAAGGACGCCACATGGGGCGAATGCCTCGCGTTCATTTTCGAAGAGAAGGTCGAGGGCACGCTGATCCAGCCGGCTCACGTCACGCATTTCCCGAAGGACATCTCGCCCTTCGCCAAGGAAGTGCCGGGCGAACCGCGCCTCGTGGAACGCTTCGAGACCTATTGCAACACCTGGGAACTCGGCAACGCCTTCTCGGAACTCAACGATCCGGAAGAGCAGCGCGCCCGCATGGTCGAACAGCTCGAACAAGCCCATGCGCGCGGCGAGAAGCAGAAGGAACTGGACGAGGAATTCCTCGACGCCATCGATCAGGGGATGCCGCCCGCCGGCGGCCTCGGCATCGGTGTCGACCGCCTGATCATGCTGCTCACCAATTCCCCGTCGATCCGCGACATCATCCTGTTCCCAGCGCGGCGCAGCAAGGCGGACTAAAGCAATTCCAGGAAAAGTGCGCAGCGGTTTTCCGCCCGGAATGCGTAAGAACAAAGGGATAGAGCGGGAAAGCGATCCCCTGAAACGCTGAACCGCTCTAACACGGTTTCGCACAGACGACAGGCCGCCAGGTTAAGCCATGGCGGCCTTTTTTATTGGGCCATTGCCTGCGAATTGCGTATAAGTTCCCGCCAACGCGCGGCGAATCCTCGCCCTCCGGAAACAAGAGGCACGAACAATGACTGAAAAAGAAAATCCGACCGCCGACGCCGATCACGAGCAGCAGCGCCTCGACGATCTCGCCGAACTGGGCGATATCGATCTGACGCAATTCGCGCCGGGCACATTCGGCTGCCATGAGGCGATGCACACGACCTCGCTCATGCTCGACATGACCGACGACCATCTCCTGCAGCACCCCGCCATCCTCGCCAATCCGGAATTCTACCGCCTTGCCGGCGACGTCCACGAAGCCTTGTTTGCGCTTTATCAGGCCATCGGCGAGAAACATCTGGCGGATTGAGGGATTATCCTGGCCCCGGCCAGGTGACGTCTGCCGTCAATTGGTGACCGGCGACCGCCGGTTGCTGGCGCCTGTCATCGTCGGATCCAGACCCGGCGATGGTGCCGCATTTGGTTCGGTGGCGTCGGCGCCAATGAAGCTGCCGGTATTGTTGCCCTCCGGCGGGAGACTGCTCCTCGACGCGGGAGGATTCTGTTCCGGAGGAGTCGCGGGCGCATCCTCCTTTTCCTCGCGGGCGACGGCTTTCTGTTCGGCGGCTTCGGCGGCCTTCTGCTTGTCTTTCTTGGCGCTGCCGCCTGCCTCGCTGTCGGCAGACAGGGGATTGTCGCAGTCGCTGTGATCCTGAAGCGCTGCAAGCGCGTCATCGATATCCTTGGGCAGCATATTGATCTGTTCGCCATAAAACAGACCTTGGGCGCTCGCGCCACCATTGTAGTAGCGCGCCGTCACCGGCTCCTCGGCTGCACCATCGGCAACCTTGTCCGGATGCGGAACATAAACGACATCGGCCCCCAGCGCCCGGCCGCGAATATCGGACCGTAGCGTCGGGCCGTTCTTATCAAGGACGACGACCTGAACGAGATCAGGCTTTTGCTCGTCATACACGGCTTTGGCGACGCGAAGCGCCGTTTTGACGCGCGTCAGCCCATCGGTCGGGTCCGTGCGGATATATTTGCGCACCCAGAGCCGATTCTCCTTGCGGATCGTAACCAGATTGACGTCGCTGCATTTCAAACCGTTCGGGGAGGCGGAGGCAAGACCCAAAAGCCTGTCTTTGCCGAGATAAAGCGCGAAGACGCCGGAGCAGCCTATCAACAAGGCCACTCCGCCGATGATGAAGACAAGCTTCCGGGATGGCCGGAAAATGTGCAGTAAGGCGCTCACGCCAACTGCTCCACCATAGAGCACTCCAACGCGACAAGATGATCAACTCTCACGTTAGGGGATATCGCGTTTCGGAATACTTAAAGAAGAGATGAATCTTGTGCCGCTCGCATTTCCGCTACCAAAAAAGGTCCAAGCCTTTCAGACTGATGCTGGTTCTTGCCTTGCACGGCAAACCCATGCTCTAACCGGGGCATGGCCTTCACTTTGAGACAGCTTCAATATTTCGTCGCCGTGGCGGAACAGGGCTCCATCACTCGCGCGGCTCAGAACCTGTCGATCTCGCAATCCTCGGTCACCGAAGCGCTCAAGGAGCTGGAGAGCGATCTTGGCGTCGAGCTTTTCGACCGCCATCCGCGCGGTCTCTCCATCACCCATAACGGCCACCAATTCCTGCGCCACGCCACAAAGATCCTCGCGACCGTTTCCGACGCGCGCACCAGTTTTTCCAGCCAGCAGAATGCGGCCGGCGGCACGTTGAATATTGGCGTCACCTCCCTCGTCGCCGGCTATGTGCTGTCCGACCTCCTGGCGCGCTACCGTCGCGCCTGCCCCGGTGTCGAGGTCAGCGCCATCGAGGACAATGGCGGCTATCTCGAGCATCTTCTGGTTGGTGGCGAACTCGACGTCGCCGTCATGGTCATTTCCAACCTGCGTGACCGCATGGCGCTACAGGCCGAAATTCTCGAGACATCCCCCTATCGCCTCTGGCTGCCCATGGGTCATCCCCTGGTCTCCGCCGATATCATCAGCGTCGCCGACATCACGCGCGAACCGCTGATCATGCTCACCATCGACGAGATCGAGGAGAATACCGGCAAGCTGCTGACGGCGCTTGGCGCCCGTCCGCATGTCGCCTTCCGCACCCGCTCCGTCGAGGCGGTTCGAAGCCTGGTTGCCACGGGTGCCGGCGTTGCGCTGCTGCCGGACCTCGTCTACCGCCCCTGGTCGCTGGAAGGCGACCGCATCGAAAGCCGCGACGTCTCCGGCTCGCTGCCGGTCGTCCAGGTTGGCATGGTCTGGCGCAAGGGGTCCAGCCTGCCGCAAGCCGCCCGCGATTTCGTCGGCATTGCGGAAGCCATGCGCTCGGGCCGTCAGCGGTAGCAGAGAGCTGAAAAACTTTTCATGTGATCTTCCGGTTCAAATGGCGTATGTGACGCCGGTAATCCGTTCCAGATCATTGAACAGAGCGCGCCAAGCGGAGGGATCATCCGCATAGGGAGCCGTTTTCGCCTCGACGGGATTGCCGCGTAGCTCCATAAAGCCGCCAGGTCCGTAATAACCGCCAGGTCGGGCGTTCTCCAAAGTTGCAGCCATAAGGCTCGGCCACGCGCCTTTCTCCGAACTTTGCAGCAAAGGGTACGTCAAGATGCCGGCGATCTTGGTGCTCAAGGTTGTTGCGGCAAAGAGATTGGTTCGCGCGCCGCCAGGATGGCTGATGGTGGATAGTAGTCGGTCGCCCGCGCGACGCTGTAACTCACGAGCGAAGAGGACGTTGGCAAGCTTCGTCTTGGCGTAGACGCGCATCGGCACGTAGCTGTCCTTGGCCTCAAAATCCGTTACCCGTCCCGGCTTGAACATCTTATGTGTGCCGGACGCGACTGTTACGACACGTGGGCGGTTCGCGCGCAGCAATGCAGGCAAAAGCAAACCAGTCAAACGGTAAGGTCCGAAGACATTGGTCGCGAACTGCAGCTCGTGGCCGTCGACGCTAACTTCGCGCCGAGGAAGGCCCATTACGCCAGCATTATTGATCAGCATATCGATAGGATGGCCGTCTTCGAGCTGGCTGTCGGCGAATGCTTGAACGGACACAGGATTGGAAAGGTCCAAGACACCCGAGCGTACAGTGGCGGTCGGAATAATGTCGCGGATGCGCTTTACCGCGTCCTCGCCTTTGGACTTGCTGCGCGCGCCGATCGTAACCTGTGCGCCGGCGCGAGCCAATTCGAGCGCGGTATGCCATCCTATTCCGCTGTTGCCACCTGTAACGATTATACGTCTACCCGTTTGCGGGGGGATTTCTGCAGGGGTCCAAGCATTGCTCATTTTCATTGCTTTCTGTCTGTGGAAGCTGGCGCGCTGTAACTTTGTTTGCGCAAAGCGGTACATTGTAACAACATTTACTCTTTATGTCAAAATGAATTGACGCCAAAGATCAAGAGGAGAAATGCAATAACTTGACAAAAAACACTCAATTTGTCACAAGCGGCTATGGCGCCCAGGATAACCCCAGAAGAAGTTGCTTCACGCCGCAACACCATTTTGAATGCCGCAAAATGGTGCTTCCTCAATTTTGGCTTCGCCAAAACGTCGCTGGACGATATCGCTAAACGCGCCTGCATTTCGCGCACGCTGCTGTACAAAATGTTCAGCAACAAAGAGGATATCTTTACTGCCGTGTTTCGGCACTGGCTGATATCCCGACACCCGCTTGCCAAGGCAGCCGTTACTGGCGCTGGCACGAAGCAGGAGCGCCTCTTTGAGGTCTGCCGTATTATGCTGATCGAGCCTTGGGCGGACATGATTGGGGCACCTATGGCCGGCGAGTTCTATGAAGTGTGTGAACGGCTAGATCCGGAAATTGATGCGCTACATCGCAAAGTCGCGCTCGAGTGCATATCGGCAATTGTGGCGGATAGGACGGCCGCTGATGTGTTCATGCTGTCGTTAGACGGTCAGATTGGGGACGATCCTTCTGTTCCCGTTCTTGAGAAACGAGTCCGATTGCTGATCGATCGTTTCATTTGAAGCTGCTTTGTCTTTGTCCGCTTCTCGCGGATTCTTCCCTACGCATATCGGGTAGGTGCCGAGCTTACTTGCGACACATATATGCCAAGTGAGATATCGGAAATTCCGATACCGCCTTTCTGATAAATGAATTTGCGAATACGGCAAAATAGCGTCACCTTTTCTCTGGGAACATAACGCCAGAAACTGGCTCCGATACCAACTGGCTCAAGAACCGGGAGAGTTTGATGAAGCATCTGCTGAAATCATGCACGGCAGCGCTCGCATGCTTAAGTTTCGCCACGCAGGTCGTCGCCGCTGCGCCGCTGAAGACGCTCGGCAAAGGCGAAGGCGCCGTCAGCATCGTTGCTTGGTCCGGCTATATCGAGCGCGGTGAGAGCGACAAGAATTACGACTGGGTCACCCAATTCGAGAAGGACACGGGCTGCAAGGTCAGCGTCAAGACCGCCGCCACCTCCGATGAAATGGTGGCGCTGATGAACGAAGGCGGCTTCGATCTCGTCACAGCCTCGGGCGACGCGTCGCTCCGCCTCGTTGCCGGCAAGCGGGTCCAGCCGATCAACGTCGATCTGATCCCGAGCTGGAAAAATCTCGATGAACGACTGAAAAATGCGCCGTGGCATACGGTCAACGGCGTCCACTATGGCGTGCCCTATCTCTGGGGGCCGAACGTCCTGATGTACAACACCGACGCCTTTAAGGATCAGGCACCCAAGAGCTGGGATGTCGTCTTCGAGGAAATGACCCTGCCGGACGGCAAGTCCAACAAGGGCCGCGTGCAGGCCTATGACGGGCCGATCTACATCGCCGATGCCGCGCTCTACCTGATGGCCCACAAGCCGGAACTCGGCATCAAGGACCCATACGAACTCAGTGAAGACCAATACAAGGCCGCCCTCGACCTGCTGCGCGGCCAGCGTAAGCTCGTCAGCCGCTATTGGCACGACGCGATGATCCAGACGGACGACTTCAAGAACGAAGGCGTCGTCGCCTCGGGCTCCTGGCCGTTCCAGGTCAACCTGCTGCAGGCGGACAAGCAGAAAATCGGCTCGACCTTCCCGGACGAAGGCACGACCGGATGGGCCGATACGACCATGCTGCATGTCGACAGCCAGCATCCGAACTGCGCCTATATGTGGATTGAGCATTCGCTACAGCCAAAGGTCCAGGGCGACGCTGCGGCCTGGTTCGGCGCCGTGCCTTCGGTTCCGGCTGCTTGCAAGGGCAACGAGCTCCTGACCGACAGCGGCTGCGCGACCAACGGCTATGATCATTTCGACAAGATCAAGTTCTGGAAAACACCGGTCGCCAAGTGCAAGACCGAGAGCGAATGCGTGCCGTACCATCGCTGGGTTTCAGACTATATCGGCGTGATTGGGGGCAGATAGTTCACGCCGATTATGGCGACCGCCTCTCCATTCTAAAGAGCGCGATCGCACCGGGGCGATGAGGGGCCTGATATCTGAAGCCCCTCATCGCCTCACCGAGCCCTCTTCCAAGCGAAGAGGCGCAACGAACAACATGCCCTTCTTCTCTGCATACCCGGGAGCATCCCATGACCGCCGTTCGTTTCCAGCAGGTATCGCGCCATTTCGGCCAGGTCCGCGCCGTTGACCGCGTCGATCTGGAGATCGCGTCCGGTGAATTCTTTGCCATGCTCGGCCCCTCCGGCTCCGGCAAGACCACTTGCCTCAGGCTCGTCGCCGGTTTCGAGCAGCCGACCGGCGGCCATATCGAGATCTTCGGCGAAACCGCCGAGGGTGTGCCGCCCTACCGGCGCAACGTCAACACGGTCTTCCAGGACTATGCCCTCTTCCCGCATCTCAACATCCTCGACAATGTCGCCTATGGGCTGATGGTCAAGGGTATCGGCAAGACCGAAAGGCTGAGGGCCGCCGAACAGGCGCTCGAATTGGTGAAGCTGCCGGGTTATGGTGACCGCCGCCCCGGCCAACTCTCGGGCGGCCAGCGCCAGCGCGTGGCGCTGGCCCGCGCTCTCGTGAACAAGCCGAAGGTGCTGCTGCTCGACGAACCGCTCGGTGCGCTTGACCTCAAGCTGCGCGAGCAGATGCAGGAAGAGCTGAAGAGCCTGCAGCGCGCGCTCGGCATCACCTTCGTCTTTGTCACCCACGATCAGGGCGAAGCACTCTCCATGGCCGACCGCGTCGCCGTCTTCAACAATGGCAGGATCGTGCAGGAGGGCACGCCGCATGACATCTATCAGCGGCCGAAGACCCGGTTCGTCGCGGATTTCGTCGGTTCTTCCAATGTGATCGCCCCTGAGACCATGTCATCGCTCGGCGGTGAACGGCGCTGGGCGAGCCTGCGGCCGGAAGCGATACGGCTGACGCAGGAGGCCGGTGTTCCGGCGACGGTGCAGGCGACCAGCTTCCTCGGCGCCGCCACCCGGCTTTCGGTCGAAGCGCAGGGCACGCGCATGCATGTCACCGTGCCGGCCGGCCACCCTATCCCCGATACCGGCGCCTCGGTGCGCATCGCTTGGCTGCCCGCCGACATCCATTACATGGACGACGCTGCATGATATCAGCCGCCATCTCAACGGCCGCGCCGGCGGCCACCTCGATCCTGCCACGTCGCGGCGGTTTCTTCGGCCGCCTCTCGGATCTCTTCTGGCGCCGCCCGAAACTCCTGCTTTTCCTGATGCTGACGCCGCCGCTGCTCTGGCTCGGCATCATCTATATCGGCTCGCTGATCGCGCTGCTGCTGCAAAGCTTCTTCTCGATCGACGACTTCTCCGGAATGGTGAATTACGAATTCACGCTCGCGACCTATGCGCAGCTTTTGAATTCCGCCAATTTCGACATCATCATCCGCACGGTCGTTATGGCGGCGCTAGTGACCATCGCCTCCTCGTTCGTCGCTTTTCCGATCGCCTATTATGCGGCGCGTTACGCCAAGGGAAAATGGAAGGCGCTGTTCTATCTCGGCGTCATGCTGCCGCTCTGGTCGAGCTATCTGGTCAAGGTCTACGCCTGGAAGCTGATCCTCGCCAAGGAAGGCATTTTGACCTGGCTTTTCGACAAGCTCTACCTCGGCTGGCTGCTCGACGGCGTGCTCAGTCTCCCGATCGTCGGCGGAAATTCGCTGTCGGTGAGCTATATCGGCACCTTCCTGGTCTTCGTCTATATCTGGCTGCCCTATATGATCCTGCCGACGCAGGCTGCCCTTGAGCGCGTGCCGGCCAACCTCCTCGAAGCCTCCGCCGATCTCGGCGCGACGCCGAACCAAACCTTCCGCACGGTGCTGCTGCCGCTGGCCCTGCCCGGCGTCGTTGCAGGCTCCATTTTCACCTTCTCGCTGACGCTTGGCGACTACATCATCCCGCAGATCATCGGCTCGTCGCGCCTCTTCATCGGCCAGGCCGTCTATGCGCAGCAGGGCACAGCCGGCAACGTGCCGCTCGCCGCCGCCTTCTCGGTGGTGCCGATTGTCATCATGGCTATCTATCTCTGGATCGCCAAGAAACAGGGGGCCTTCGATGCGCTCTGATCGCGGCCAACGCGCGTCCCTGCCCCTGAAGATCGCCGCCGCCGGCGGCCTGCTCTTCCTGCATCTGCCGATCCTGCTGATCTTCGTCTATGCCTTCACGACGGAGGAAAAGAGCTATCAGTGGCCACCGCCGGGCCTCACGCTGCAATGGTTCGGCATCGCCTGGAACCGGCCGGATGTCTGGTCGTCCTTGGCACTGTCGGTGCAGGTGGCGACCGTCGCGACTGCCATCGCTCTCGTGCTCGGCACGCTCTGCGCAGCCGCCGTCAGCCAGACGAAATTCTTCGGTCGCGAGGCGATCTCACTGCTGGTGATCCTGCCGATCGCGCTCCCCGGCATCATCACCGGTATCGCGCTGCGCTCGGCCTTCAGCCTGTTCGATATTCCCTTCTCGGTCTGGACGATCGTTCTCGGCCACGCCACCTTCTGCGTTGTCGTGGTCTATAACAACGCCGTCGCCCGCTTCCGCCGCACTTCCGGCTCGCTGATCGAAGCCTCGATGGATCTCGGCGCCGACGGTTTCCAGACTTTCCGCCATGTGATCCTGCCGAATATTGGCACGGCGCTGCTTGCCGGCGGCATGCTCGCCTTCGCGCTTTCCTTCGACGAAGTCATCGTCACCACCTTTACCGGTGGCCAGCAGATGACATTGCCGATCTGGATGCTGGAAGAGCTGATCCGCCCGCGCCAACGTCCCGTCACCAATGTCATCGCCATGGTCGTGGTGCTCGTCACCTTCCTGCCGATCCTGGCAGCCTACTATCTTACCCGCGACGGCGACCAAATCGCCGGCGGCGGCAAATGAAAGGGAGATAATTATGGACACCCAAATGCTGATCGGCTCCCGCTTTGAGGCCGGTTCGGAGACGGAAGAGCATATTCTCAACCCGAAGACGGGTGAGACCGTGCTCAATCTGCCGGAAGCCTCGCTTGGCCAGATCGACGCCGCCGTCAATGCCGCCGAAAAGGCATTCACGAGCTGGTCGCAGACGACGCCCGCCCAGCGCTCCACCTATCTCCTGAAGATTGCCGACGCCATCGAGAAGGATGCCGAGGGCTTCGCGACGCTCGAGGCGCTGAACTGCGGCAAGCCGATCAACGCCGTCCTCAACGACGAAATCCCCGCCATCGTCGATTGCTACCGCTTCTTCGCCGGCGCGGTGCGCAATCTGCACGGCCCGGTCGCCGGCGAATATCTGCCCGGCCACACCTCAATGATCCGCCGCGATCCGATCGGCATCGTCGGTTCGATTGCGCCGTGGAACTATCCGCTGATGATGATGGCTTGGAAGTTGGCACCGGCCATTGCCGGCGGCAACACCGTCGTCTTCAAGCCCTCGGAACAGACGCCGCTGACGGCGCTGAAGATGGCAAAACTCCTGTCGGACATCCTTCCCGAAGGCGTCGTCAACGTTATCCTCGGCCGCGGCGAGAGCGTCGGCAATGCGCTGATCAACCATCCCAAGATCAACATGATCTCCATCACCGGCGATGTCGCCACCGGCAAGAAAGTCCTGCAGGCCGCCGCCAAAACGGTGAAGCGCACACATCTCGAACTCGGCGGCAAGGCTCCGGTCATCGTGTTCGATGACGCCGATATCGACGCCGTCGTCGCCGGTATCCGGACCTTCGGCTATTACAATGCCGGCCAGGACTGCACCGCCGCCTGCCGCATCTATGCCGATGCCAAGGTCTACGACAATTTCGTCGCCGACCTGACCTCCGCCGTCTCCAGCATCAAGTTCAACCTCGCCAACGACACGGAAAACGAAATCGGCCCGCTGATCTCCAAGCGCCAGCGAGATCGCGTCGAAAGCTTCGTCACCCGCGCCGCCGAACACGGGCACATGGAAATCACCACCGGCGGCAAGACCTCGGGCGATCGCGGCTTCTTCTACGCCCCGACCGTGGTTGCCGGCGCCACGCAGGACGACGAAATCGTCCGCCGCGAAGTGTTTGGCCCCGTCGTCTCCGTCACCCGCTTCACCAGCGCCGACGATGCCGTCGCCTGGGCCAATGACAGCGACTATGGCCTTGCCTCTTCCGTCTGGACCAAGGACGTCAGCCGCGGCATGCAAACCGCCGCCAGGCTGCAATACGGCTGCACCTGGATCAACACCCATTTCATGCTGGTCAACGAAATGCCGCATGGCGGCCTGAAGCAATCCGGCTATGGCAAGGACATGTCAGTCTACGCGCTGGAAGACTACACCGCCGTCCGGCACGTCATGATCAATCATGGGTGAGGCGCGGTTCGGTGTAACCGAAGCAATCGACCCAGTGGGTCGATTGCAGCGCCGAACGCCCTGAGCCACGCGAAGGGCCGGTGGTGCAGCACTTGCGAAACGTCTACCAAAAGGTCCTACCATCGCTCCCGGCAATCGAAACGGCATCGGAACAATTTCCCCTTTTCTGCGTCTTCATTAGGCGCAACGCAGAGGAGATTTTCTAATGCTGAAATGGGCTCTGATATTCTTCGTGATTTCGTTGATAGCCGGCTTTTTCGGCTTTTCCGGCGTCTCGGCCGCAACAGCGACGATCGCCCGCGTGCTCTTCGCGCTCTTCCTGATCGTTTTCCTGGTGTTCCTGATCATGGCAGTGATGGCCGGTAACGCGGTGCTCTAAACCGACGAGATATCAACGATGCTTCGGCGGGCGGGCTACACCAGGCTCGCCCCGACATTGATCGCAAGCGCCAGGATCGTCGTGTTGAACAGGAAAGACAGGATGGCGTGCAGCAGTACCAGCTTGCGCATGCTGACGGAAGATACGCCGATATCGGCTGTCTGGGCGGCGACGCCGATGGTGAAGGAGAAATAGAGGAAGTCCCAATAGATGGGCTCCTCTACCGGCTCGGCGAACTTCAACCCCTGCCCCCTACCCGAACCGCGATAGAAGCGGTGCGCATAGTGGACCGTAAAAAGCATGTGCAGAAACACCCAGGAAATCAGGATCGTTACGATCGCCATCAATGCACGGAAAAGCGCTACCTGCGGCGGCGCCTCCTTGACGCCGAGCAGTTCCAGAGCGATGCCGCCAACACTGGCGACTGCGGCCGCGATGGACAGGAACAGCAGAACGGCATCCGAAAAATCGAGATCGGCCGAACGCTTGCGGATGCGATGCACATCGGATGTTAGCATCCGGTACAGGCTGAATACGATATAGATGATGGCGGTGGCATCCCAGGCAACAAGCAAGTTGCTCGGATTGAACGCACGCGAGGTCAGAAGCAGGAAGCACACGATGCCGGCCGCAACGCTGACCAGAATCACCTGATGCTTGTGCAACAGCACGGCGGTCCCGGAACGATGCTGCTCTCCGCCCATTCGCATGCCGCTCTCCATTCACTAAATATCCATCAGATATAGATTCTCTGACGTAGGTGGCAAACAAAAAGAGGCCCCGCAATGCGAGGCCTCCGCGCTTGGAGAAGACGCTAGTTCAAGCCGTCCAGCCACCGTCGATGACATGGATCTGACCGGTGGTGAAACCCGCCTCGTCGCCGGCGAGATAGGTCACCAGGGCAGCGATCTCCTCGGCAGTCGCGATGCGGCCCATCGGCTGGCGGGCGATGAAGTCCTTCATCGCCTTCTCATAATCGCCGGTGGCGCGCAGGCGCTCATGCAGCGAGGGGCTGTCGACCGTGCCGGGGCAAATGGCATTGACGCGGATACCCTTGGCGACGAAATCGGCGGCGATCGACTTGGTGAGGCCGATCACCGCTGCCTTGGAGGCGCAGTAGGCGAAGCGATTCGGTACGCCCTTCACACTGGAGGCGACCGAGGACATGTTGACGATCGAGCCTTTGCCCTTTTCGAGCATGCCCGGCAGGAAGGTGCGGCAAGTCGTGTACATCGCCTTGGCATTGAGATTGAAGGAGAAATCCCAATCCTTCTCCTCGCAGTCGAGGATGGTGCCAGCATGTACGAAGCCGGCGCAATTGAAGAGCACGTCGATCGGACCGAGTTCATCGGCATATGCCTTGACCGCGGCGCTGTCGAGCACGTTCAGCACATGCTTGCTGGCGCCTTCCAGCGTCGAAAGCGTCTGCTCGTTGATGTCGGTGGCATATACATGCGCCCCGAGCGAGATGAAGCGCTCAGCCGTCGCGCGGCCAATCCCCTGTCCCGCCGCCGTGATGACGACCTTCTTGCCTTCCAATCCGTGACCCATAATCCTGATCCTTTCCTCCAGGGCATGATCCCGAGACCGAAAGGCCACGAAGCGAAAATGCGTGGTTGCTTGCGGATAAGATCATGCGAAAACAAACAGCTAGAGCCGCCTGCCCTAGCTTTCGAACGATTGCGCGAAGAGCTGGTTGAGCTTGTCGATGAGGACTGTATGCCGCGCGGCGGTGCGCAGTCCATTGGTAATAATGTTGGAAGCCTCGCTCTGGAAAGCCATGTAGCCGTCATGACGCGGCCGGACATAGGCGCCCTCCAACGTCGCGCGCGTATTGCGGTAAAAATCGAGCGCCGGCCCGTTAACGCTATCGCTGCCCCAGGCGTCGGCATGGCCGGGCTGGCCATTGCCACTGGCGTAGGCGCCCGCCTGCACCGGCCCGCTGGCAATCCAGCGTGCAAAGGCCTTGGCCTCCTCCGGCACCTGCGTCCGGGCCGAAACGGCAATACCCGTGCCGCCGAGCGCTGAGCCTTTGGGCGCGCGGCCATCGATCACGGGCATGTCGGCAAAGGCTAAGCGCGCCGGTCGGAATCCGGCAAAGGAATAGCTGACATAGCCATAGGCGAAGGGGACGACGTCATAGGGGCAATCCAGCTCACCCATCAGCTCGAAGACAGCTATCGGGTCCATGTCGTCACATTTGGCATCCATGCCGCCGACGAGCCGTGCCATCCAGTCGAGCACAGCTTCTCCATCCGCCGTGGCGATCAACTCCGGTCCTTCGACGCTGCAGGGCGTGCCGAGATGTGCCGCAAGCGTGAAGAAGGTCATCAGCGAATGCGGCGGCCGCATCGGCAGGATCGCCCTGCCCCTGGCCGCGAGCGATACGATCTCGGCAAGATCGGTGATCGGCCCACTCAACCGATCCGGCCGGTAGGCCTGAACCTGTGTCGCCGCATCGATCGGGAATCCCCACTGCCGGCCCTGCCAATTGTAGCTCGGATAGGAGCGCCCGACCGTGCCGGCGGCGATTGCGACAAGTTCACCGGCATGGTCCGCATCGTCGAGCGGCAGCAGGCAATTCTCCCGCGTGATCTGGCCGACATGCGGATGGTCGATGACGATCAGATCATAGGCGGCCGCAAGCTCCTCCACTGGAAAGGTCTCGAAATCCTGCAGCGAGCGCTTCTCCCATACGACCTCGACGCCGGTCTTTTCCTTCCAGATGGCCGAGCATGCCACCATCGGATCGTAGCCGCGCGGATGCGACCAGGTCATTCCCTTGAGTGTCACCATCATTCTCTCTCAGTTTGCCGCTTTGCGCTCGACGATCAGAATATGGTCGGCGGCGAGGACGACCTCGTCGCGCTGGTTCAGCACTTCGCAACGCTCGACAACGCGGCCGGACGCCGGGCGCTTCGGATCGTCCTCTTTCGCCGATATCGTCACCCGCGTGCGGATCGTGTCGCCGATATGCACAGGGCGAATGAACCGCAGCCGGTCGTAGCCATAGGAAAAGGCGACGGGATTGATGA
Source organism: Rhizobium sp. NXC24 (assembly GCF_002944315.1). Lineage (NCBI taxonomy): Bacteria > Pseudomonadati > Pseudomonadota > Alphaproteobacteria > Hyphomicrobiales > Rhizobiaceae > Rhizobium > Rhizobium sp. NXC24. Next base: position 3,442,644 of record NZ_CP024311.1, read on the forward strand.
GTGAGGCCGTCAGCCCGACGCCGATCGAGAAGATCATCGTGCCGTGGGCAATGCGCTGACCGCCAGGCAAGGTCTTGGCGAATTCCGCGTCCATATGATGCGGAAAGAAATCGCCGGTGTGGCCGGCATGGACAACGAAATCGGTCTCGGTGATCGTGCGTCCGGTCGTTATGCGGACGTGGCCGAGCTCATAGTCTTCAAAGTAGATCCTTTGTTGGGCCATCGCTTACACCTTTGGAAGTCCGGCAATCGGCGTTGCCGGCTCAGCGCTCGATTGATAGGCGGCCTCAACCAGCGCCATGGTCTGCCAGCCATCCTCGACGGAGCCGACCAATGTCTGGTCCTCGCCCGAGGCGAAACGCTGCAGATTGGCCATACGGTTGACGAAGGCATCCGGGAACCAGGCGCCTTCAAGCTTCACCTCGACCCACTCGCTGCCGCCGGCCGGGCGAATCCACAGCTCGTCCGGCTCGCCGCGCGGATAGTCGAGATTGACCCCGAGTTTGATATAGGCCGCACCCTTGGTGCCGGAGATGCGGAACTCGCAGGCCTGGAATTTGCGGCCGAATTCATGGTCGTGATTGACCGAGAGCACACAGCGCACCTTGTCGCCATAGTCGAGGATCGCGGCCGTGCGCGTCTGCGCCACCTCATGGTTCGGATGGCCGATCGTCTTGGCATGCACCCCCTTGGGATTGCCGAGCAGGCCGCGAATGAAATCGAGATAGTGGATCGAGTGCATGGCAATCTCGATCCGCGGTAGGCCTTTCAGGAAAGGCCAGAGCCCCCACGGCGTTGCAAGCGCCAGCCAGGCGTCGAAATCGACGACCTCGCCGAGATAGCCTTTATCGACGGCATCATAGAGCGCCAGCATCATCGGTGCGAACCGAAGCTGGAAATTGACAGCCGCCTTGATGTCGCGCTCGCGGCATACCCGGAGAATTTCCGTCGCCGCAGCCAGATCGGTGCCCATCGGCTTCTGGATCAGCGCAAAAGAGCCGCGCGGCAGCTTGGCAAGGATAGCGGTATGGGCGGCCGGCGGCGTTGCCAGATCGAAGATCGCACCTTCGACGGCAAACGCCTCCGCCTCGGATGCAAAGGCGCAAATGCCCCATTGGGCCGCCAACTCCGCTGCCTTCTCGGCATTCGGATCATAGAGACCGGCGACCGGGAAGCCCGCCTTGTTGTAGGCCGGCAGATGCGCGTCGCCGACGATGCTGCCGGCACCAAAAATGACGATCGGGCGGGGATTCGACGGCTTCGGCCACCATTGGCGGAGAGATTTGGGATCGAAGGTCATTGGATATCTCCGGCGTTGGCGGCAACCTTGCCTTCTCCCCTCGGGCAGAAGATGGCCCGAAGGGTCAGATGAGGGGGTCTCGCGGCATATTCGGAGCTGCGTTGAGCGGAAAGCAAAAGGCGAAGTTCGCCCGGTAACGCCCCCTCAACCCGCGCTCCGCGCGTCCTTCTGCCCGCTGGGGAGAAGGTGCGCACCCTCATCTCAGTCATGATGAAACACCTCTTCCATCATGGCCCACCACTCGCCTTCCTTGCGGGTCTCGAGCGGCTTCTGACAGGGCATGCAGACGGACCACCATTCCTGGTTTTTCGGGCTTGCGGCCATCTTGGCCATGTCAGCCTCGAAATCCGTGCCGACATATTCCCAATAGCCGAAAAGCAGATTTTCCGGCTCCTTCAGGAAGATCGAATAGTTGGTGATGTTGCACTCGGAGATCAGCGCCAGGATCTCGGGCCAGACGGCCGCATGCAGGCGCTTGTATTCCTCGATCTTCGACGGCTCCAGGCCGATCACCATCCCCATCCGCTGCATGGCATATTCCTCCTTCAGCCGTGGATTTCCCGTGTGAATTCGCCGATCGAGCGTGCCTTCACCGCTTCCCAATCCCAGGCGATACCGATACCGGGCTCGGAGGGTGCGATTGCCCTGCCGTCGATGATCTCCATGCCCTTGGTGGTGAGGTCGTCGAGCTGCGGGATATATTCGACATATTTCCCGTTCGGCACGGCGCAGACGAGGCTGACATGCAGCTCCATCAGGAAATGCGGGCAGACCGGAATATCGAAGGCTTCCGCCGCATGTGCCACCTTCAGCCAAGGCGTGATGCCGCCGATACGGGCAACGTCGACCTGGACGATCGAGCAGGCGCCCTTCTGCATATATTCGCGGAAATGCCGGATCGAATACATGGATTCGCCGACCGCAATCGGCGTCGGCGTCGAGCGCGTCAGGCGAATATGGCCATCGAGATCGTCTGATGGCAGCGGCTCCTCGATCCAAGCGAGATCGAGTTCTCTCAACCTTGCAGCACGGCGGATGACCTCATCGACCGTAAAGCCCTGATTACAGTCGGTCATGATCTCGAAACCCATCCCAAGCGCCAGACGCATGGCGGAAAGCCGGTCGTAATCTTCCGAGCCATGCGGCTTGCCGATCTTCACCTTCGAGCCGGAGAAACCCTTGGCCTTCGCCTGCAAGGCATCCTCGACCAAAGCCTCCTTCTCGATGTGCAGCCAGCCTCCCTCGGTCGTGTAGAGCGGGCAACGATCCTTGGCGCCGCCGGCAAGCTTCCAGAGCGGCAGCTTCTGCTTCTTGGCGCGCAGATCCCAAAGCGCCGTGTCGATGGCGGCGAGCGCCAGCGCGGTAATGGCGCCGATGGTCGTCGCATGGGTCGCGAATTCCATTTTGTGCCAGATCGCCTCGATGCAATCGGCATCCTCGCCGATCAGCAGCGGCACGAGATGGTCCGACAGCAGCCGCATGACGGAGGAGCCGCCGGTGCCGATCGTGTAACTGTAGCCGGTACCGACGGCGCCGTCGGAATCGGTGATGGTGACGATCGGCGTCTCCTGGCTGACAAAGCTCTGGATCGCATCCGTCCGCTTCACCTTCGGCGGCAGGTCGACCATGCGCAGCTCAATTTTCTCGATGCGGGCCATGTGCTTGCCTCCCCCGCTCAGATCGCCAGGCTCTTGCCGGTCTCGGTGGAAAAGAGATGCGCCTGGCTGAGGTCGAAGCTCATTTTCAATTGTTCGCCGCTCTTTAATCCGCGCGGATTGAGCATACGCGACACCCATTCGCGACCGGCGAATTCGACGAAGACCAGGGTTTCATTGCCGAGAGGCTCGGTGATGGCGACGGGCAACGTCACCTCATGCACCGCGGCCTCGGCGCCGGAATGAAGGCCATGGCCGCTCGGGAAAATATCGTCCGGGCGTAGGCCGAAGGCAACCTTTTCGCCATCTCTGACCCGATCCGCAAATTGCCCCGGCAGCGGCAGCTTGTCGCCATTCTTGAACACCAGCGCGCCGGCCGAAACCGTTGCCTCCTCGATATTCATCGGCGGCGAGCCGATGAAGCCGGCGACGAAGCGCGTGGCCGGCCGCTTGAACACTTCATCCGGCGTGCCGACCTGCTCGATGTAGCCATCGCGCATGATGACGATGCGGTCGGCAAGCGTCATCGCTTCCACCTGGTCATGGGTGACGTAGATCACCGTCGACTGCACCTTGGCATGCAGCTTCTTGATCTCGGTGCGCATCTGCGTACGCAGCTTGGCGTCGAGGTTCGACAGCGGCTCGTCGAAGAGGAAGACTTCCGGCTGGCGGACGATGGCGCGGCCCATGGCAACGCGCTGGCGCTGGCCGCCGGAAAGCTGTGCCGGGCGACGGTCCATCAACGCTTCCAGGCTAAGGATCGCGGCCGCCTCGTTGACGCGCTGGTCGATTTCCGCCTGCGGCTGCTTGGCGATCTTCAGCGAGAAGCCCATATTCTCGCGCACGGTCATGTGCGGATAGAGCGCGTAGGACTGGAACACCATGGAGATGTTGCGATCTCGCGGTGGCAGGTCGTTGACGATGATATCGCCGATCATGATGGCGCCCTCGGAGACGTCCTCGAGGCCCGCGATCATGCGCAGCGTCGTCGACTTGCCGCAGCCGGAAGGCCCGACAAGGGCGATGAATTCCTTGTCCCTGATATCAAGGTCAATCCCGTGCACGATTTCCAGGGCGCCATAGCGCTTGACGAGTTTTTTGAGCGTAACCTGAGCCATGGGGTTCAACCTTTGACCGCACCGAATGTCAGACCGGACACCAGATGCTTCTGAATAATGAAGGTGAGAGCGAGCGCCGGAACGATCATCACCACCGCGAGAGCGCACATGCCGCGCCAGTCGATGGTGAATTCCGCCGTATAGTCGAGCAGCCCGACCGGGAGTGTCTTGGAATCGACGGAGCGCGTGAGCTGCGAGGCCAATGCATATTCGTTCCAGCAGGTGAGAAAGGCGAAGATGCCGGCGGATGCGATGCCGGGGCCGGCGAGCGGAAATTCCACCTGCCAGAAGGCTTGCCAGCGCGTGCAGCCGTCGATCTGCGCGGCTTCGGCGAGGTCCTTCGGCACCTGCCGGAAGAAACCGTCGATCAGCCAGATGGTGAAAGGCACATTCAGCGCGACATAGGTGAGGATCAGGCCGAAATGCGTGTCGATGATGCCGAGCCGTGCATAGACCATGAAGAGCGGCAGCGATAGCGCGACGCCCGGCACGGAGCGCGTCAGCATCAGGCCGAGGAACACCGCGGATTTGCCGGTGAAGCGGAAGCGCGCGAAGGCATAGCCGCCGGACATGCCGATGATCAGCGCAATGACGGTAGAGGTGACGGAAATCACCAGCGAATTACGGAAATAATCCCAAACGGGGATGCCGCCCTGTCCCGCCCCACCAAACATGGCGCGATAGGCATCGAGCGACAGCTCCTGCGGGATCCAAACCGGCGGCTTCGCCATGATCTCGACCGTGGGCCGCAGCGAGCTGAGGATGATCCAGAAGCCCGGCAGGCAGATGATGAGCATCGCGATGAAAAGGCCGATGAGATAGGCGACTTTTCCGATGCGGCGGCGCATGCGTTGTTCAGCGTTGCGATCCATGATTACCACTCCGCTCCGATCTGGGTGCGGGCAAGCGCCAGCTTACGGAAGAAATAGACTGTGAAGGCGATCGACAGGATGATCGAGACATAGGCCATGGCGTTGGCGAGCCCCATCTGCGCATCGGCATAGGCCGTGCGCCCGACCAGCGTCCAGATCAGCTCGGTGCGGCGCGCCGGGCCGCCATCCGTCATGATCTTGACGATGTCGTAGGCGCGGGCAACGTCGAGCGAGCGGATCGTCATGGCGATAAAGGCGAACGGCATCAGGAACGGCCAGGTGACGTAACGAAAGGTCTGCCAGCTCGTGCAGCCGTCCACTTTCGCGGCCTCCACCGGCTCCTGCGGCATGGCGAGCAGGCCAGCGAGGATGAGGATGGCGAAAACCGACGTCGACGACCAGATTTCGGCGATGACGATCGACAGCAGCGCCAGATTGCCGTCGATCAGCCAGGGGATGGCACTATTGGTTATGCCCAGGGATTGCAGGGCATTGTTGATGATGCCGACATTGTCGTTGAACATGAATTTGAACTGGAAGCCGACGAGCACCGGCGAAAACATCATCGGAAACATCATCAGCGTGCGCAGCACACGCTTGCCGTAAGTTGCCTTGTTGACCAGAAGCGCCAGGCAGAGGCCGAGCAGCATTTCCAGATTGAGCGCGATGGTCAGCAGCACCACGGTGCGCACGAAGGCCGCCAGGAAAACCGGATCGGTGAGAATGCGGGTATAATTCCGCAAGCCGATGAAGGTGAAGAGCGTCGCCGGGCGCGTCAGGCGGAACGGCGTGAAGCTGGAATAGAAGGACAGAAGCAACGGAAACAGCACCACCGCCACAAGCACGATGATCGCCGGAAGAAGCAGCAGGACCGGTGGAGATATTTTCTTATACATGGTTTGCACCTGTCGGCATTCCTCAGCAGCATGGCCCGGACTGCGTGGAATGCGATTGCATGGGGCCGAGAGGCCGGCGTCACAGCCGGCCGGACAGACCGGCCCCTAAAGGCGCAGGTCATACTATTTTTCAAACAACTCCCGCACCCTCTGTCGGATGCGGGAGTTTGATTGCGGCGATCAGAGTGCGCCGGCGTCCTTCAGGACGTCGGTTGCCTTTTGTGCGGCCGTGTCGAGCGCTTCCTTGGAGGTCTTGTCGCCGAGGATGGCGGCCTGAAGCTCAGGATAGACGACGTTGGAAATCTCGATCCATTGCGGCGTGCGCGGAACCGGGAAGGCATACTTCATCGATTCCTGGAAAGTGCTGAGCACTTCCTTCTTGTAAGGATCGGATGCAGCCTGTTGGATGTCCCATTCCCAGACGGCCTTGCGGGTCGGCAGCGTGCCGTTGGCGGCTTCGAGCTTCTGCGAATCGTCGTTGGTAAGGAACCAGACGAGCGAGGCGGCGGCATCCTTGTTCTTGCACGCTTCCGTCACGGAGAAGCCGTGATGGCCGGACCAGCCGGTGTGCTTGCCGGCCGAACCGACAGGCTGCACGACGACGCCGACATTGCCGGCGATCTTCGAGGACTTCGGATCGTTGAAGTAGGTCGCCCAGCCCGGCCAATCGAGATCGAGCGCGACGGTGCCCGACGCAAAACCGGCGCCGAGATCGTCCCAAAGATAGTTGGTCGTGCCGGCCGGAACGGCCTTCGCCTTGTACATGTTCACGAACCAGTCGAGCGCGCGCACGCCGGCTTCGGAATTGAAGGCCGGTTTGCCGTCCTTATCGAGATATTCGCCGCCTTCGGCGACCAGCATTTCATAGAAGCGGCCGTTGATCGCCTCTTCCTTGCCGGGGAACTGCGTGCCGAAGAAGTTCGGCGGATTGGCGAAGAAGGTTGCCTGGTCTGACACTTCCTTCCAGGTCTTCGGCGGCGCCAGGTCGTAGCCGTACTTGGTCTTGAACGCCGTCTTCTTGGCCTCATCGTTGTAGAGGCTCTTCTGATAGTAGAGTGCCGAAACGTCGAACTGAGCGCGCGGCAGCATGACTAGCCGGCCGTCGATGGTCGATGCCTCGATGGTCGAATCGACGAACTTGGCGATCTCTTCCTTCGGCAGCAGCTTGCCGAGGTCAGTATAGAGGTCGGGATACTGAGGGGCGAAGGACGAGTGGTTCGAGCCGACGCACCAGGAAATATCGCCCGACGCCATGTCCGACTTGATTTCCTTGTCGAGCTCGAAGTGGTTCTTCTTGGAGAGGATGTTGACCTTGGCGCCGGTCTCCTTCTCCCACTCGGAAATGCGCCCATAAAGCGGCTCGTATTGCTGGCCACCGATCAGCTTGGCGTCGATCGTCACGCCCGGGAACTTGCCGGGCAGGTCGGCGGCAAAGGCCGCGGAGCTCGCGAGCAATGCCAATACGCCGGCGGCAAGACCGGCCTTCAAATTCCTCATTGAATTTTCCTCCCTAAAGGACCGGACACTCCGCCCGATCGCCTCACGATCCAAATATGGATCAATGATTTATATGTAAACACCTTATTCACTGACCGTCAAGCGGGATCACAGGCGCTTGCAAATCGCTTTCATTCATATATGAATGGTGAATCATATTTCTCTGATGAGGCCCTATGAGTGTAGAAGACGATAGCGATCGATACCGCGCGCCGGCGCTGGACAAAGGCCTCGATATCCTGGAGCTGCTGGCGCGGATCGACGGCGGCCTGACGCAGGCCGAAATCGCCAAGGCGCTCGGCAAAAGCCCGAACGAATTCTACCGTATGCTCGATCGCCTGGTCCGGCGTGGCTATGTACAGCGTCAGGACGGCGATCGCTTCTATCTGACCCTCAAGCTCTTCGGCCTGGCGCACTACCACGCGCCGGTGCGCCGGCTTGTTTCCTTCGCCACGCCGCTGATGCGCGAATTCTCCAACCGCGCCGAGCAAGCCTGCCATCTGGCGATTTTCGACCGCGGCTCGGTCGTCGTCATCGCCCAGCAGGATTCGCCGACCTATTGGGGCATCTCGATCCGCGTCGGCGCCCAGATCAATTTGTATAATACCGGCTCCGGCCACATTCTTCTGGCATTCAAGGATGAAAAACAGCGCCAGATGATGATCAATGAGCAGAGGCGCCAGGAACAGGACGCGGAGGAGCCGCCGGCCGATCTCGAGGAAAAGCTCTCGGCAATCCGCGAGAAGGGCTTCGAAACCATGAACAGTCTGCAGACGAGTGGCGTTCACAATATTTCTGCACCAATCCTGGCGATGGACGGCAATGCACTGGCAGCGCTGACCTGCCCCTATATCGAGCCCGTGAACCAGAAGGCACCGACACGCGAACAGGTCGTCGAATATGTGCGGGAAGCGGCCAAGGATATCTCCGAAACCGTCGCCGGCACGGTCGACAAGGCGGAGTTATAATTTTTATTTGAATAAACTATTCTTATGTGAGTATATGTTGAGCAAGCAGGTATGGGAGGAACACCATGCTTTTCGACAGCCACTTGCATATTGTCGACCGAAAAAAGCTCGCCTATCCCTGGCTAGCTGGCGCCGGTGCGCTCAATCGCGACAGCCTCTGTGAGGACTATGCGCGCGAAGCGAAGCGCCTCGGCATCACCGACACGCTTCACATGGAAGTCGATGTCGCCGAAGAGGATATCGAACGCGAGACCGACTATGTCAAAGGTCTGAGCCGTGAGCCCGGCAGCCTGCTGCGCGGCGCGATCGCCGCCTGCCGTCCGGAAAATGCCGGCTTTCCCGCCTATCTCGAACGCGTGCTCGCCGACCCCTTCGTAAAAGGCTTCCGCCGGGTGCTGCATGTCGTTCCCGACGACGTTTCCGAAGGCGCACTTTTCCGCGAAAATTTGAAGCGGCTCAACAATACACGGCTCACCTTCGATCTATGCGTCCTCCCGCATCAGATTTCCCAGGCGATCGCGCTAATCGACCTCAATCCCGACATCCGCTTCGTGCTCGATCATTGCGGCGTGCCGGCAGTAAAGGATGGATTGAGCGAAAGCTGGTCGTCTGGGATCAGTGAGGTTGCCAAACGGCCGAATGTTACCGTGAAGATCTCCGGTGTCGTTGCCTATACCGATCCCGATAACTGGTCGCCAGAAACACTGCGTCCCTTCGTCGAACACTGCATCACAAGCTTCGGCTGGGATCGCGTCATCTGGGGCAGCGATTGGCCGGTCTGCACGCTCGCCGGCAATCTCTCCACCTGGGTCGCCGCCACCCATGCCTTGATGCAAGGCGTAAGCGCCGACGAACGCAATCGGCTCTATCATCTTAACGCCAAGCGCCTCTGGTCTCTCTGAGACCGGCGCGTTTCCACCGAAAGCCAATGCCATGACCGCCACCGTCGGCATTTCCAGCACCCACCCCAAGACCATGCCGGCGGATCATGCCGATATTCCCGTCTGGAACTCGGAAAACTGGTTCTATGAAGACTTCGAGATCGGCCACAAGATCCGCTCGCTGCGGCGGACGATCTCCGAAGGCGAATCCCAGCAGTTCAACGCCCTTGTTCTCGATATGCATCCCTATGTCAGCGACCAGATCTTTGCGGAGACGGAAGGTCTGTTCGGCAAGCGCCTCGTCGCCGGCGCCTTCGTCTTCTCCGCCGGCCTCGGCCTCGTCGCCACCAACTGCATCAACGCCTTTTCCTATGGCTATGACAGGCTGCGCTTCATCAAGCCCACCTTCATCGGCGACACGATCTACACCATCCGCACCAATCTCGATAAACAGCCGAAATATAAGGATCTCGGCCTGATCCGCTCTTCCTACGAAGTCTTCAAGGGCGAAGGCGAGCTGGTGCTCTATTGCGAGCATATCCAGACGGTGCGCTACAAGGACGGCCGGCCCGCGGACGCTCCGGAGTTGAAGGGCTGAGATGATCGAAGGCAATAATGGCGGCCTGCTCGACGGCATCACGGTGCTCGATATGAGCCAATTCCTGGCTGGGCCGATGGCCGCGCTGCGGCTTGGCGATCTCGGCGCGCGGGTGATCAAGATCGAGCGTCCCGATGGAGGCGATCTCTGCCGCCGGCTTTATCTCAGCGACACCGAGATTGGCGGCGACTCGACGCTCTTCCACGCGATCAATCGCGGCAAGGAAAGCGTTGCCATCAATATGAAGGACGAAGGTGACCTGCAGGACCTGCGCGTGCTGATCGCAAAGGCCGACGTCATCATCCAGAATTTCCGCCCCGGGGTCATCGACCGCCTGGGTCTCGACTACGTCACGGTCGCGAAGATCAATCCCCGCATCGTCTATGGCAGCATCACCGGCTACGGGCCCGATAACGAATGGCGGCATTTCCCCGGTCAAGACCTGCTTGCCCAGGCCCGCTCCGGCGCCATGTGGCTGAACGGTGAAGCCGATGACGGTCCGGTGCCCTTCGGCCTCGCGGTCGCCGACATGCTGGCCGGCAATCTCATCGTCCAGGGCATTCTCGCCGGCCTCGTGCGGCGCGGCGTCACCGGTCAGGGCGTCCATGTCGAAACCAGCCTGCTGGAAGCGATGATCGATTTCCAGTTCGAGGTACTGACCACCCATCTGAACGACGGCGGCCGCCTGCCGAAGAAATCCTCCGTGCGCAATGCCCACGCCTATCTCTCGGCTCCTTACGGCGTCTATCATTGCGCCGATGGCTGGTTGGCGCTGGCCATGATGCCGCTCGCGAATCTGGCGCCGCTCTTCGAGCTTCCGGCGCTTGCCGATTATACGCCGGACGAGGCCTTCTCCCGCCGCGACGAGATCAAGAGCCTGATCGCTGCCCGCCTGCACGAGAAGACGGTGAGGGAATGGCTCGCCATCCTGGAGCCCGCCGATATCTGGGCCGCGGAGGTGCTGGACTGGCCGAAACTGCTGCAAAGCGCTGCCTTCCGCCAGCTCGACATGCTGCAGACGGTAACCCGCGACGACGGCACCTCCGTTCGCACAACGGCAAACCCGATCCGCGTCGACGGTGTCAGGAGCAAGAACAGCTTTGCGGCGCCGACGATCGGTGGTCAATCGGAGCAGATCAGGGCGGAATTTATTGGGTAGGCTTTTCCGCCCTATCATCCGAAACAAAAAAAGGGCGCCGCATCTCTGCGGCACCCTCTTAAACAACGGCCCTCTTCAAAAAGAGAAGCAACCTCGCATTAGGCAGCGGCGAGCTGCAGTTCCTTGCCGACCATGGTGCGAAGGGCGACCAGATCCTTGGCGAAGGCGCGAATGCCTTCGGCGAGCTTTTCGGTTGCCATCGCATCTTCGTTCATCATCCAGCGGAAGGTCCGTTCATCGACGGCGATCTTGGAGACGGAAGTCTTGTTTTCCGGCGAGAGCTTGCGCTCCAGCTTGCCTTCATCCTTGGCGAGTTCGTCAAGCAGGTTGGGGCTGATCGTCAGGCGATCGCAGCCGGCCAGCGCTTCGATTTCGCCGGCGCTGCGGAAGGAGGCGCCCATGACGATCGTCTTGATGTCATTGGCCTTGTAGTAATTGTAGATCTCGCGAACAGAAATAACGCCCGGATCTTCTTCTGGCGTGAACTCCTTGCCGGTCGACTTCTTGTACCAGTCGAGGATGCGGCCGACGAAGGGCGAGATCAGGAAAACCTTGGCGTCGGCGCAGGCAACGGCCTGGGCCTTGCTGAAGAGCAGCGTCAGGTTGCAGTCGATGCCTTCCTTCTGCAGGACTTCGGCGGCGCGGATGCCTTCCCAGGTGGATGCGAGTTTGATCAGGATGCGGTCATGGCCGATGCCGCGTTCCTTGTAGGCAGCGATGATGGAGCGGGCCTTGGCGATCGAACCTTCGGTGTTGAAGGAGAGATCGGCGTCGACTTCCGTCGAGACGCGGCCGGGAACGAGGCCGGAGAGAGCGGCGCCAACGGAGATTGCCAGGCGGTCGGCGACGGCAGCGGCAACGGCGTCCGGCGTACCACCCTGCTTCTTGCCCCAGGCGACGGCTTCCTTGATCGCGTCGGCAAACATCGGCGTGCCGAGCGCCTTCAGGACGATGGTCGGATTGGTCGTGCAGTCGACCGGCTTCAGGCGGGCAACCGCCTCGATATCGCCGGTATCGGCCACGACCGTCGTCATAGCGCGAAGTTGGTCAAGCTTGGATGTCATGATACGTATCCTTGTTGAATTGGCCCATTGAATTGAGAGATATTGACCGGCGAATTCCGTCCGGTTCGATGGACGACACGAAGACTGCAAGCGGATTGCGCCGTTCCTTCTCCTATGCCTCGGTAACGGGAGAAAAAGCGCGAAAGTTCCATTTCCGGTGAACGGTCAAAGCCGCGAAGAAGCAATTGCCGAAGACAGGCTTTCCGCCAAAACCGAGCGCCCTATATGGCTCCCTGCTTGGCCAGACGCATCCACGGCGCAGCACTCGCACATTGCCCTCCTCGACTGGACAAAGACCGACTTCCTCACGGCGACTATCATCAATCTCGCAGCGAAAAGTCAAGGACATTTGTGCATTTCAATTGACATAAGTTTCAAGCCATAGAATATCGGCAATAGAAGCTGATCTTGCTCGCCCCTGTCATGCACGATCGCCGCAACCTTTGTCGTTTGCGATCATTAAAACAAAAAGGGCGTGCAGAAATCTTGCCGGAGGACCTGTGGCCAAACTCAGACGTGGGACACACACCGCCTATTCCGAGACGGCGTCTCTGAGGCTGCGCGCTGCCTGGCTCTATTACAATCAGGGTCTGACGCAGAAGGATGTTGCCGAGCAGCTCGGCATCAGCCGCACCACTGTGATCCGTCTGCTGGACGAGGCGATGCGCCGCAGCGAAGTGCAGATCTGGATCAATGAAGGCATCGACGATTGCGTCGAACTCGCGATCAAGCTGGAGCGTGCCTATGGGCTGGACGAGGCGATCGTCGTTCCCTCGCCTGCAGGCGGAGACGTCGACGCGCAGGCAAAAAGCGTTGGCCTGGCGCTCGGCCAGTTCCTGACCGAGGCGATTCCCGACAATTATACGATCGGCGTCGGCTGGGGCCGGACGATGACGGCTTCGCTCGCAAGCTTTCGCCCGCCACGCCGCGACAATTGCAAAGTGGTTTCGCTGCTCGGTGGCATCGTCGCTGTCCAGCAGACCAATCCCATCGACTATACCTGGCGTTTGGCGAGCCAACTCGGCGCGGAATGCTACATGTTCCTGGCACCGCTTTTGGTCGATTCCATTGAGACCAAGCGCAATCTGATTGAAAAATGCGGTCTGGAGGCGATCTACCGCCTGGCCGAAAGCCTCGATCTCGCCATCGTCAGTTGCGGCGATATCGGCCCCCGTTCCACCTCGCTGTCGGAAGGCTTCATCTCGAAGCAGGTGCTGGATCAGTTGATCGAGGCGGGCTGCGTCTGCGATACCATGTTCAATTTCCTCGATGCCGAGGGCAATTCCGTCGATCATCCGATCAACAAGCGCGTCATGTCGGTCGATCTCGACACCCTAAAGAAGGCCAAGCACATCGTCCTGTCTTCCGGCGGCGCACACCGCGCCCTTGCAATCCGCGCCACTATCAAGCGCATCGGGTGCAATACCCTGATTACGGACGAAGGCGCCGCAAAGGAACTGTTGCAGATGGCGATGGCAAAGGCAGCTTGACTCCTGCCCTCACCCCGGCGGGAGAAGGCAGAGCCCCTCAAGCCTTCCCCGCTTCCCAGCCCAACATAGCCCGCTTGCGCGTCAGGCCCCAATGATAGCCGGTGAGATCGCCGTTCTTGCCGAGCGCGCGGTGACAGGGAACGACGAAAGAAACGGGGTTGCGGCCGACGGCGGCGCCGACCGCGCGCATCGCCGTCGGCTGGCCGATGTCTTTGGCGATATCGGAATAGGTAACTGCCCGGCCCATCGGGATCTTCAACAGGCTTTCCCAGACCCGCACCTGGAAATCCGTGCCGATCAGCACGACGCGCAGCGGCTGTTCGCTCGACCATTTCGATGGCTCGAAAATCCGCGCCGCATAAGGCATGGTCGCCTGCAGGTCCTCGGCATATTGCGCATTCGGCCAACGGCAGGTCATATCCTCCAGGCAAGCCTTCTCGTCGCCGGAATCGCTAAAGGCAAGGCCGGCAAGACCGCGGTCTGTGACCATGATCAGCGCCAAGCCGAAGGGCGAGATATGGAACCCGTAGCGGATGATAAGCCCGCCGCCCTTCGCCTTCCATTCGCCGGGTGACATCGCCTCATGCGTGACGAAGAGATCGTGCAGCCGGCTTGGCCCGGAAAGCCCCACTTCGAACGAGGTTTCCAGCAAGGGCAGGTCTTCCTCGCGCAGCAGCCGCTTGGCATGGTCGAGCGTCACGGCCTGCAGGAAAGCCTTGGGCGACAGTCCGGCCCAACGGGTAAAGGTCTTCTGCAATTGAGTGGGCGATTGTCCGAGTCGTTCGGCGATCGTTTCCAATGACGGCTGATCGCGATAGTCCTCGGTGATGAGCTCGATCACCCGGCGGACGGTGTCGTAGTCCGGCCCTTCCGGGGTGATGTCTGTCTTCAACTGTGCGATAGCATTCATAATCTTTCTCCTTAAAAAGGAGAACACCACGAAGAGAAGGGTAAAACCACCCGTTTCTTGCCTGGATGCCTATATCCGCTGCGTCACCGTGGCGAGGGCGCGTTTGAAAGCCTTCGCAAAGCTCTCCCGGTCCTCCGGATTGAGAAAAGAGCCGACATCGGTGTGATGGCTTCGATCGCGGACATGCATCGAGACAACACCGATTTCACTGTGCCGGCGGACAAGGAAACGTGTCCAGAACGGATTGAAACGGTGTTCGACCATGCGGCCCGAGGGCGAGAATTTGCGGATCGAAACGTCGGTGCGCGACACCGTCACCTCCTCCCGCACCCTGCCAGAGCGGTAATTCAGCCAGAAGGCGCCATAGAGCAGGGTGAAATCCGCCCCGAAGAAGACGCCGATAGGCCATGCGCCGCGGATGACGAACAAGATGCCATAGATCAGGCAGAACGCTCCCGCCAGAGTCACCATCACCTTGAATCCCCGTCGCCCCAGGGAGCGGTGAGGAAACAATTCGGCGGCGAAGACCGGCTTGTTGCTATCGATGTCAGTATCGGCGTTGCGTTCGGTCATAGGACTTGAGTATAGGTCGTTCATGGCAAACCCCAAGACCAAATCCAGCGCGCAAACCATGAAAAAGTCAAATGCGGCCGCAAGCCGCAAGCCGGCTTTTAAAAGCCCCTATTCCAAGGCAAATCTGGACGAGATCTTTCGTCGTTTCTCCATCCAGCGGCCTGAGCCGAAGGGGGAACTGGAGCATGTCAATCCCTTCACGCTGGTGGTTGCCGTGGCGCTGTCGGCGCAGGCAACCGATGTCGGCGTCAACAAGGCGACCCGCGCTCTCTTTGCCGTCGCCGATACGCCACAGAAGATGCTCGATCTCGGCGAAGATCGCATCCGCGACTACATCAAGACGATCGGCCTCTACCGCAACAAGGCGAAGAACGTCGTGGCATTGTCGGAGAAATTGATCCGGGATTTCGACGGCGAGGTGCCGCAGACGCGCGAAGAGCTGATGACGCTGCCCGGCGTCGGCCGCAAGACCGCCAATGTCGTGCTCTCCATGGCCTTCGGCCAGGCAACGCTCGCCGTCGACACCCATATTTTCCGCATCGCCAATCGCCTGCGGCTTGCGCCTGGCAAGACGCCGGACGAGGTCGAACAGCGGCTGATGAAGGTAATCCCTGACAAATACCTCTACCACGCGCATCACTGGCTGATCCTGCACGGGCGCTATGTCTGCAAAGCGCGCAAGCCGGAATGCGAACGCTGCGTCATCGCCGATCTCTGTCGCTCGCCGGAAAAGACCTGGGACATCCCAGCGCCATTAGTAGAGCTACCGCCGCAACTGGTCGGCGCCGCCGATTAGAGCTGCAATCGTCCTATATCTGCAATTTTCAGCCGCGACGAGCCGCTTCCTTCTGGGAAAGAAGCTTGTGCAAGTGCACCATCATCCCCGCGGCAAACAGCGGCGTCAAAAGGTTGACCAGGGGAATGGCGAGGAAGGCGGCGATCACCAGACCGGCAAGGAAAACGGTGAAGGCATATTTGCTGCGAAACCGTCGTGCCTCTTCCGGCGGCCGGAAGCGCATGGCGGCAAATTCGAAGAACTCCCGGCCAAGCAAATAGCCGTTGACCAGGAAGAAGGCGACGAGATTGACGCCGGGAATGAAAAGCAGAAGCAGCGCGATGATGTTGCCCACGACAACGATGCCGAGGAATTTCAGCGAACTCTTCATCGCCGGCACAAATGGCAGCGCTTTTCCCGGCGCATCGGCCGGATAATCCCTCTTCTCCACCACCTCAGCGACATCGTCGAGAAAGAGCCCTGCGATCAGTGCCGTAACCGGTGAGATCAGCAACGCCAAGCCTAGCGCCAAAACAAGGCCCGCCAGAACGGCGAGAAGAAAGGTGAGCCAGCTCGTCCAATCCGGTACGGGCGGCATGACGCTTTGTAACCACGGCAATACGAAGGCGATGAAGCTGCTGCGCAGCGCAAACCAGAGAGCGATAAGCGCCAGCAATGTGAGCCCGAGGACTTTCCAAAAAACCTTGCGCGTCTCGGCTGCAAAGAGATTGGCGACGGAAAGACGCGCGGCATGGATGATCATTCGTCCGATATCCCGTTAGTCGTGGCCGGATATGTAAGTAGTAATTGCAGATATATCAATATATTCCCGCCGGCCGCGTAATAACCCTCACCCATTTGAATTGTTGTAATCAAGTACGCACTAATATATTGTGGGTTTCATATGAAAAACAACAACCTAACATGATTAGCGGTCATCCAAAATCTGCAAGCACTCCGATTGTTTCCGCATTCGGCGCGATCACGCTTAGGATAGACCGTCAGCGAGGCGCAACATTTGGAAGACCTTGGCCAGAAGCTTAGACAATATATCAAAACAGGCACTCCCGCCGAGCGTCGAATCGCCAAGTATTTCTCCGAACACTTGAACGAGTTGCCCTTTGAAACCGCCTCTTCCGTCGCCGACAGGCTGGAATTGAGCCCGATGACTGTCGGGCGTTTTCTGCGGTCGCTCGGCTATCAGGGCCTGGATGGCATCAAGGTGCACCTGCGGGAAAATGTGACCCCGGTGACGCTGCAACTGCCGAACGTTCTGGAACAGTTGCAGAAGGACGCCAACGAGGGACGCCCGATTGCCGGCCAGATCGCCGAGCAGGTCGAGATGCTGCAGCATATCTACAATCTCACCAGCCAGCCGCACTGGCTGGATGCGGTCGCGACGATCCTGTCGTCCAGCGAGGTTTTCGTCACCGCGCATCTTAGTCTCGCAAGTCTCGGGCGCCATCTCTGCGACCGTCTCGCATTCGCACGCGATCATGTGCAGTTCCTCGACGGCTCCAATGGCAGCTATATCGAGCTGCTCGGCCATCAGTCGAACGACGCATTGGTGGTGATCGTCGATTCGCCTCGCTTCGTCGCCTCGCGGTTGCTTGCGCGCTCCGCCCGCCGCTCTGGCTACAAGGTGCTGCTGATCACCAGCCAATATACCGAATGGGCGCATGAATTCGCCAATATGACGCTGTCACTGCCGCCGCTGCGCGCCGGCAACCACGAAAACCTGTCGGCAATGATGGCGCTGTTGGAATTCCTGGCCGTTGCCGTCATTCATGCGGCCGGCGAAGAGGCGGAGAGCCGCATCCACAGGATCGAAGAGCTGGAAGGCATGTTTGCCCACGCGCCCCTTCGATAATGGTCGACAAGCGATGGCTTGGACGCCAGAAAGTCCTTCCGGCGTTTTTTATTCCATGGACTCCAGCTCGGCGCGATGGCGATACATCGCGAGAAAGCGCCGATAATCGCGATCATAAAGCGTCTTCTTGCCCTTGTCCGGCATGCGCTCGTGACCGCCGGGATACATGGCCGCGCCGGCCGTTGCGAGGCTGTCGTAAAGACCGCAGGAGACGGAAGCGGCGATCGCCGTTCCCAAGAGCACCGCCTCGTTCATCTTCGGCACGACCACCTTGCAGCCGGTGATGTCGGAATAAAGTTCCATCAGAACCGCATTCTTCACGTGGCCGCCGGCGACATGCAGCGTATCCGGCACGTACCCGTAGTCATGCATTTTCTCGAGGATATGGCGGAGACCGAGCGCGACGCCGACGCAGGTGCGCCAATAGAGGCGGCAGAGGCCGTCGAAGGATGCATCCAGCGTCAGGCCGCTGACGACGCCGACCGCATGCGGATCGGCAAGCGGCGAGCGGTTGCCGTGAAAATCCGGAAGCACATGGATGCGCTCGCCAAAGGCATCGCCCTCGACGGCGCGAAGCTCCGCGATGCGCCTCACGATACGGTCGTGCAGCGCCGCCGTCGGTTCGCCGCCGGCCGCATGCATGCCGACGATATGATCGAGCAGCGCACCGGTCGCCGATTGCCCGGCTTCGACCAGCCAGGTGTCCGGAAACACGGCTTCGTAATAGGGGCCCCACATGCCGGTGCTGCGCTTGCGTTCGCGCGAGAAAGAGACGATGCAACTCGACGTTCCGGCAATCAGCGCCAATTGGTGTTCCAGCGCGTTGAGGTCGCCGGCATGGCCGCCGAGCGTGCCGAGCGCGCCCGCATAGGCATCGATCATGCCGGCGCCGACATGACATTCTCGGTCGAGCCCCAAAGCCTCCGCCGCTTGCGCTGTCAGCGTGCCGACGCTTTCCCCAACCGGAGTTGTCTCTTCCGGCAGGTTGCCGCGTTCGCGCAGATCGCCAAGACCGATCACATTGAGGAAATCCGTCTGCCAGCCGGGTTCGCGGTGCGCGAGATAATTCCATTTCGCCGTCAGCGTGCAGCGCGAGCGCGCAAGCGAACCAGTGGCCTTCCAGGTCATGAAATCGGCGAGGTCGAAGAAATACCCGGCCCTTGCCCAGCTCTGCGGCAGATTTTGCTTCAGCCACATCAGCTTCGGCATCTCCATTTCCGGCGACATGAAGTGACCGGTATGTTCGAGAACCTGATGCTTGGTCGCCGTGCAGAAATCCGCTTCGGCAAGCGCCCGGTGATCGAGCCAGACGATGGTGTCGAACCGGTCCTCGCCCCCGGTCGAGATCGTGAGCGGCTGGCCATCCGCGTCGCGCACCACCAGCGAACAGGTGGCATCGAAGCCGATGGCGCCGATGACGGAGATATCGACGCCGGAGGCCGCAACGGCGGCGCGCACCGCTGTGCAGACAGCGGCCCAGATGTTTTCAGAATCGTGCTCGGCGTGATTTTCACGCGGGCGGTTCATGATGATCGGATGTTCGCCCTTACCCAGCAGAGCACCGCGGGATGTGAACACGCCGGCGCGCGCGCTGCCAGTGCCGATATCGACCGCAACCACATGATCACGCATTCAGTATGGGCCCCGTCCATTTATGGCTTATTGCGGACAAGGTGTATCAAATCCGACATTGCGTCAAACACGACTTCTGGGGAAAGCCGCTCCAGTTCTGCCCGGTAACTCGGCGAATGAGCATGCGAGCCGCCGATGAAAGCGAACACCGTCATGCCGGCCGCCCTCGCTGCCGTGATCCCGGCCGGACTGTCTTCGATGACGATACAGTCCTGCGGCGCGACCTGCATCTGCTTGGCGGCATAGAGGAAGAGATCGGGTGCCGGCTTGCCGCGCTTGACCATGCTGGCGCTGAAAATATTCGGCTCCAGCCGCTCCAGCAGGCCGGTAACGCCGAGCGACAACCGGATGCGCTCTATCTGGCTGGAAGAGGCGACGCAACGCGGAACGGTCAGCGCGTCCAGCGTCTCGGCAATGCCGCCGATGGGCTTCAGTTCGTTCCGGAAGCGTTCATAAAGGTCATTGCGGATACGATCGAGAAAATCCTGATCGATGAAGACGTCGAACTCCGTCTCCAGCGTATCGACGAGCGTGGCGAGGCTCTTGCCGAGAAAGCGGCTGTAGATGTCCTCCTCGCTCATATCGACGCCGACATCACGCATAGCCTGGAGGAGCACGCTGACGGACAGCGGTTCACTGTCGACGAGCACACCATCGCAGTCGAAGATTACGAGTCCCTTCTCCGCACCAGTCATCGCAGATCCAACCCGAACCCTGTTGAGCCGCGCCTCTTCAAACGCAGGCCTGGCCATAAAAATTCGGCCGGGACTTGGACGCCCCGGCCGATAGACAGTTATTCCGCGAGTTTGTTATCGAGGTATAGCTGCAGGGTAACGCGGGTCCCCTTTTCCCACAGCGTTTTTAATGCATGGGCAAAGCGCTTGCGGAAAAGATCCGATTTGGCGACGTCGCCGAAAATATCATCGAAGACGAGGAAGGCGCCCGGGTCGTCCTTGGCCTTCAGCGCGGCGGCATGTAGCCGGTCGGCGCTGGCATCGTTGAAAACGATGTCCTTGCCGCTGTCGGTGGTGCCGGCGAAATAGCGGCACCACAGCGCCGAAACCAGCGCCAGGCCCACGACATCCTCTTTGCGGCGCAAACGATCGGCCGTCGACGGCAGGATGAACTTCGGCTGCCGGTTCGAACCGTCCTGTGCCAAGCGCGGAATGGTGTCGGCAATCTTCGGATTGGAGAAGCGCCGCTCGATCAGCTTGAAATAATCGGCAAGCACCGTGTTCGGCACCGGCGGGATGACGGGAATGATCTCTTCGTTCTCGAGCTTGGCGAGGTAAGCGCGGATCAAGGGCTCTTCCATGGCCTCGTGCACGAAATGTACGTCCATCAGCGCCGCCGGATAGGCGATTGCCGCATGGCCGCCGTTCAGGATGCGGATTTTCATATGCTCGTAGGGCGTAACATCCGGCACGAAAGTAACGCCGACCTTTTCCAGCGCCGGACGGCCTGCCGGAAAATTGTCCTCCAGCACCCACTGCTTGAACTCTTCGCAATAGACCGGCCAGTTGTCCTCGATATCGAAGAATTCCTTGAGCAGATCGATCTCGCGTGCGCCGGTTGCGGGCGTAATGCGGTCGACCATGCCGTTCGGGAAGGCGACGTTGGCGGCGATCCAGTCGGCAAAAGCGGGATCCGAAAGCTTCGCCGTGCCGACGACGGCGGCTTTGGTGACACCGCCATTGTGGGGAATGTTGTCGCAGGACATGACGGTAAAGGGTTGCAGACCGGCGGCACGGCGGGCCTTGAGGCCGGCGACGATCAGGCCGAACACCGTCTTCGGCGCATCCGCATTCTGACCGTCGGCAACGATGGCCGGATGGGCGGGATTGAACTTGCCGGATGCGTCGATGAAATAGCCGCCTTCGGTGATCGTCATCGAGACGATGCGGATCGAAGGATCGGCAAGCTTGGCGATGATGACCGCAGCGTCGCCGACCGGCAGAATGTCGATCATCGGCGCGGTTACGCGCGCAGCGGTGCGATTATTGTCCTGTTCGACCACCGTCGTCAGGAAATTCTGAGCCGCGAGCTTCTCGCGCATGGCGGCGTCCGAAGGCAGGACGCCGGCGCCGATGATCGCCCAATCGTGGTTCTGGCCGACATTGAAAAGGTCGTCGAGGTAGACCGCCTGATGGGCGCGATGGAAATTGCCCACGCCGAAATGAACGATGCCCGCCGACAGCGACTTTGGATCATAGGCCGGGATGGCAGCCGTTGCAGCCGCCTCCTGAAGGGTTGCGAGCGATAATTTGCACGTCATGTCTCAAGTCCTTCTGAAAGGTCTTCTGCTCCGGATGGATTGGGAATGCCTTATCCGGCTAGGATGGCCTGGGCCCATCTGATGTGGCCCAGGTCTAATAGTATTCGCCATGCCGCGTGAGGCCGGACATGGCGAGGGCGCGCGATTTAGATCGACTGCCCCCTATCGTTGAACCGGTGGATGCGGGATTTGTCGGGAGTCAGATAAACGGTATCGCCGGCGCGTGCCGGGAAATCGCCGGTTCCGCGGGCCGTGATGGTGCCGATGCCATCGGCATCGATATGCAGGAAGGTGTCGGAGCCGAGATGTTCGGCGACGTTCACCCTGCCCTGCCAGTCCCCCTCGGTGGTCGACAGCAGTACGTGTTCCGGACGGACGCCGATCGTGTGGGCGCCGAGGTTCTGGGCATAGGCGCCCGTGACGAAGTTCATCTTCGGCGAGCCGATGAAGCCGGCAACGAAGATGTTCTGCGGGTTACGATAGAGCTCGAGCGGCGAACCGACCTGTTCGACATTGCCGCGGTTCAGGACGACGATCTTGTCGGCCATGGTCATGGCCTCCACCTGATCGTGGGTCACGTAGATCATTGTCGTCTTGAGCTGATTGTGCAGTTCGCTGATTTCGAGGCGCATGTTGACGCGCAATGCCGCATCGAGGTTCGACAAGGGCTCGTCGAACAGAAAGGCTGCGGGCTGACGTACGATGGCACGGCCGATGGCGACGCGCTGGCGCTGGCCACCTGAGAGCTGGCGCGGCTTGCGTTCCAGATAGTCCGTCAGGTTCAGAACACGTGCCGCATCCGCCACTTTCTTGTCGATCTCCGCCTGTGCCAGGTTCGCCATCTTGAGCGGAAAGGCGATATTCTTGCGAACGCTCATGTGCGGATAGAGCGCGTAGGATTGGAACACCATGGCGAGGCCGCGCTGGGCCGGCGCCAGATTGGTGCCGTCCTTGCCGTCGATCATAATCTGGCCGCTTGAGACATCCTCGAGGCCGGCGATCAGACGCAGCAGCGTAGACTTGCCGCAACCGGAGGGACCGACGAACACGACGAACTCGCCGTTATTGATTTCGAGGTCGATGGAAGGGATGACCTTGGCTTCGCCGAAGACCTTAGAAACCTTCTTAAGGACAATGCTACCCATGTTTCTCTTCCTTACTTAACCGCGCCAAAGGTGAGGCCGCGAACGAGTTGTTTTTGCGAAAACCAGCCGAGGATCAGGATTGGGGCGATCGCCATGGTCGATGCCGCCGAAAGTTTGGCGTAGAACAAGCCTTCCGGGCTGGAATAGGAGGCGATGAAGGTGCTGAGCGGCGCCGCGTCCACGGCGGAGAGATTCAGCGTCCAGAAGGCCTCGTTCCATGCGAGGATGATGTTGAGAAGCATCGTCGAGGCAAGGCCCGGGATCGCCATCGGCGTCAGCACATAGATGATCTCCTTGGCCAGCGACGCGCCGTCCATGCGGGCCGCTTCGAGGATCTCGCCGGGGATTTCCTTGAAGTAGGTATAGAGCATCCACACGATGATCGGCAGGTTGATCAGCATCAGTACGACGACCATGCCGAGACGGCTGGCGAACTGATTGTTGAGCAGACCGAATGCCTGGAACAGCAAATAGATCGGGATGAAGGCGCCGACGGGCGGCATCATCTTGGTGGACAGCATCCACATCAGCACGTCCTTGGTGCGCTTGGTCGGCGAAAAGGCCATGGCCCAGGCCGCCGGAACGGCGACGATCAGACCAAGGATCGTCGAACCGAAGGCGATGAGCACCGAGTTGCCGAAGTGGAGGAAATAGTTCGAGCGCGATTGCACCTCGAAATAATTCTCCAGCGTCCAATGGAAGAAGAGGAATTGCGGAGGCGAGGCGATGGCGTCGCCCTCCGTCTTGAAGCTCGTCAGGAACGTCCAGAGGATCGGGAAGAAGATCAGGATCGCGACCACCCAGGCGGCGACGGATACGACCACCTTATGTTTGGTTGAGACAGTACGAGCCATCTTAAGCCTCCAGATTCTTGCCGACTGCGCGCATCAGGAAGATCGCGACGATATTGGCGAGGATGACGGCAATGATGCCGCCCGCCGACGCGCCGCCGACGTCTTGCTGCAGAACGAGCTGCGAATAGACCAGGTAAGTGAGGTTGGTCGTTGCCGTGCCCGGGCCGCCATTGGTGGTGACCAGGATTTCGGCGAAGGCCGAAAGCAGGAAGATCGTCTCGATGAGAATGACGACCGTGATCGCACGCGCCAGATGCGGCAGGATGATGTAGATGAACTTCGACACCGCGCCGGCACCATCCATTTCGGCGGCTTCCTTCTGCTCTTCGTCGAGCGACTGCAAAGCAGTCAGCAGGATGAGCGTTGCGAAGGGCAACCACTGCCAGGCAACGATGATGATGATCGAAAACAGCGGAATCGTCTCCAGCCAGGTCAGCGGATCGAGCCCGACGAGCTTGAAAAGATACGCCAGAAGCCCGTTCACCGGGTTCATGAACATATGTTTCCAAATAAGGGCGGCGACCGTCGGCATGACGAAGAAGGGCGCGAGCACCAGCATGCGCACGATGCCTTGGCCGAAGATCGGCTGATCGAGAAGGAGCGCGAGAGCGATGCCGCCGACCACCGTGATGATCAACGCGCCGACCACGAGCAGGATCGTTACCAGCAGCGAATTCCAGAAGGCCGGATCGGTGACGAAATATTCGTAATTCAAGAACCCGATGAAGTCATGCGCACCGGGAGACATGAGATTGTAGTTCAGCGTCGAGAAATAGATCGTCATGACCAGGGGGACGATCATCCACGCGAAGAGAAGCAAAACCGAGGGCGCCATCATGACGCGTGCGGTAGAACGGGTGTGTAGCGTTGCCATGGCAAGTACCGACCTATCTTTTAGCAGGGAGAGTGGCCGCGGACCGGCTAAAATAAAAGAGGCCGCCGAAGAGCAATTCGGGCACTCGGCGACCTAAGGGAGGAGAGCGCTACGAGCCGCTCTCCTCCATACCCTTGGGAGGTTTCTTATTTCGGATAACCAGCCTTGGTCATTTCACGGCTGGTCAGTTGCTGTGCGGCCTTGAGCGCCTGATCGACGGGGATCTGACCTGCAAGGGCAGCAGAGAACTGCTGGCCGACGGCGGTGCCGATACCCTGGAACTCAGGAATAGCGACAAACTGGACGCCGACATACGGGACCGGCTTGACGGTCGGGTGGGCCGGATCAGCCGCATTGATCGAGTCCAGCGTCATCTTCGCAAAAGGTGCTGCCTTCTGATAGTCCGCATTCGCATAGAGCGAGGCACGGGTACCGGGAGGTGCATTCAGCCAGCCTTCCTTCTGGGCAACGAGGTTGGTGTAATCCTTGCTGGTTGCCCAGGAGATGAACTTCTCGGCAGCTTCGGTCTTCTTCGAAGAGGCAGGGACCGCCAAGCTCCATGCCCAGAGCCAGTTGCCGCGCTTGCCGAGGCCCTTGTCCGGCGCCAGAGCGAAGCCAACCTTGTCGGCAACCTTCGATTGCTTCGGGTCGGCAACGAACGAAGCTGCGACGGTCGCATCGATCCACATACCGCACTTGCCGGTCTGGAACAGCGAGAGGTTTTCGTTGAAGCCGTTGGACGAAGCGCCCGGAGGGCCAGCGTCCTTCATCAGCTTGACGTAGAAGTCCAGCGTGTCCTTCCATTCCGGCTGATCGAACTGTGCCTTCCATTTCTCGTCGAACCAGCGAGCGCCGAACGAGTTCGACATCGCCGTCAGGAATGCCATGTTTTCGCCCCAGCCGGCCTTGCCGCGAAGGCAGATGCCGTAGACTTCATGGTCCTTGTCGGTAATCTTGCGGGCTGCGTCGGCTATGAAATCCCAAGTCGGCGCATCCGGCATCTTCAAGCCGGCCTTGTCGAACAGGTCCTTGCGGTACATCACCATCGAGCTTTCACCGTAGAACGGCGCAGCATAGAGCTTCCCGTCTACCGTCAGGCCGCTGCGGATAGCCGGGAGAAGGTCATCCACGTCGTAGTTCTTGTCGGCAGCAAGCTTATCGAGCGGCGCGAGCCAGCCGAGCTTGCTCCAGATCGGCACTTCGTAGGTGCCGATCGTCAGCACGTCGTATTGGCCGCCCTTGGTAGCGATGTC
The DNA here is from genome assembly GCF_002944315.1 of Rhizobium sp. NXC24. Lineage (NCBI taxonomy): Bacteria > Pseudomonadati > Pseudomonadota > Alphaproteobacteria > Hyphomicrobiales > Rhizobiaceae > Rhizobium > Rhizobium sp. NXC24. The sequence continues at coordinate 3,468,303 of NZ_CP024311.1, forward strand.
CGTCGTAACCTTCTGGCGCAATACGTTTTCTTCGAGCGTGACCCACTGCAGGTCAATGTCGGGGTTTTTGGCTTTGAAATCGTCCGTAAGCTTCTGCATACGAACCATATCGCCATTGTTCACGGTGGCGATCGTGAGGGTTTCGGCGGACGCCATTCCAGCAAACATCAGTGCGGAGCATGCGCTCAGCAGGAAAGTTTTCAATTTCATATCTTCCTCCCAGAAGATCAAATTTGAGCATTCGCTTTGCTCGTGAGCAATTACTCACCTGTTGCGACAAAATGTCAATGCGAATTCATTGCTGCATTGCCGAACAAGCAGCTCATCCATTTGATTTTATGTGGTTATTTTTTGCTCAGGCTTTGAGCAGAAACTCAGCAACCGCTTCATCGGTGATCAAACCATTGATCTGATGGCCGGTAACGGCCGCTTTGATGGCTTCGAACTTCCGTTTGCCCTTGGCTATTCCGATGACGGAAGAGGCTTCGCGCGGCGGAAGCGGTGCGCTGGCCACCCGGTCGTTGATGGCATCTGACATCAACTTGCCGTCGCCATCGAATACCCAGCCGCAGATTTCGCCGGCCGCTCCGCGCTTCATCAGCGCCAGCATCTCGTCCTTCTCGAGAAAGCCGTCGAGACAGAGCGGCGCCTCGATGCCCATCTCGCCGACGCCGACGAAAGTCACATCGGCCTGCGCGCTGATATCGAGCGTCGAGCGCACCAGCGCCTGCGCATGCAGAAGCTCGCGCTCCTCGGCCGAGGAGACCAGCACGGGCAGCGGCATGGGATAGTGCCGCGCCTTGATCGCATCGGCCATGCTGAAGATAACGTTGTAATAGGCGGCCGAGCCATCCGGACCGATATTGCCGGTCAGCGATACGACCCGGTGCTGCGGGCATTCCATGACCGGCAGCTGGTCGACCGCGGCCTTCAGCGTGCGGCCGGTGCCGATCGCCAGCACGATCGGATCGCTGCGCTTCAGCCAGCGCTCGATCTCGGCAGCACCCGCTTCGGCGATACCGACCGTGGAGGATGTCCCGTCGGGATCGCTCGGCACCACTTCGACATGCCTCAGCTTGAATTTTTCCCGCAGCGCCACCGCATATTCGAGGCAGGCGGCAATCGGATGGTCCAGCCGCACCTTGATCAGCCTTTCGGCGACCGCGAGCGACACCAGCCGCTGTGCCGATTGCCGGGAGATTCCCATGGCGATGGCGATCTCGTCCTGCGTCCGCCCGGCAACGTAATACAGCCAGCCGGCTCGCGCCGCATCGTCAAGCCGCCCCTGGGAATCCAACTTCCTGACCATCACATTCCTCTGCGAAAGCAGCACCCTTTACCCGATATGGCAGCAGCGCGGTACGTTACTCAGTTTCCGGCGGAATGACGCCCTTGGTCAAGGTGAAACAACCATAGAACCGGCGCTCGCCGGTCTGGATCACGCAGTAAGCAGTTTTTGTCCGCTCATAGAAGGCGAAACGCTCGACCGGCGTCAGAGGCCAGTGCTTGCCTTCGGCGCGATCGATCGCCGCCTGCACTTCCTTCTGAACCTGCGGTACTTCATCGGCCGCGCCGACCACTTCCATGCGCGTCGCCGCGTCGGTGATGAACGTATCGAGCGGCATCAGCGACAGCACCGCCGCGACGGCTTCGGCGGCCGATACATTGTCGATTCGCAGAAGCTGCCCCAGCCTGGTCTGACGCGCGATTGCATCGGCCGGAAAATTCGTGTCGACGATCGCGAGCATGTCGCCATGCCCCATCGATTTCAACGCATGCAGCACATCCGCATTCAACAGCGGCGAAATTCCCTTCAGCATGAACGGCTCTCCTCAGCTCTTCGATCAGCGGCAGTTCCGAAGCCGCGCTCTTCATCGGGAGCAAAGAAGTAATCGCGGCGCCGATCTCTGTCCATAGCCGCCACGAACGTTATCAGCAGAACGTGAGGGATGAGAACTGCGCTTCTCATTGTGGCTTATTTCGGCCTTTATTGACCAGATAGGTTCGGCGGCATTAACTGAAGCACGGGCATTGTTGCGAGGGACAGGTGAGAATTCTTCTGGTCGAGGACGACGATATGATCGGCGGCGCGGTTCGCGACCATATTGCCGCGTCCCCGCATGCCATAGACTGGGTGAAAAACCTCGCCGATGCGCAAGAGGTTACCAGCGCCGTGCACTATGGCCTCATCCTGCTTGATTTGCAGCTTCCCGACGGCATCGGCATCGACTTCCTCAAGAAACTGCGCCGCAAACCGGACGAGACGCCGGTCATCATTCTGACTGCGCGCGACCAGATTTCCGACCGTATCGAGGGCCTGAACAGCGGTGCCGACGATTATCTCGTCAAGCCTTTCAATCTCGGCGAGCTTACAGCCCGCATCATGGCGGTGGCCCGCCGTTACAGCGGCAGTCCGCAGCCCACCGTTCGTTTAGCCGATCTCGAAATCGACCTGCCGCAACGGCGCATTACGCTCTCCGGCAAGGATGTCGTGCTGACCGGCCGGGAATGGGCGGTCCTCGATCTGCTGGTTGCGCGACCGGGCGCCATCGTCTCGAAGGACCAGATAGAAGAAGCGCTTTATGCTTTCGGTTCGGAAATCGAAAGCAACACGGTGGAGGTCTATGTCAGCCGCCTGCGCAAGAAGATCGGCAAGGACCGCATCCGCACGGCCCGCGGCGTCGGCTATTGCCTGGGTGAAAGATGACGCAGCGCAAAAGTCTCAACCGCACCAGCATCACCCGCCGCCTGATCGCGGCGCTGACCGGCACGGTCGTCCTCTTTTGGCTGATCGCCGTCGGCATCGGCGTCTATGTGGTCAACAAGGAGCTCGCCGAGACCTTCGATGGCGCATTGCAGGAAACCGCCCAACGCCTGATGCCTCTGGTGGTCGACGATCTTGCCGATCGCGATCCCTCCGCCGATCCGCAAACCCTCGAAAATATGGAGAGGGGACTGAACCGGGAATACCTGACCTACCAGGTGCTCGACGCGACGGGCAAGCTCATCCTGCATTCCCATGATGCACCGAAGATACCCTACGACGTGCCATTGAAGATCGGTTTCCACAACACGCCGAAATACCGAATCTACACAGAATCCTCTTTGAACGGCACACTCTTCCTGCATGTCGCCGACGCCTTCAAGAATCGCCGGGAAGCCTCGCGGGAGAGCGGCGTCGCCCTGCTCTGGCCGCTGCTTGCCCTCATCCCCGGCAGCGTCGTCGCCATCTGGTTCATCGTCGGCCGCTCGCTTCGGCCGATCGACCGGTTGCGGTTGGAAATCGCCACCAAGGATGGCGGCAACATGGCCCCGTTGGAGAGCGACCCGTTGCCCCGCGAGCTGCAGCCGATAGGCCGTTCCGTCAATCTGCTCCTCGGCCGCCTGCGCTCGGCTCTCGAGGCCGAACGTGAATTCACCGCCAACAGCGCCCACGAACTGCGCACGCCGATCGCCGGCGCGCTCGCGCAGACGCAGCGGCTGATCGCCGAACTGCCGAAAGGGCCTCTCGCCGAACGCGCCGGACGAATCGAGACCTCGCTCTCCAATCTCGGCCGCCTGGCGGAAAAGCTGCTGCAGCTCTCCCGCGCCCAGGCCGGCATTGGCACTGGCGACAAGCCCGCCGATCTGATCGCCATCATCGAAACAGTCATCGGCGACTACGACCGGGATACGGGTACGGCGGGCCGCATTCTCCTGGAGAACGAGGCCGACGGGAAGCTGATCCGCAACGTCGATATCGACGCCTTCGCCATCGCCATCCGTAACCTCATCGAAAACGCCTTGATTCATGGTCCGACCGATGACGAGGTGACCGTCAGGATCGGCCAGGCAGGAACGATCCATATCCTGAATGGCGGCAATGTGCTGTCGCAAGAAGAACTGGCCGATCTGAAAAAACGTTTCTGGCGCGGCAATACGAAAGCTTCCGGCTCCGGCCTCGGCCTTGCCATCGCCGAGCGCATCGTCGAGCAGATCGGCGGCCGCCTCGATCTTTTCTCCCCCGCTACCGATAAGGTGGACGGTTTCGAGGCCAGGATCATCCCACCCGAAGCCTGATCACGCCGAGACCGGAGCACCGCGCGGAATGGCCTTGCAAAGACCGGCAAAGGGTGCGAGCAAGCGCAAGACGTTCCCTGCAGGCCAATATTCATGATCGTTTCTTTCGATATCGGGGGCTCCGCCATCAAAGGCGGCATCGCCCATTCCATGATGGACATCACGCCGCTCGCCCGCCGCCCGACGCCGAAGTACGACTTCGGCGAATTCGTCCAAGCTTTGCGCGCTGTCATCGCCGAGGCCGGCGAGACGCCGGATTGCATTTCCTTTTCCATTGCCGGCGTTGTGGACCCCGATACGCAGGCACTCACCTGTGCCAACATTCCCTGCATCAACGGCCGGCGCCTTGCCGCCGAACTGGAAGCGGAACTCGGCTATCCCGTGCTGATCGCCAACGATGCCGATTGCTTCGCCATGGCGGAAGCAATGTCCGGCGCGGGACGCGGCCATCGCATCGTCTTCGGCGCCATTCTCGGCACCGGCGTCGGCGGCGGCCTGGTGGCGGATGGCCGCCTCGTCAATGCCGCCGGCGGCTTTGCTGGCGAGTGGGGGCACGGTCCGATCATCGCTTCCTTTGCCGGCAGTCCGCCGGCGGTCATCCCCGCCTATCCCTGTGGCTGCGGCCAGAAGGGATGTGTCGACACCATTGGCGGCGCTCGTGGCGTCGAGCGGTTGCACAGGACCCTGCATGGGTTGGAATTTTCCAGCGAAGAGATCATCGGCCAATGGCTTGAGGGCGATGCCAAGGCCGAGCGGACGATCGATGTCTTGGTCGATCTCGTCGCCTCGCCCCTGGCGCTGACCGTCAACATCACCGGCGCAACCATCGTTCCGGTCGGCGGCGGCCTTTCCAATGTCGAACCCCTGCTGGCGCGGCTGGACACGGCGGTGCGCGCCCGCATTCTCCGCAAGTTCGACCGCCCGCTCGTCGTGCCGAGCGAATGCAAGGTCGAGCCCGGCCTGATCGGCGCGGCCTTGCTTGGACTGAAATTTGCCGAAGAGCGCAGCCATGTTGCTTGAGGTCTGCGTCGAGGATATTGCCGGGCTCAATGCCGCCATCGCCGGTGGCGCCGATCGCATCGAGCTTTGCAGCGCGCTGGCCGTCGGCGGTCTCACGCCGAGCGCCGGGCTGATGGCGGCTGCGGCGCGTGCGCCCATTCCCGCCTATGCCATGATCCGCCCGCGCGCCGGCAGCTTCGTCTATTCGGCCGATGAACAAGACATCATGAAGAGCGACATAGACGCCGCCCGCCACGCCGGTCTGCCGGGTGTCGTGCTCGGCGCCTCCCTGCCGGACGGCCGCCTCGACAGCGATACGCTCCGCGCGCTCGCCGATCATGTGGGAAGCCTCGGCAAGACATTGCATCGCGCCTTCGATCTCGTTCCCGATATCGAGGAGGCAGTGGAGCTCGCCATTTCCCTCGGCTTCGAGCGCATTCTGACCTCGGGCCGCGCGAAAACGGCCGCGGAAGGGCCCCCCGCTTTGGAACAGGCGATCGCCGTTGCCGCCGGCCGCATCTCCATCATGCCCGGTTCGGGCGTCAATATTGGAACTGTCGACAAGCTCTGGCCGCGCCTTGCGATCACCGAAATCCACGCTTCCTGCGCCGTTGCTGCCCCGGAAACGGATGAACACCTGCTCGCCTTCGGATTTTCCACACCTATGGTGCGCCGCACCGACGCAGCGACCGTTCTGGCGCTCAAGGCACATTTCGCCTGAAGGCTGCGATTTGACAAAAAACGGTAGAGTGATCAATCGTTCATAAACGCATATTCTGTAGCTATGGATCGGCTGCGGAATGCCAACCCATTGCAGTTAAGCAGGTTTCCTCTGGAGTAGCTGTAGATCTAAACCATGTCGGTGGCGCCACCTCGCAAGAAAAGCAGAGCTGTCTTCTGGATTGCGACGATCGTCATCGGCTCGATCATTTTGGCGACCGCGTTGCTTGCTAACGATATGCGCAATCTAAGGGCGCTCGATGCTCGTTATCATCTCGATCTGTTCAGCGGGTCGGCCCAGCCAGCCTCACCTCCGGTCGTAACAGCCGCCGCCCCACAAACCGCCGCCGCCAATCCGAAACCAGCCGAAACCCCTGGCACAAAGAGTGCGACAGCCAATCCCGGGGTCACGACAACCGCGCCAGCACAGAAGCAGGCCACGCGCGTCAAAAAAGCGGCAACGCCAAAACCAGCCCGGCGCTCCCACTTATTCGACCCGCCCGTCGATGCCCTGCGCGGCGCCTTCGTGCGAAGCTGGCGAATAAAGGGCGAGACGCTTTGCGCCGACCTTTCGAAATCGGGCCTGTCCGTTGGCGAATGGAGGCAGAGCGCGCTTGACGCTGGAACCTTCGAATGCAGCTACGAGATTCAGAAAGGCGGCAACGGTGACCGCAATGCTGCGTCGTTCTTCATCATCGTCCGTGGTGCGTCGACCGGAGAGCTCGACAATATCCGTATCAAGGTGATCATGCCCGACAATGCGGATGGCAGGGCGATCGGCGAGACATTTATCGACGCCGTCGTCCTGCTGCTGACCGAAACCCGCTGGCTCGATTTCCAGCCGGCGCTCGAAGCGATCGGCAAGCTGCAGGACGTGACGCTGGAAGCTTTCGGCACAAAGCTCAGCTTCTTCCGGGAATTCCGGAACGACAGAAGCTTCAATCTTCAGCTAAGCCTCCAGAGGAAAACGCCGGAACAGATCCGCACCGCCATCGTCTTCGACAAGGCGCGATGGACGCTGCGGTCGCCGCCACCCGTCACATATCAAACCGCTCGCGAAAATTTTACATGGCGTTCGCGATGAAGGGTCGCTGTTCTCACCGCGCAACGATGGTGGTCAAATATCGCCAATCTTGATGGCCGGTGAATCTGCGCCGTCAGGCCGCAATGGCCGACGGACGCGGATGGACGAGGTGGTCGCGCAGGACCGAGCCGGAGCGGTCGACCTCCTGCAGCAGCACGTCATAGCTCCAAAGATCGGCAAGGTGCTGCAGCACGCGTTTGGCATCAATATCCTCCAGCAGGCCGCCGTTCAGCACCGTATGCTTGAGCATGAGCCGCCGGTCGCCGGCAAGATCGACATCGACAATCTCGATATGCGGATCGATCCAGCCGACATCATATTGCCGCGCCAGTTCGCGCCGGATGCGCTTGTAACCGCGTTCGTCATGGATAGCCGCCACCAGCAATCCCTCCTCCTCTTCCGGATCGTCCGTGAGGTGGAACATGCGCATCTTGCGCATCAGATGCGGGCTGAGGAACTGCGATACGAAGCTCTCGTCGCGGTAATTCGCCCAGAGGTCGCGCAGTACTCCCATAGTGTCCCCACACCCGGCGATATCGGGGAACCATTGCCGGTCCTCGTCCTTCGGCTTGGTCACGATCCGCTCGATGTCCTGCATCATCGCAAAACCGATCGCATAGGGATTGAAACCGGAAAAGCGCGGATCGTTGAAGGAAGGCTGGAAGACGACATTGGTATGCGATTTCAGGAATTCGAGGAAATCGCCGTCGCCGATGCCGCCGAGTTCGTGCAGCCGAGTCATGATGCGGTAATGCACGTAGGTCGCCGTGCCCTCATTCATGACCTTGGTCTGGCTTTGCGGATAGAAATATTGCGCCACATGCCGGACGATGCGCAGGATCTCCCGCTGCCACGGCTTCATCCGCGGCGCCATCTTCTCCAGGAAATAGAGGATATTTTCCTGCGGCAGGCCGGTGAGCGAACGCCGGTGCTCCAAATCGAGGTCAGGCGCCTTCTTGCCCTTTACGACCGGAACCGTCCGCCAGAGATCGTTGAAGATCCGTTCGTCATATTCGCGCCGCTCGCGCTCGCGCCTTTCCTCATCGCGAAGATCGAGCGTCTTCTTGCCGGCATAACGGTGGACACCATGCGACATCAGCGCATGCGCGGCATCCAGCGTCCGCTCCACGGCGGCATGGCCATAGCGCTCCTCGCAGCGGGCAATATAGCCCTTGGCGAAGTTGAGGTAATCGAGAATACCCTCCGCATCCGTCCAGAGCTTGAAGAGGTAATTGTTCTTGAAGAAATGATTGTGCCCGAAGGCGGCGTGGGCGACCACCAGCGCCTGCATCGTCGCCGTATTTTCCTCCATCAGATAGGAGATGCAAGGCGAACTGTTGATGACGATCTCATAGGCAAGCCCGCGCAGACCCTTGCGATAAAAAGCCTCGTGATGAGCAAAATGCTTGCCGAAGGACCAATGCTTGTAGAACAGCGGCATGCCGATCGAGGAATAGACGTCGAGCATCTGTTCGGCGGTGATGATCTCGATCTGGTTGGGATAAACGTCGAGGCCGAGCTCGTCGAGGGCGATGCGCTCGCAGGCATTGTGGATCCGCTGGATGGTGGCGAAGTCCCAGTCCGCACCGTCAAAAAGCCGCTCCATCGATGCCTTTGCCATTATCCGCTCCTGGTTTCCGCCGCCCGGCGCTGAAAGAGATCATGGAAGACGGGGTAGATCTGGCTGCGATCGCTAACGCGGCGCATCGACAGCACGGGCCACCCCACCTGAATGCGCTCATAGAGCGACCAAAGCGCCGAGCCGGAAGAGATCGCGACGCTGCGCGCCTCCCCCACCTCCAGATAGGCGAAATACTGGCTAACCGGCAGGATGGCACTGGTGAGAAGCGCCGCCGCCGTCGCATTGTCCGAATAGGCGTTGTCGCCATCCGATGCCTGCGCCGCGTAGATGTTCCAGTCCGATGGCGGGAAACGATCGTGAACGATCCGCCGCATGGCTTCGAGAGCGCTCGACACCTGCGTGCCGCCGGTCGCCGGACTGCGGAAGAAGGTCTCCTCATCCACCTCTTCGGCCACGTCCGTATGGCGGATGAAGACGATCTCGACGCGGCGATACTGCCGCGTCAGGAAGATGTAGAGCAGCATGTAGAAGCGCTTGGCCAGATCCTTCATGTGCTCCGACATCGAGCCGGAAACATCCATCAGGCAGAACATGACGGCCTGTGCCACCGGCTTCGGCTCGTTCTCGAAACGGCGGTAGCGGATATCGATTGGGTCGATATAGGGAATACGCCGGACTTTCGATTCCAGCACCTTGATCTCAGCCTCGAGCGCGGCGCGGCGTTCCTCATCCTTGCATTCGGCCGCCTCCGCGATGAGTTCGGCGACGGTCTCGGGCTTCGGACGGTGCAGCGCCACGCGCCGCATCATCGCCAGCCGCATGGTGCGGTTGATGGCAAGATTGGCCGGCGATCCCGTTACCGAATAGCCCGATCGTACCGGATTGGGCTGATCGGTGGTCGTCAGCCGCTTCTTGGCAAGATCGGGAAGTTCAAGATCGTCGAGGAAAAGATCGAGGAACTCCTCGCGGGTCAGGATGAAGCGGAAGGCGTCTTCGCCACTGCCCTCGCCGCCGGCCCGCCCCCTTCCGCCACCGCTCTCTGGCCGCGGAAGGATATCGCCTTCAAGGAAGTCCTTGTTGCCGGGAAGGATATGCTCATGCAGGCCCTCTGGGCCGCGATGGAACCGGGGCTCCTCGGTTCCATCAAGGGGAATGCTGATCTCACCGCCCTTCAGAATATCCTGAATGTCGCGATTTTGAGAGGATTCATAGACCGCTCTCTGCACCAGCGCTTTTGCTCTTCGCAAAAACCGTTGACGATTTTCTAGACTTTTGCCGCCTGGATTCAGGCGCCGGTCAACAATGTGCATTCCTTCTTCCTTGGTGGCTCATCCTGCCTGTTTCACACGCATGTACCATTCCACAAGCCGCCGAACCTGACGCTCGGTATAGCCCCGCGCCATCATGCGTTCGACGAATTCGCCATGTTTCTTTTCCGTCTCGCCATCCTTCTTGGATCCGAACGAGATCACCGGCAGGAGGTCCTCGACCTGGGAGAACATCCGCTTTTCGATGACTTCGCGAATCTTCTCGTAACTCGTCCAGGACGGATTCTTTCCGCCGTGGCTTGCCCGCGCCCGCAAGCAGAACTTGACGATCTCGTTGCGGAAGTCCTTCGGATTGGCGATACCCGCCGGCTTTTCGATCTTGGTCAGTTCCTGGTTGAGAAGCTCTCGGTCCAAAAGCTGGCCGGTATCCGGATCCTTGAAATCCACATCCTCGATCCAGGCATCGGCGTAATCGACATAACGGTCAAAGAGATTCTGGCCGTAATCCGCATAAGATTCCAGATAGGCCTTTTGAATCTCATGTCCAATAAATTCCGCGTAGCGCGGCCCGAGCTCGCTCTTGATGAATTCGATGTAGAGCTTTTCGGTTTCGAGCGGCAGTTGCTCGCGACGGATCGCCTGCTCCAGCATATACATCAGATGCACCGGATCGGCACCGATCTCGGTCGTATCGTAGTTGAAGGTCGCCGCCAGCACCTTGAAGGCGAAGCGGGTCGAAGCCCCGTCCATGCCCTCGTCGACACCGGCCGCATCGCGATACTCCTGCACGCTGCGCGCCCTCGGATCTGTCTCCTTCAGGCTTTCGCCGTCATAGACCCGAAGCTTGGAGAAGGCCGTCGAGTTCTCGTGCTTGGCAAGCCTCGTCAGAACCGTGAAGCGAGCAAGCGTTTCCAGCGTCGACGGCGCACAGGGCGCGTCGCTAAGCTCGGATTCCTCGATCAGCTTCTCGTAGATCTTCTGTTCTTCGGTGACCCGCAAGCAATAAGGCACCTTCACGACGCAGATACGGTCGATGAACGCCTCATTGTTCTTGTTGGCCTTGAAGGTCTGCCATTCCGACTCGTTCGAGTGGGCGAGAATGATGCCCGAGAAGGGAATGGCGCCGATATTCTCGGTGCCGATGTAATTGCCTTCCTGCGTCGCCGTCAGCAGCGGATGCAACATCTTGATCGGCGCCTTGAACATCTCAACGAATTCGAGAATGCCCTGGTTGGCGCGATTGAGCGCACCGGAATAGCTGTAGGCGTCGGGATCGTTCTGCGCCAGGCTCTCGAGCTTGCGGATATCGACCTTGCCGACCAGCGAGGAGATGTCCTGGTTGTTTTCATCACCCGGTTCGGTCTTGGCGACGGCGATTTGTCGCAGCCTTGACGGCTGTATCCTGACCACGCGGAACCGCGAAATGTCGCCCTCGAACTCTTCCAGCCGCTTCAGGCACCACGGGCTCATCAGCCCGGTCAGGCGCCGGCGCGGAATGCCGTAGCGCTCCTCGACCATCGGCCCCATGGTCACGGGATCGAAGACGCTGAGCGGGCTTTCGAACACTGGACTGAGCTCGTTGCCGGCTTTCAGCACATAGATGGGGTGGACCTCCATCAGCGACTTCAGCCGCTCGGCGAGCGAGGATTTACCGCCGCCGACAGGCCCGAGCAGATAGAGGATCTGCTTGCGCTCCTCCAACCCCTGCGCCGCATGGCGGAAGAAGGCGACGATACGTTCGATCGTCTCTTCCATACCGAAGAAGCCGGAGAAAGCCGGATAGGTTCGGATGGTTCGGTTCATGAAGATACGCCCGAGGCGGGTATCCTTGGCCGTATCGATCAGCAGTGGTTCACCCATCGCGGCCAGCAGGCGCTCCGACGCATTCGCGTACATGAGCGGATCATCCCGGCTCGCTTCCAGGTATTCGGAGAATGACATCTCGACTTCGCGCCGTGCTTCGAAAGAACGGGCGAACGTGTTGAATAGCACATCGTTGTTTAACATGGCGCCTCGATAGCTTGCTATTGCAATAAACGCCGGACTTAACGGGATCACTTCCCGCTAGTATCTAAGGTGCGGTAATAGTCGCTTCGAATCAATAGGTGACCCTTCAATAATTCGTACGCTTGATTGCATTAGCCATCAATATCTTGAAAGGTTCTTTCACCGGAATTAATAATGAATACCTCTAAAGTTGCGAAGTTTGTCCGATTCTCCACCATTAGACGCGCTTGACAGCCCCTGCAAAAGCGCGAGCCAGGCTCGCCCTTTCTGATGGCCTGAAGCCGCGATATTCCGCTTGAAACAAAGGGAAAATTCAGGGTCGGAAAAGTGCGAGGAATCTAAGCTCCCCCACCGGCCACTTGCAGGACGTGGATAACACCAGGGATTGCCGTGCTGCATATCGGCCACGCCGCTTTGCTGATAGCCGATACGGCTGCCGCAGATCCGATGATATTGTGAAGATAAGAATGGTGCCCAGGACCGGAATCGAACCAGTGACACGCGGATTTTCAATCCGCTGCTCTACCAACTGAGCTACCTGGGCATCCTTGCTTCGCGCTGATCGGAAGGTCTTGGAAGACCCTGGGCGGTTGGTTCGCCCCGGAAGCGAGCGGGGTTATAGCATCTTGTTCGCCCATGTCCAGCCGCAAATGACTCTTTTTTGACAGGAAATGGATTTTTGGCAATTCGCGAATAAAATGAAAGGCTTCGTGGAAATGGCGAAGCACCTATTCCTCGTCGGACGCCTTGGTCTCGTCCTCGGCAACGGGAATGGCATAGGCGCCGTTCAACCACCGCGACAGATCGAGTGAGCGGCAGCGATCAGAGCAGAAGGGATAATGCTCGCGCACCGAAGGTCGCCCGCATTCCGCGCAAGCCCGTGTCTTGCGCAGCGGCTCGATCTTTGCCCCCACCTTGATCTTGTCGTCGTCCGCCATGACGATCATCCTTCCTGCCATTCCGCGTAGACGTCGAATCCTTCGCCCGCGAGAAGCAGCATGGTTTCATAAAGTGGCAATCCAACGACATTCGTGTAGGAGCCGATCAGCTTCTGCACGAAGGAGCCGGCGAGCCCCTGTATGCCATAGGCACCCGCCTTGCCGCGCCATTGGCCGGAGGCGAGATACATATCGATATCCTTGCCGGACAGCCGCTTGAAGCGGACTTTGGTCTCGACCACCTTCTGGCGCAGCTTGCGGTCCGGCGTGATCAGGCAGATGCCGGTATAGACGACATGGCTGCGGCCGGAGAGCAGATGCAGCGCAGAAGACGCCTCTTCGACGAATTCCGCTTTCGGCAGGATTCGCCGGCCGACGGCGACGACCGTATCGGCGGCGAGGATATAGCTTCCCTGCCAGGCGACGTCGCCCTTTACCGCCGCAAACGCCGCCTCGCTTTTTTCCGTCGAAAGCCGGCGCGCCAGCGAGCGCGGGTGCTCCGACTTCTTCGGAGCCTCGTCGATATCCATGGGCATCAGGCGCGCCGCTTCAATTCCCGCCTGATGCAGGAGGTCGACGCGGCGCGGCGATCCGGAGGCCAGTATCAGCTTGTGTTTCAGCGCCATAAAACCTCGACCGTGACAGGCGGCATTTCGGAGGGCCGGCTCGGATGCGAGCTGCGGACTACTTGAAACGATAGGTGATGCGGCCCTTGGTCAGGTCGTAGGGTGTCATTTCCACGAGCACCTTGTCGCCGGCGAGAACCCGGATGCGGTTCTTGCGCATGCGGCCGGCGGTGTGAGCGATGATCTCATGCTCATTTTCCAGCTTCACACGGAAGGTCGCGTTCGGCAGCAATTCGGTGACGACACCGGGAAATTCAAGGACTTCTTCTTTCGGCATTAAAGCTTCTTTTCCTGTGGGGTTGATGCCGGCTTCCATGACAAAAAGTAAGGCCGCCGGAATTTTGCGCGGAAACTACACAATCGTCGCGGTTTTGTGAACCTCGTTGATAAGGCTTTCTGCATTTGTTTAACGAGACACTCTAAAGAGAGCCGCGATGCTCGACCAGCCGGCTTTCGATCAGGCCGAGCAGATAGTCTCTCACCTCGCGATACGCATTGAGAATCTGCTCGCGCGTGCCGCCGGCGACCGAGGGATCGATGGTCGGCCAATAGATGACATCGATGGCATTGGCGCGCGTCAGTTCGAGAGCCGCATGATGTGCTTCGGGAGACAGCGTGATGATGACGTCGAAGAAATCATCCTCCAGCTCCTCCAGCGTCTGCGGCTGCCGGCGCCCGAGCGAGAGACCGATCTCGCCGAGGACGACATCCACGAACGGGTTGCGTTCGCCTGCGCGCACGCCCGCCGAGGCGACATAGGTGCCCTGCGGCAGCATTCCGCGCGCGATCGCCTCGGCCATCGGCGAGCGGATGGTGTTGAGCCCGCACATGAACAGAATGGCACCGGGCGGCTTCCCATTATGTTCGATAGCCTTCGGCTGTTCCATTGCCGTCACCCGCGCCAGTAGAGCACGCAGACGAGTGTGAAAAGCCGCCGGGCCGTATCGAAATCCACGATGATCTTACCCTTCAGCCGGTCCATCAGCGTCCGCGAGCCTTCATTGTGAATGCCGCGGCGGCCCATGTCGATCGCCTCGATGCGGCTGGGGGTGGCGGAACGGATAGCCTCGTAATAGCTTTCGCAGATCATGAAGTAGTCCTTCACGATCCTGCGGAACGGCGTCAGCGACAGAATGTGAGTGGCGACGACGCCCCCCTCTTCCGTGCGGATATCGAAGACGAGCTTCTGGTCGACCAGAGACAGGCTCAGCCGATAAGGCCCGCCGCCATGGCCGACGGGCTCGAAACTGTTTTCCTCGATCAGATCGAAAATGGCGACGGCGCGCTCGTGCTCGACATCGGGCGTCGAACGGCCGATCGTGTCGTCCAGGATCACGTCGCTCAGCCGGAAGACGCCTTCAGCCATGCCTTATCCTTCGAGATTGAGGCGGATCGCAACGGATCGCGCATGGGCATCGAGCCCTTCGGAATTGGCGAGCGCGATCGCCGCAGGCCCAAGCGTGCGCAACTGCTCGGGACCGAGCCTCAGGATCGAGGTGCGCTTGACGAAATCAAGCACCGAAAGCCCGGACGAGAAGCGCGCGGAGCGGGCCGTCGGCAGCACGTGGTTGGAGCCGCCGACATAATCGCCGATCACTTCCGGCGTATGACGCCCGACGAAGATCGCGCCGGCATTGCGAATGCCGGCCAGCAGCGCATCCGGATCGTCGACGGCAAGCTCGACATGTTCGGCGGCGATACGGTTGGCGAGCGGAACGGCCTGCTTCAGATCGGAAACCAGGATGATGGCGCCGAAATCCCGCCAGCTCGCGGTCGCCGTCTGCGACCGGCCGAGCTGCTTGAGCTGCCGCGCGACGGCGCCTTCGACGGCCTTGCCGAGCGCGGCGTCATCGGTGATCAGGATCGACTGCGCGCCCTCGTCATGCTCGGCCTGCGCCAGGAGATCGGCGGCGAGCCAATCCGGATCATTGTGCTTGTCGGCGATGACGAGCACTTCCGAAGGGCCGGCGATCATGTCGATGCCGACGGTGCCGAAAACCTGCCGCTTGGCGGCGGCAACATAGGCATTGCCCGGGCCGGTGATCTTAGCGACGGGGGCGATCGTTTCCGTGCCGTAGGCAAGTGCCGCAATCGCCTGCGCCCCGCCGACGCGGTAAATCTCCTCGACGCCGGCCATGCGGGCCGCCGCGAGAACAGCCGGATTGACCGCGCCCTTCATGGTTGGCACGGCGATGACGACGCGATCGACGCCGGCGACCTTGGCCGGCACGGCATTCATCAACACCGAACTCGGATAGCTCGCCGTGCCGCCGGGCACATAGAGGCCGACGGCTTCGATCGCCGTCCAGCGCGAGCCGAGACCGACGCCGAGAGCGTCTTCATAAATATCATCCTTGGGCAATTGCCGGCGATGATGCGATTCGATGCGGGTGGCGGCGACTTTGAGCGCGCCCAGCACTTCGGCGGGGACGGCGGCAACCGCCGCATCGATCTCCGCTTCGCTGACACGCATCGGCGTGACGGCGAAATCGATACCCTCGAATTTCCTGGAATAATCGGCGAGAGCCGCATCTCCGCGCGCCCGTACATCATCGATGATGGCGCGTACGACGGCGTTCACATCCTCGGATACTTCCCGCTTGGTCGTCAGAAAAGCGGCGAACTGCTGTTCGAATCCTTCCGATGCCTGATCCAGCCAGATAGCCAACGCTGATAATCCTCTTCCTTCGGGGCCGCCGCACGCGGCGAAAACTCGTACGCCTACTTGGCCTCGTCCGGATGACTGGGCTTATTAGCCGTTTCCCACGCGCCGCCGATATCTGCAAGCTGAACTTCGATACATTCGACATCGAGCGCGATCGTCGCCTTGCCGGCGAGCGTCAGCTCGATCGTGCCATCCGGCCCTTCGCCCTTTTGATCGAAGCGGATGGCGAGCAGCGACAGCACCTCGTCGCGCTGGCGCCGGTCGACGCCGTTGGAGCGCACCGCCAGCACCCGCTTGAACACCAGCGCCGAGCGATGACGCTCGAACGGCTTGCCCTTCTGATCCGACACTTCCCAGACGAAACGGTTGGCGGCAACGGAAAACTGCCCGAGCCGCGGCGCATAGGACATGTCGGAAACCTTGAAGACGCTGTCCTGCATATGCGCGGAGATCACGCCCAAATCTTCGTTGTCGAGCGCCATTAGCTTGAGATTGGTCATTCGCCTGATATCCCCGATCGCCACGGAAATGCCGATGCCGGCATTTCTCAAGTGATGGAAATAGGATGCGGGCGGGCAAGACGCAACCGGAGAAACAGGCTTCTCCTGTCTCTTTCTATGGGCCGCCGGAATTAGTCGCTGATGCGCTCGACAATGGCACCGCAGCGCGTCAGCTTGTCTTCCAGCCGCTCGAAGCCGCGATCGAGATGATAGATGCGCGAGACCAGCGTTTCGCCCTCGGCGGCAAGGCCGGCGATGACGAGGGAGACGGAGGCGCGCAGGTCCGTCGCCATGACCGGCGCGCCCTTCAGACGCTCGACGCCTTCGATCTTGGCGGTCTGGCCGGAGAGCGAGATCTTCGCGCCGAGGCGCGCGAGCTCCTGCACATGCATGAAGCGGTTTTCGAAGATCGTCTCGGTGATGTGCGAGGTGCCCGTCGAGCGCGTCATCAGCGCCATGAACTGCGCCTGCAGGTCGGTCGGGAAACCCGGGAAGGGATCGGTGACGATATCGACCGGCTTGATGCCGCCGCCATTGCGCTGAACGCGGATGCCGCTTTCGGTCGCCGAGATAACGGCGCCGGCGCGGCGCAGGCTTTCCAGCGCGGTGTCGAGCAGCGCCATGTCGGTGTTTTCCAGGCGGACATCGCCGCCGGCCATGGCGACGGCCATGGCATAGGTGCCGGTCTCGATACGATCCGGCAGGACGCGATGGCGCGCGCCGGAGAGCGAGGTGACGCCTTCGATGGTGATCGTGCTGGTGCCGGCACCGGAAATCTTGGCGCCCATGGCGATGAGGCAATTGGCAAGATCGGCGACTTCCGGCTCGCGGGCCGCATTGCCGATGACCGTCGTGCCGCGGGCAAGCGTCGCCGCCATCATCATCACATGCGTGGCGCCGACCGAAACCTTCGGGAAGACATAGCGCGCGCCGATCAGGCCGCCCTTCGGCGCGGTGGCGTTGATGTAACCGCCGTCGATTTCCATGGTGGCGCCGAGCGCCGTCAGGCCGTCGATGAAGAGATCGACCGGACGCGTGCCGATGGCGCAGCCGCCCGGCAGCGACACGCGCGCCTGGCCTTCGCGGGCAAGCAGCGGCCCGATGACCCAGAAGCTGGCGCGCATCTTGGCGACCAGCTCATAGGGAGCGGTCGTGTCGGCGATGGTGCGGCAGGTGAAATGGATGGTGCGGGAATAGCCGTCTTCCTGGCGCTCGCGTCGGCCGTTGACGGCGACATCGACGCCGTGATTGCCGAGGATGCGCATCAGCAGCTCGACATCGGCCAGATGCGGCACGTTTTCGAGCGTCAGCGTATCGCTTGTCAGCAGCGAGGCGATCATCAGAGGCAGAGCCGCATTCTTGGCGCCGGAGATCGGAATGATACCGTTGAGCTCGTTGCCGCCGACAATCCTGATACGATCCATATATGACTACGGGCGAGGCCCGCCTTTCCTGAAGTTCCGTGCGCCAAATTCCACGCGTTTGGGGAGAGAGCGCTGTTTAGACGAAATAGTTTAAGGCTTCAATTCGTTTGATGCTGTTTGATGATGACCAACATCAAATCATTACGATTCGTCCATTTTTGCGGCGGCATCCTTTGCATCGGACGAATTTGCGGCGGGAAGCCCATCCGTCTCGTCCGCCTGGCCGGCGCGGCGCGCCCGGACCTGCTGTTTGCGGCGGGCAAGATTTTCACGCAGCTTCTGCGCCGCCCGCTCACGCCGCCGCTCCGCCTCGAGGTTAAGCTTCGCGCCTGCGCCTTCCTTCCCCCCGCCGGCCGTCAAACCGCCTTGCGAGAGCTGCTCATCACCGCTTTTCGTCTTATCCGCACCCATGACCTTCCCATAGCCGAAATCCCCCGGCTTCAAAAGACCGACATAATTTTTCCAGCGATCTTTCACCGAACTTGAAATTTGCGGCTTGCACTTACCTCTCACCTATGGCAATAGCCGCCTCGCCCAATACGGCGCACACAACGCGCCACGGTTTGCTGCTATAGCTCAGGGGTAGAGCACTCCCTTGGTAAGGGAGAGGCCGAGAGTTCAAATCTCTCTAGCAGCACCAGTTTTTTCTAGGAAGATGCTCACTCTATTTGGGGACGTGGCTGACCAGATTACTGGTGATCTACATAATTGGAGTCAAGCCCTCCAGGAAGTAAGCGGTCGCACCCTCTCTTAAATTCTTAGGTTGACGCTGGAGATGAACTACGAAAAAGTTTTGGTAATCTCTAAAAACTGGACCAATGACCGTTTGTACTTTTACAAGTACATGACGGCGACCACCGCAAAGATCGTACTCAGGAACCGGACGCTGCGTTGGTCTGCTCCTGCGCTTTTTAATGATCCCTTTGACATTCAGTTCAACATGCAGATTACGGCAGACCTCGCGTCCGTAAAACCGTTGGCTTTAGAACGTCTATGGGATGTCTACCAAGGCCGATTGGAGCCTGATCCCCAAAACCCGGTTGGCAGGCTCTTTAAATTGCTTCGCGATCCTCGCGTGAAATTGAGCAAGGATGAACTGTTTCGTGAGTTCGGTCCCGCCTTTGAGGAGGGTTTTGAGAGAATGCTAAAGGCGTTACCAACGGTGAACGCCAAAGCCGCGAAGCTTCTAGAGGACCTAAAAATCCTTTGCCTGACGGTCAGACCAGACAATAGCCTGATGTGGGCGCACTACGCGGACTCTCATAAGGGCGTGATACTCAGGTTCAGATCAATACCCGCGTTTGACAGTCCATATGGTGCGGCACGGCCTATTGAATATGTCGATCAGGTACCGCCCTTGGTTAGCGAAATCCAACTTGCAGATATTTTCGCAGGCGTGGGAACGCTAGATCGAGCTGGGATACTTGATCGCGCGGTCTACACGAAGTCAACCGAATGGGCTTACGAGGAGGAGTGGCGCTTAAACAGCGGCGGGGGAAGACGTCCGGGAGAACTTTTTGAGGATGTTCCGTTCGGCCGCAATGAACTTGATGGTCTAATATTTGGTCTTCGTACGTCCGCAGACGATAGGGCAGAACTTACCGCCCTATCGTCCAACTACCCCAATGTGGAATTGCTGGTTGCGAGCAGGTCTGAAAATGCGTTTGGGTTGGTCATTCGCGCACCAGAGGACCTTGGGTAGCCCCAACCCGAAATGAACAGGTTTCGAACTCACTGTTGGATTGCAAGCCCCCCTCAAACCTTCTCCCTCTTCTTAACCCTCCCCTTCTCCACCGGCGCATCCGGCGTCGGCGCCAGCAGTTTCCGGAGCGAGGCAATCTTGTCCTTCACCAGCGGGCGGAAGCGGGTGGCGCGGTAGGGCATGTCGGCGGCGCCGTAGCCTTCGGGGCCGTCGTCGTTGCCGCGATGGATCTCTTCGAGCTTCACGCCGATGAAGGTGCCGTCGACATAATGGGTGTATTCGCCGACCCAGCGGATCGTGTAGATCGTTCCCTTGCGGATCAACTGGTCGATGCTGACATGCTTGAACGTGTCATTGATGCAGACGACCTTCTGGCCCACATGGAAATCGTAGCTCACTCTGCTCTCCTTGGATCGACAGGGACCACCGTGCCCTATCGCCGGGACGCCAGCATAGCCGCATATCAGCGTGAGAGTAAACGTGGCGAATGCCGCAACCCGGATCTGCGGCGCCGCAAACAGCGATGGAGCGAACGTCGACAAGCCTCGGTGAAGGCCGAAGATTGCGCCGTTCATTGCCTAATGGCTACCGGCGCGCGGACCGATTCGTTGGTGTGACATCCGCCCTACTCCGCGATAGGGCAGCAACCTTCAAGCTTCCAACCAGCTATTGCGACTTTTGAGGATCGTCCGCCGGATTGATATATTTGATCCCCCAGGGGCCATTGGTAGTGATCTGGAGGACAGTCTCCTCGTTGAAGTAAACGAAATGCGCCGTGCCGGGCGGCAACGCGAAGAAACTGCCCGCAGGCAGTGGCTTGGTGGCGCTCCGATCGGCGGTCTTGCCCATTCCAAAATTGATCGTCCCCGATATTATCGTGACAACCTCATCGCCAGGATGCGTGTGCGGTGGGATCGCATAGCCGGCTGGCACTTTGAGCCGCAGGGCAAATAAGCCTTTCTTCATGGGATCGCCGAACAAGACCGCCGCTTGTGCTCCGGCAGGAAGCACTTTGGGGGCTGGGCCCCACTTGACTTCATTGGGAACCACCAGTGTGTGTGCCTGCTCTGCCCAGGCAAAGGAAGCGATTCCGCAAAATCCGATCCAGCCGATTGCAAGTATCGACGCGATTTTCATGACAACCTCCCTGTGTCGCCGGGCCTTCCGCCTCGGCTGCACGCTGGGGCAGGCTCGCGAACAGTTCAGAATAAATCCGCCTACCATTCCGAGCAAGGTTTCCCCGGGTCATCCAATCGGATTACGGGCCCTTTCGACTTGACAACTCCCCCACAATTTAAAGACTGCACCCACCCAAATCGGCACACTGGAACGTCATTTCCATGCTTATCTCCACCGCATCCCGAGCCCTTCGGAGGCAATGATCGCTCATGCCCACCCTCCGCCTCATCGCTGACGATCTGACCGGCGCGCTCGACACGGCTGTGGAATTCGTCGGCGTCTATGGGCCGATCGAGGTGCAGCGCGAAGATGCGCTTCCGGCAAGCCTGCCGGATTGCCTTGCGATCGACAGCGGCACGCGCGAGAAATCGGCGGCCGAAGCGGCGGCCATCGTCGGCGGCATCGCGCCGCTGCTGGAGGGCGCCGATCTTGCCTTCAAGAAGGTGGATAGCCTGTTTCGCGGCCCTTGGGCGGCGGAACTGGCGGCCTGCTTTCGGCTCGGCCACTGGCGGCATTGCATTCTGGCGCCGGCCTTTCCGCATCACGGGCGGCACACGCGCGGCGGGCGGCAGGTGCTGTTTGCCGGGAAGGACGCCTGGCGCGATATCAGCGGCGATCTCGTCGCTCATTTGAGAGCGGAGGGGTTGCCGGCCTTCAACACGGCGCTCAGTCACCACCAGGTCGATGCCGGAGACCCCATTCCGGACGGCATCCATGTTTTCGACGCCCATTCGGATGACGACCTCGACGCCGTCATCGCATGGGTATCATCTGAGCTACAGGGACCGGTCCTTTGGAGCGGCACCGGTGGGCTGGCGCGCGCCCTGGCGCGCAATATCGATTTGGCAACGCATCACCGCCCTCCTCCCGAAAAGGACGCGAGCGAAGAGCGGCCCGCGCCCACTGTCCCCGTTTCGCGCAGGCTGCAAAGACCGGTGCTCGGCCTGTTCGGCTCCGATCAGCCGATCACGCTGGCGCAACTCCAGGCCTGCGGCCCCAATTGGCTGAAGCTCGCGGAAGGCGCCAGCGCCGATGCGGTCGACAGACAAATCCAGCAAAGCGGCGTCGCCATGGTCAGTCTCGATCTGCCGACCGGGCTCGAACGCGACGATGCGGCAAGGCGGATTGAGGCCACTTTCGGCGGCATAGCCAACGCATTGCCGGCGCCGGCCGCATTGATTGTCGCCGGCGGCGAAACCTTGCGGAACCTTTGCGCGGCGCTCGACGTCACCGCCCTCAGCATCACCGGCCAGGCCGCACCCGGCCTGCCCCGCTCCACGATTGTCGGCGGCCCTTGGCAGGGAACCACGGTCATCTCCAAGTCCGGCGCATTCGGAGGCCCCACCCTATGGCGCGATCTCTTGAGTGAAAACGC
Organism: Rhizobium sp. NXC24; assembly: GCF_002944315.1. Taxonomy (NCBI): domain Bacteria; kingdom Pseudomonadati; phylum Pseudomonadota; class Alphaproteobacteria; order Hyphomicrobiales; family Rhizobiaceae; genus Rhizobium; species Rhizobium sp. NXC24. The sequence continues at coordinate 3,490,431 of NZ_CP024311.1, forward strand.
GCTGATTGCCGGAGGAGAAGAACCATGAGGCGGCACCTGGCAATCACCATGGGCGACCCCGCCGGCATCGGCCCGGAAATTATCGTCAAGGCCGCAGCCCGGTTGAAAGGCAGGCTCGATGAAGGTAAGCTTAAACTTACAATAATGGGCAGCGGCCCGGCCCTGCGGCTCGCCGAACGGCAGCTCGGCCTCGATATAGAGATTCCGGAAGCCCGGATGGAAGACGACTGGCCGAACCTCTGCTTCATTCAGGCCGATATGGAGGGCGAACCGATTCTGCCGGGCCGGCTCTCTGCCGATGGCGGCCGCATGGCTTTCAAGGCGATCGAGAAGGGCGTTCAGCTCGCCATGACCGGCAAGGTCGGCGGCATCGTCACTGCACCGCTCAACAAGGAAGCGCTGAACAAGGCCGGCTTCCATTATGCCGGCCATACCGAGCTGCTCGCCGAACTCACCGGCGCCCGCGGCTCAGTGATGATGCTGGCCCATGGCAATATGCGCGTCAGCCACGTCACCACCCATGTCGCGCTGGAGGATGTGCCGAAGCGCGTGACGCCCGAGCGGCTGCGCCTTGTCATCGACCTGACCGACAAGGCACTCAAGCAGCTAGGCATCGCCAAGCCGAAAATTGCCGTGGCGGCGCTCAATCCACATGCCGGCGAAGGCGGCCTCTTCGGCCGGCAGGATATCGACATTTCCGCGCCGACGATCGCAAAGGCTGTCGAAGATGGGCTGGATATCGTCGGCCCGGTCCCCGGCGATACCGTCTTCGTCAAGCTGCGCGCCGGCCAATATGACGCCGTCGTCGCCATGTATCACGATCAGGGGCATATCCCCGTTAAGCTGCTGGGCTTCGAGATCGACCCGGCGACGGGGAAATGGATGGACCTCTCCGGCGTCAACATCACCCTCGGCTTGCCGATCGTCCGCACCTCCGTCGACCACGGCACGGCCTTCGACATCGCCGGCAAGGGGATCGCCAATGAGCGCAGCCTGATCGAAGCGATCGAGTTTGCGGAGCGGTTGGCAGCCAATCGATGAGATTGTCAGGCACGCTCTCCGATGCCGCAACGTCGTGCCTGTGCCCCTCACTCTAGCCCTATCCCCGCAAGCGGGGCGAGGGGATGACAATCAGCTAGCCTCTCGCTGGAAATTAAAGTCCCTCATAAAAATCTTTCCTCCCTTGTCGGCATTTCCCCTTTCCATCCGTCCTCTGGTCAACCCAACCCGAAAGAGGAGAAACGCCGTTGTCCAAGATTGCTCCATGCCTGTGGTTCGAGCGCGAGGCCGAGGAAGCCGCGACATTCTATGTCTCGCTATTTCCGGATTCACGCATCGATCACGTGCAGAAGAACCTAGTCGATACGCCGGCCGGCAAGGCCGACAGCGTGCTGGTCGTCGACTTTACGCTGGCGGGACAGCGCTTCATGGCGCTGAACGGTGGCATACGCTTCGAATATACCCATGCGATCTCGCTGGCGGTGGATTGCAAGGATCAGGCAGAGGTCGACTGGCTGTGGGACGGTCTTGCCGACGGCGGCGAAATCGAGCAATGCGGCTGGCTGAAGGACCGCTATGGCGTCTCCTGGCAGATCGTGCCGAGCGTGCTCAGTAAACTTCTGTCCGATCCCGATCCCGTCAAGGCCGCGCGCGTCATGCAGGCATTGATGCAAATGGTGAAGCTCGATATTGCCGGCCTGCAGAAGGCCTATGAGGGCTAGTCGGCAAAGTCTCCAACTTGGAGTTCCCGGTCGCCGCCCATGGCTGCGCCCGGGAGAAATCGGCTGCCGTCAGGCGTTCGATGGCGTGCAACTGGATGCAGTTCGGCACCGCTATGGCGCCATCGGCGAACAAACATTCATCCGTCGCAAAACGCTCCAACGCCAAGAATCGCGTTGGTCGCGCCAGGGCATGACTACTCGTATCGCCTTGTTTTTCTTAACCTTGACGTAAGTCCTGCCCTCCGGCGCGTCTTGCACCTGGCCATCCATTGGACTAGCGTTGCGCTACCGCCCTAAAATGGCGGGATTCTTGAAATATTTTCAAAAGATTATGCCGTCGTGTTTGGTGTAGGCGGATGTCCATGACCGGACTAATCGATCAACTTTTCGGCAGGAGAGCGGCGAAGTCCATGGAACCGCGATCCCGCATTGATCTGACAGCGGAAGGCTACACCGCCATCTATGCGCTGAGCGACATTCATGGCTGCTACGACGCGTTGATCGAAGCGGAAAGGCATATCGTTGCGGATGCCGTCACGATCCCCGGCCGGAAACTCCTAATGTTCCTCGGCGATTATGTCGATCGTGGTCCGCGATCGAACGACGTGCTGCAGCATCTGTGCGAGCCGCCACCTGTGGGCTTTGACCGCTATATCCTTTGCGGCAATCACGACGATGTCTTCCTGAAATTCCTGGACGATCCGCGCGCCAACAGCCATTGGCTCGAGTTCGGCGCCGTACAGACACTCGCCTCCTATGGCGTCGACGTGGAATATCTGCTGCTCGAAGAAGGCAGGAGCATCGAAGAACTCTGCGAAACCGTTCTTCAGGCCATGCCGCCGGCGCATGTCGAATTGCTGCGCTCCCTGCCGATCGCCATCATCATCGGTCCCCTCCTTTTCGTCCATGCCGGCATCCGGCCTGCCATACCGCTGGAACAGCAGACCGACGAAGACCTGATCTGGATCCGCGACCCCTTCCTCTCCGAAGGTCCGCAATTGCCGGTGCTGGTGGTGCATGGCCATACGCCGACCGCGCGGCCCGACTTTGGCAATCATCGCATTGGCATCGACACGGCCGCCGCCATGGGCGGAAGCCTGACGGTGCTCAAGATCGCGGCGGGCGAATGCTCGATCCTCACACAGACCTTCGAGCCACGCCGCTGAAAATAAAAAAGGGCCCCGGCACAAGCCGGGGCCCCTTTCACGCTCTGCCCGCGCTTTTTATTCCGCTGCCATAGCTGGTGGTAGATGATGTACGGCGTCGTTGCTCTCCTGCTCTTCGACGGGCTGCTGTCCTTTCTTCTTCGGCTCGCGGCCGAAAAAGAGCGCATAGCCCGCCGGCAGCACGAAGATGGTCAGCACTGTGGCAACCAGGATGCCGCCCATCATGGCGTAGGCAAGTGGACCCCAGAAAACGCCGCGCGAGATCGGGATCAGCGCCAGAACCGCCGTCAACGCCGTCAGCATGATCGGCCGGAAACGGCGGACGGCCGAGCCAATGATCGCTTCCTTCCGGTCCATGCCCGCCGCGATGTCCTGATCGATCTGGTCGACGAGGATGATCGAATTGCGGATGATGATACCAAGCAGCGCGATGACGCCAAGGATCGCCACGAAGCCGAAGGGCGCGCCGCTGATCAGCAGGGCACCGGCTGCACCGATGATGCCGAGCGGACCGGTGGAGAGCACCAGCATCGCCTTGCCGAAGTGCTGGAGCTGCGCCATCAGCAGCACGACGATGATGACCAGCATGATCGGTGCCTTGGCGGCGATCGAGGCCTGGCTTTCGGCGCTGTCTTCGGCACCGCCCTGAATCTCGATCTTGTAGCCCGCCGGCAGGCTGTTTCTGAGATCGGCCATGTCGTTGTAGAGTTTGGCCGTCACGTCGTTCGACTGAACATTGTCGGGAAGCGTCGCCCTAACCGTGATCGTCGGCAGGCGGTCGCGGCGCCACTCGATGCTCTGCTCCATGACGGGCACGACCTTTGCGACCTGCGACAACGGCACGAAACCGCCGGAGTCGGTCGGGATATAGATGGAATTGACCGAAGTCAGCAGATGGCGGCTTGCCTCTGGCTCCCGTGCAACGATGCCGACGGTCTCCTCGCCCTCACGATAATTGTCGAGGGTGACGCCGGACATCGAGGCCTGCAGCATCTGGCGGATACGCTGCGAGGTGACGCCGAGTGCACGGGCGCGGTCCTGATCGATCACCAGCTTCATGGCCGGCACCGGCTCCAGCCAGTCGTCATGGATAGCGCCGAGCAGCGGGTTCTGCGCGAAGCGCGCTTTTACATCATCGGCGATATGGCGAACCTCCTGCCGGTCCGGACCCATGACACGCAACTGCACCGGCCAGCCGGTCGGCGGACCGAGGAACAGGCGGTCCACCTTGGCGCGGACCGAGGGGAAGTCGGCGGCAAGCATGCTGCGCAGCTTGACGATCAATCGCTCGCGCGCCGGCTCGTCCTTGGCCATGACCAGCAACTGGGCATAGTTCGGGTTGGTGAGCTGCTGATCGAGCGGCAGGAAGAAGCGCGGGGCACCTTCGCCGACATAGGTGGCGATGAACCGCTTGTCGGGATCATCGGCCATGCGGGCCTGCAACCTCTGCGCCTGGCGTTCGACTTCCTTGATGCTGGTGCCTTCCGGCAGCCAGAGATCGACCAGAATTTCCGGACGCGAAGACTGCGGGAAGAAGTTCTGCGGAATGAACTGGAACGACCACAAGCTGCCGACGAAAGCGGCGAGCGTCAGAAGCAGCACGATGACGCGATGGCGCACGGCCCAGCTCACCGACGACCGCAGGCGGCGGTAGAAGCGCGTATCGAAGACGTCGTGATGCTCGCCGGCATGATGCCGCTGCTTCAGGATCATATAGCCGAGCCAGGGCGTGAAGTAGACCGCCACGAACCAGGAAATCACCAGCGCGATACCGACGACATAGAAGAGCGTGCGAACGTATTCACCGGCCGTCGACGCGGCGAAGCCGACTGGGATGAAGCCCGCCGTGGTGATCAGCGTACCCGTCAGCATCGGAAAGGCGGTCGAGGAATAGGCAAAGCTTGCCGCATCGAGCTTGACCAGCCCCTCCTCCAGCTTGCGTTCCATCAATTCGACCACGATCATCGCGTCGTCGACGAGGAGACCGAGCGCGATGATGAGGGCGCCGAGCGAGATACGCTGCAGGTCGATGCCGAGCTCGTACATGAGCGCGAAGGTCGCAGCCAGCACCAGCGGAATGGCGATGGCGATCACCAGGCCGGAGCGCCAGCCGATCGACAGGAAGGAGACGATCAGCACGATCACCAGCGCTTCGCCGAGCGCATGCATGAACTCGCTGATGGCGTCCGTCACCACTTCCGGCTGGTTGGAGATCTGGTCGACCTGCACGCCGACCGGCAGCGATGCCTCGAAACGCTTGTAGGTCTCTTCCACCGCCTTGCCGACGTCGGTCACCTTGTTGCCATTGGCCATGACGACGCCGAGCTGGACGCTCTCGTGACCGTTATAGAGGAACTTGGCCGTGTAAGGATCCTGTAGCCCGGCGCTGACCGTCGCTATATCGCCGAGACGCGTCACCTGGCCGCCGGCGGTCAGCCGGAGATTCTTGATATCCTCGATCTTGTTGACGTCCCCCTCGACCGAGATGCGAACCGAGCGCGTGCTGGTATCGACGGTGCCGGCCGGATCGACATTGTTCTGGCCGACGATCGCGTTCTGCAGGGCGGTCAGCGTCAGGCCGCGCTCGGCCAGCACCTTGGAGGAGACATCGATATAGATCTGCTCGGGCTGATCGCCGATGATCACAGCCTTCTCGACGCCGGGCGTCTCGAGCAGCATATCACGGGCTTGGATCGCGAATTTCTTCAACTCAGGATAGCTGTAGCCGGCACCGCTGATCGAATGCAGGGTGATGAAGGTATCGCCGAACTCATCGTTGAAATAGGGGCCGAGCAGGCCGGAGGGCAGCGTGTTGGCGATATCGCCGACCTTCTTGCGCACCTGATAGAAGGCGTCCTTCACCTGTTCGGTGTTCGTGTCGCCCTTGATCTGGACGGTGGTGATGGCAAAGCCGGCGCGGGTATAGGATTTGACCCAATCGAGATGCGGGGTTTCCTGCAGCTTGCGCTCGATCTTGTTGACCACCTGGTCTTCCATGTCCTGCAGCGAGGCGCCAGGCCAGATGGTCTGCACGACCATGACGCGGAAGGTGAAATCCGGATCTTCCTTCTGGCCCATGTGCGTGAGCCCAAGCGCGCCGGCGATGATGATCAGCGCGAACAGGAAGCGCGCGATGCTCGGATGGCCGATCGCCCAACGCGACAGGTTGAAGCGCTTCTTTTCGTCGGAGGTGCTGTTGATAATCATTGTCCCGCCCCTCGATCCTTTCAGCGCACGATATCGGCAGCCGCGGCGCTGCCATGTGTCTCAGCCGAAGCCTGCTGCCCGGTCGGCACCTTGACCTTCATGTTCTCGCTCATGAATTGCGTGCCGGCGGCAACGACGACGTCACCGGCCTTGAGGCCATCGGCGACACGCACGCCATCATCGGCAAAGTCGGCAACCTTGACGCTGCGGGAGTGCACGGTGCCGGCACTGCGGTCGACCAACCAGACGATCTGCTGACCGTCCTTCTCCGCAAGCGCGCTCAGCGGAATGGAGACGAAAGGCCGGGTATTGTCGGCCAGCGCCTCGATGGTCGCGGTCATGCCGAGCAGCACGCGCGGATCGTTGGGCAGGCTGACGCGGACCGCAAAGGTACGCGACTGCGCGTCGGCGCTTCCGGATACCTCACGCACCTTGCCGTCCAGCACCAGCGCGTCATCGGACCAGAAGCGCGCCTTGACGTCCTTACCGACCTTGAATTGCGCAATATCCATTTCCGGGACAGCGATCTGCGCTTCCTTCTCACCGTCGACGGCAACGGTGATGACGGGCGTGCCGGAGCCGACCACCTGACCGACATCGGCATTGATGGTCGTCACGATGCCGTTCATGTCCGAAGTCAGATCGGTATAGGCGACCTGGTTCTTCGCTTCCGCCAAGGCCGACACGGCTGAATCCCGCGTCGATACGGCCTGGTCATAGGAAAGCTCGGCCTGTTCGAGCTGCGATTTCGGCGAAACGTTCTTGTCGAAGAGCTGCTGCGCGCGATTGCGGGCGAGCTCCGTGGTCTGCACCTGCTTCTCGGCCGCATCGAGATCGGCCTGGGAGCGGCGCACGGCTAAAGCGTAATCGGTGGAGTCGATGCGGGCGAGCACGTCGCCGGGCTTGACCTTCTCGCCGATATCCACCTTGCGCTCGACGATCTTGCCGTTGACCCGGAAGCCGAGGTTCATATCCGTCCGCGCCTTGACCGCACCGGAATAGTCGAGCTTGCGCGTCGTATCCGCCTGGGCGATCTCGACCACTTTCACCGGCCGGATCACCTCCGCAGTCTCTTCTTTCTTCTCGTTGCAGCCCGAAAGCGTGAGCGCAACGGCAGCAAAGACGGCAGCGCCGGCAGCGGATCGTATGTTGGTCGTCAGCGAAACCATGTCGCTCTCCTTGATCAAACGGCTTTAGTCAAATGCAATGCAAAGGCGCGTGGATCATCCAATGCGCGTACTACTATTTCTTTAGCGCTCTGATAGCAAATTCGATAAGATCGTCCGGTTCCGCCCGGTTCGTCTTCGCAAGACATTGCGCGACCATTTGCGGGTGGCACAAAATGATTGTCGCCGCGCCGAAGCATTTCGAGGCGGCGACTGGATCCTGTTCGAAAAACTCGCCGGCGGCGATGCCTTCGGCAATGATTTCAGCCATGAGGTCATGGATCCGGTCAATGTGCTTTTCGATGACATGCCAATCGCGCTCGATGGCGACGACGACCATCTCATGCACCTTCTGTTCGTCGAGCATCGTCTCGAGCGTCAACTTGTATTGGGCATGGACATAAGTGCGCAGCCGCTCGGAAGCGCTGATCGGCATGTGACGGATGTCGTAGGCCATCTTGTAGCTCAGCGCGAGCATGCGGCCGCACAGGGCCTGGTGGATTTCCGTCTTGGACGCGAAGAACCGATAGATATTCGCGGTCGACATACCGAGATCACGGGCGATATCGGCAACCGTCGTCTTGCTGTAGCCGTAGTGGCGAAACAGTTTTTCGGCGGAATCGAGAATCCGCGTTACGTTCTCCTGACGTGCAAGATCGGCGCTAACCGCAGAAGGATCGAGCATTGGGTTGCTTCCGATTTACGAGTGACGATTTTTAATTTTCGTCACTCGTAAATCATCAAGGCTCAAATGTCAAGAAGCCGCTCCGCGAAACGAGGCGGTTGAGACGCTGTCGATGGAGTCAGATTGCGATAATTAGATACGCAGAAGCGACGGCTGGAAACGGCGGACGCTGAGGAAGCCGACGATCAGGAACGCGAGCAGCAATACGGTCTGTACGGCGAGGATCGGCGGCTCGTTCCCCATGGGTGCCAGCGTATTGAGCAATGGAATTTTCTGGAAGGACTGAACGATCAGCACAACACAATTGAGATAGAGCATCAGCAGGCTGCCGACGATGAAAACAAGCCGCCAGATACCGGCCATCCGCTGCCTGTAGCGGGCGATTGCCGTCGGAATGAAAAGCAGAACGGTGATGATGCCGAATACGATGCCGGGCGTAATGCCGTTGAAAGGAAAGAGGAATCCGGTCAAACTCGTGAGCAGAATGGTGACCATGTAGACAAACGTGGAGCGCTCATGGCGCTTCACGGAAATCAATCCCTCTGCGACGACGATGCCGGCAGCGATGGAGATCAGGCTGATAATGACGTGAATCAACGTGAGTCCGGACATTCTGCAATCCCCTTTTCGCAATGCATTTTCCGTGAAAAGGATAGTCCGGGCCCTGGATGCGGGATTGTACATTTACGGCGGAATATGAGCGCACTATCCCGCATTTTCCAAGCCTCTTATGCGGGATCAGATTAATCGCAGGGCCCGCTCTCAGAGTTGACTTGTCACCATCTGCATGATGAGCGTGATACGTTGAGCCCGGAAAGCGGGTCTTATCCTGCCGTGACGTTCAAGCTCCGCCAGACCGTGAAGTGCCGCCCAAAAAGTTTCGGTAGCCGTATCCACATCCCGGGAGAACGGCGCGATCACCGTCGCCATGGCTCCGAAACCATCGCGAAGTTGAGCTGGCGTGTCGGATCTGGCGAAGCGGAGGCCAGTCGGCAGAACGAACATCGCCTCGTACATCGCAGGGCGAGCGAAAGCGAAATCGAGATAGGCGACTGCGATGTCTTCCACTCGCTCCTTTGATGTGGATGATGGCCGGATCGCGGCGCCGAGCATCGCAGCCAATTCGCCGAAGCCTTCGAGCGCGACCGCTCCGACGATCTGGTCGCGATTTTCAAAATGCGAATAGAGAACTGGCTGACTGTATTCTATCTCCTCGGCGAGGCGCCGGATCGTGACGGAAGCCCAGCCGTCGCGTTCCGCGATCGTCCTCGCAGCGACGACGATCCTCCGTTCACGTTCGGCCCGTTCTCGAGTCTTGCGTTCGCTGATACCCACCCGTGCCTCAATCTTCATGCGCGCGATTTTCCTGATGCAAAACTATCAAAAGGAACATTGATTGACAAACTAGCAGTGCTAGATTAAATGACGTCGCTATACAGAAGAGATCAACGGGTGTTCCAATGAACATTTTCACAGGCGCAACATCGCTCGATACAATCCTCGTCTGGCTGGCCGCCGGGGCGTTTCTCGTCGGCGCTATCGTCAATGCGAGTGGACATCCGAAAATCCGCGCGGGTTTCGTGCGACTTGGATTTCCTTTCTGGTGGTGCTGGGTCACAGCCGCCTTCGAGCTTGCAACGGCGGTGCTCTTGATAACAGCTGGCACCCGATATATCGGGGCGGCGTTGGGCGCTTGCATTATGCTCGCCGCGATCGCTGCCATTGTCCGTATCCGGAACTATCGAGAGCTCCCGCCACCTTTCGTGTTCCTGTTGCTGCTGGCACTGGCAAGTGTCAGCGGTCAAGTCTGAATATCTCGCTGCAACGAAACCTGACGATGCAAACAGGATGGGATCGTACATCGCGCCGATGGCGCAAAGCGATGCCGACGCAGCCCAGGGCGAAATGTCGATCGGCGACCTGCAAACTGCTCGCGCTCACGGCGAGTACGTAGCATGAGTTGCGCTGCGGTTCGCATCGGCTCATGCCGTCCGATGCCGTGCCCTAACGCCTGGCATGTAAAAAGCGCCGCACCATCGGCACGGCGCTCTCCATCGAAAGGACTGCTCAGGCGGCGTGCACTTCCAGAGAGATCGGAACGGAAGCAAGCGCCTTGGAAACCGGGCAACCGGCCTTGGCCTTGTTGGCGAGTTCGGTGAATGTGGCTTCGTCGGCGCCGGGGACTTTGCCGGTCAGCGTCAGGTGAATGGCGGTGATGGCAAAGCCGCCTTCGACGCTTTCAAGCGTGACCTTGGCGGTCGTTTCCATGCTTTCGGCGGTGAAACCGGCTTCATTGAGGATCAGCGACAGAGCCATGGTGAAGCAGCCGGCATGGGCCGCACCGATCAGCTCTTCCGGATTAGTGCCGGGAACGCCTTCGAAGCGGCTGGCAAAACCGTAGGGATAGTGATTGAGCGCACCGCTCTGGGTCGAAATCTGACCCTTGCCGTCCTTCAGACCGCCGGACCACTGGGCCGAACCTGTACGATTGATCTGCATGCCGTCCTCCTAGTCGTTGATTGAACGCCGGGAAAGAGCCCCTTGCCCTCCCCGCAATGGCCGTAGGAGGCAGCACCAGAGCGACCTGCGTTCGCTGGAACGCATAGTCGCTTGAAAGCGGGATGCTCTGGGCTGCCTCAATCGACAATATAATGCTCTATCCGCCGAAGACGACAGCGCTGTAACAATTAACCTCTGGGGCTCTGGTCAACCCTTGGCTATCCCCTCGCACGTCCCGCCGCGGCCGAGCGAATATTGTCCAGCGTCACCGCGATCAGCAGGATCGAGCCAAGGACGAGATATTGATAGAAGGCCGGAATATTGAGGAGATTCATGACGTTCTGGGCAATGCCCATGATCAGCACGCCGACGATGACGCCGCTCATCGAGGCCCGGCCGCCCGCGAGCGAGACGCCGCCGAGCACGCAGGCCGAGATGACCAGCAGCTCCAAGCCGATCGCCGCATTCGGCTGCCCGGAGGTGATGCGCGAGGACAGGAGGATGCCGGCGATGGCGCAGATGAAGCCCTGCAGCGTGAAGATCCAGATCCGCATCGTGGCGACGTTCACGCCCGCCAGCCGCGAGGCCTCCGGATTGCCGCCGATCGCCAGCGTATTCTTGCCGAAGGTGGTGCGATTCAGCACGAAGCCGAATAGGAGGAACAGGATCACCATGATCCAGATCGGCGTCGGAATGCCAAGAAAGGTCGAGAGTGCCAGTTGATAGAAATTCGGGTCGTTGATGCCGACCGCGCGGCCGTCCGAGGCGATCAGCGCCAGACCACGGACGATCTGCATAGTGGCAAGCGTCGCGATCAGCGCATTGATGCGCAGCTTGGCGATGAGCGCACCGTTGACGAGACCGACGATCGCGCCGCAGACGAGCGCCGCCAGCAGGCCGAGAATGATGGAGCCTGTGACGTTCGAGGCCATGACCGCGATCATGCCGCAGAAGGCGACGGTCGAGCCGACGGAAAGATCGAAATCGCGTGAGGCCAGGCAAAACATCATGGTGCAGGCAACGATGCCGATCGTGACAACCGATTGCAGCAGGCCGATCATGTTGCGCTCGGTCAGGAAATTCGGAACCGTCAGCGACACGATGACGAAGGCCACCGCGAAGATGACGACGAGGCCCTGTTCGCCGAGAAGGATTTTTTTCAAGGAAGACATCGTCACGATTTCCCTAGTCAGAATGTGCTTGCGGCGTTTTTGTCCGGCAATGCGGCGGTGAGGATCTGGTGCTCGTTGAAATTCGCCCGCGTCACATAGGCAGCGACCTTGCCGCCGCACATCACCATGATCCGGTCTGAAATGCCCATGACCTCCGGCAGTTCGCTGGAGATGACGACGATCGCCATGCCGCCGGCTGCCAATTCATAAAGGATTTCATAGATTTCCGATTTTGCTCCGACATCGATGCCGCGCGTCGGCTCATCGATGACCAGCACCTTGACGCCCTGTTCGGACAGCCAGCGGCCGAGAATAACCTTCTGCTGATTGCCGCCGGAAAGATTGATGATGTCCTGCTTGCGCGACGGCGTGCGCACGCGCAGCCTGGCGATGAACTGATCGGCAAGGGCCGCTTCCTTGCGCGGGCTCAATAGGCCCAACGGCGAAAAATGCCGCCGCGAGGAAATGGCGATATTCTCCTGGATCGAACGGCCCTGGATGATCCCATCGAGCTTGCGGTCCTCCGGGCAGAGCACCATGCCGGCATGGATCGCTGCCTTGGGATTGTTCGGAGCGACCGTGACGCCATCGATAGTGACCGTGCCCTGGTGACGATGATCGGCACCAAACAACAGCCGGGCCATCTCACTGCGGCCGGCGCCGATCAGGCCAAAGAAGCCAAGGATTTCGCCCCTGCGGACGGAGAAATTGATCGGCGTCGGAAGTCTCGACCCTGAGAGCCCTTTGACCTCCAGCCGGACAGGCCCGAGCTGCCGCCCGCGCCAGCCCCAGATATTGCTGATCTCGCGGCCGACCATTTCGGCAATGATCTGCTCGCGCGTTACTTTCCTGATGTCAGGATGGTGTGCCGCGAGCTTACCGTCGCGCAACACCGTCAGGCCATCGCAGAGCCGGAATATCTCGTCCAGCCGATGCGAGACGTAGAGGATGACGGTGCCGTTCGATTTCAGCCGCTCGATCAGCGAAAACAGAATCTCGCTCTCGCGCGACGACAGCGACGACGTCGGCTCGTCCAGTGCGATGACACGGGCATCGACCATGACGGCCTTGGCGATTTCCACCATCTGCCGCGCGCCGATCGACAGCGACGACACCTTGGCGGCCGGATCGACATCGATGCCGATCTCCTGGAGCTTGGCGCGCACGGTATCGACGAGCGTCTTGCTATTGATGATGCCGGCTTTCGCCGGAAAGCGGCCGAGCCACAGGTTTTCGGCGACCGTCAGTTCCGGCACCAGTTGCAATTCCTGATGGATGACGGTGACGCCGGCGTGAAAAGCATCCCGCACCGAATGATAGTGCTGCTCCTGGCCGTCGATGGATATCGTACCCGCATCCGCCGCCTGATCGCCGGAAAGAATGCGGATCAGCGTCGACTTTCCGGCGCCGTTTTCGCCCATCAGCCCATGCACGGCGCCTTTGACGACCGGAAAGGTGATGTTCGACAGCGCCTGAACGCCGGGATAGCTCTTCGAAATACCGTTGAATTCGAGAAAGGCCATGTTTCTCTCGCTGGTAAAAGAGCCCGGCGGCAAAACTGCCACCGGGCCGCGATCATCCGGAGAGGACGATCATTCGATACCGAGATCCTTGCGGACCTTCTGATAATCGCCGCGCAGCGCCAGCGAACCGGAGGTCAGCGTCAGCTTCGGCGGTTCCTTGCTGTTGGCGATCCAGTCGTACATATCGATCGCGGTTTCGTAGCCGTGACGCTTCGGCGATATGATGACGGTGCCGAAGAAGCCCGTCGGCTGCGGCTTCTTGAATTCGTTGATTGCCGAATCCGCGCCGCCGATGCCAACACCGACGACGTTGGCGGCGGGAATGCCGACCGATTCCGTCGCGCGGACAGCGCCGAGCACGGCTTCGTCGTTGAGGCCGAAGGCCACCCAGTATTTCACGTCGGCATGCTTGTTGAGCACGGTGGTCGCAGCATTGAGCGCTGCTTCCGTGTCGGTTTTGGCCTGTGGCGCGTCATAGATGTTCGCGGCCGGGAAACCGGCACCCTTCAGCACCGAAATAGCGCCTTCGACGCGGTCGACAGCGGTCGGAAGCTGGTCGTAGGAAACGCGGATCGCGCCGACATTCTTCATGTCCCAGCCGCGCTTCTTGATTTCATCGACAATCGCCTGGCCGACGCTCTCGCCGATCTTGGTGGCGGAAATGCCCATATGCGGCACGTCTTCCAGCGGCTTGCCGTCGGCGCCGACCAGACGGTCGTCAACCGTCATCAGCTTGAGCTGGTTGGCCGCCGCCTTGGCGACGATGCCAGGGCCGAGCTTCACATCGGGCGTGCAGATGATGAAGCCCTCCGCACCCTGGGCGCCGAGATTGTCGATCGCAGCCTGAACCTTTTCGCCATCCTGCGCGCCGATCTTGACGAGCGTGAAGCCCTTCTCCTTGGCGGCGATGTCGGCGAACTTCCATTCGTCCTGAAACCAGGGTTCTTCCGGTTGCTTGACCACGAAGCCGATTTTCACGTCTGCCGCCAAGGCGGAGGTGGCTGCGATGACCGCAACCGTACCAGCCAGAATAGCTGCTTTGAAAAAGCGCATGACTCTCTCCCAAAATTCGAAATGAAGCACACTGCCCTCCCTGGCAGTGCTTCTTGAATTATGATAAATCATCATACCAGTCAATTGCCAATGTATGATGATTATAATAGTGTGACTTTTGGCAAGGATGGCCCGCCAAACGCGCCGACGCTTATCGCCATGCGGAATAAATTCCGCTAAGCAGAGGCTCGGCCGCGCGGGAGAACGGCTGCGGAGAAGGCAATTGGATTCGTTTGAACAGCAAGAGCAAAGGCTGAACGGAGCGGCGGAGCGCCGTCCGCGCGTGCGCAAGAACGTCACGGCGGCGATCGCCGAGGACATCTGTTCCGAACGCTATCCTTCCGGCTCGCCCCTGCCGCGCGAAAACGATCTCTGCGATCTCTACGGCGTCAGCCGCACCGTCATCCGTGAATCCCTGAAGATCCTCGAATCGAAAGGGCTCGTGCGCGGCAAGCCGCGCATTGGCACCACCGTCTGCGATAAGGACGACTGGAATATCCTTGATCAGGACGTGCTAGAGTGGATGGGTCCTTATATCGCCGAATTCGATATTCTCGGCTGCATTCTCGAGGCGCGGCGTACCATCGAGCCGGTGGCCGCCGAATATGCCGCCGAGCGCGCCACCGCCCAGGAGATAGCCGATCTCGAAAAAGCCTGGCGGCAGATGCGCGATTCCGGCGATGATCCCGAACGCTTCACCGAAGCCGACGTGATGTTCCATACGGTGCTTTTGAGCGCCAGCCACAACCAGGTGTTCCGCCGCCTGTCGAGCGCCATCCATGCCGGGCTGAAATATGCATTGCATGCTTCGAATGTCGCGGTGGACAGCCGTGATGAGGCGATCGCCGTCCATGGCGATCTGGTGGAGGCGCTGCGCCTGCGCAACCGCACCTCTGCGCGCGACTGCGCCCATCGCATGCTCGATCTTGCCACCCGCGACCTTGCCGCCGCCGAAAAAGCGATCGGGCGGGTGGAGAAAAACAAGACCTGAAATCCCGAAATCCGCGGCCTGGCGCCGCTGATATGATCCAAAAGCCGAAACGGAAGCGTTCCCATGAAAATCACCAAATTGACCACCTATATCGTGCCGCCGCGCTGGATGTTCCTGAAGATCGAAACAGACGAGGGCATCACGGGCTGGGGCGAGCCAGTGGTCGAAGGCCGGGCTTTGACCGTCCAGGCCGCCGTGCACGAACTGGAAGACTATCTGATCGGCAAGGACCCCTTCCTGATCGAAGATCACTGGAACGTCATGTACCGCGCCGGCTTCTATCGCGGCGGCGCCATCCACATGTCGGCGCTTGCCGGCATCGACCAGGCGCTCTGGGACATCAAGGGCAAGGCGCTTGGCCAGCCGATCCATTCGCTGCTGGGTGGCCAGGTGCGCGACAAGATCAAGGTCTATTCCTGGATCGGCGGCGACCGCCCTTCCGACGTCGCCAACAACGCCAAGGACGTCGTCGCCCGCGGTTTCAAGGCGATCAAGCTCAACGGCTGCGAGGAAATGCAGATCGTCGACACCTACGACAAGGTGGAGAAGGCTGTTGAGACCATCGCCACCATTCGTGAGGCGATCGGCCCCTATATCGGCATCGGCGTCGATTTCCACGGCCGCGTCCATCGCCCGATGGCCAAGGTTCTCGCCAAGGAACTCGAGCCCTACAAACTGCTCTTCATTGAAGAACCCGTGCTCTCCGAAAATCGTGAAGCCCTGAAGGAAATCGCCAATCATTGCTCGACGCCAATCGCGCTCGGCGAGCGGCTCTATTCGCGCTGGGACTTCAAGTCGGTCCTGTCGGACGGCTATGTCGACATCCTGCAGCCTGACCTTTCCCATGCCGGCGGCATCACCGAATGCCGCAAGATCGCGGCGATGGCCGAAGCCTATGACGTGGCGCTGGCACCGCATTGCCCGCTCGGCCCGATCGCGCTTGCCGCCTGCCTGCAGGTCGACGCCGTCAGCTACAATGCCTTCATCCAGGAACAGAGCCTCGGCATCCACTACAACAAGGGCAACGACATCCTCGACTACATCTCCAATAAGGAAGTCTTCCACTATGCCGACGGCTTCGTCAGCATCCCGCAAGGCCCCGGCCTCGGCATCGAAGTGGACGAAGCCTACGTCATCGAGCGCGCCAAGGAAGGCCATCGCTGGCGCAACCCGGTTTGGCGCCATGAAGACGGCAGCGTAGCCGAGTGGTAAGAGCTCTCCTCCCGTAAACGAAACGCCCCGAACTTCGGGGCGTTTTGCTTTTTAACGAACATCCGCCCGCGCGCGCGGCCGCGTGTCATTGCGCTCCCAGGAGAAAATCGCCGGCGGTAGCGGATCCCGATCGCGGATGATATCCGCGCCTTTCTCGCCGATCATGATCGTCGGGCCGTTGGTGTTGCAGGAGGGCACGCGCGGCATGATGGAGCTGTCGCAGACGCGCAGGCCCTCGAGCCCTCGCACCTTCAGCTCGAGATCGACGACCGCCATGGCGTCCGTGCCCATCTTGCAGGTGCCGACGGGATGATGGTCGGTCTTGGCGTTGGCGCAGCCATAGTCGAACAATTGCGCCTCCGTTGTCAGATTGCCACCCGGCAGCCGCTCAGCCAGCACAAAGGGCTTCAGCGCATCCTGGCTCATGATGTCGCGGGCGATCCGTAGGCCTTCGAGCGACATCTTCATATCGTGCGGATCGCTCCAATAGTTCGGATCGATCAGCGGCGCGGCGGATGGGTCGGATGAAGAGAGCCGCACCGTGCCGCGCGAGCGCGGGTGCAGATAGGCGGAATTTAAAGTTACGCCGGCATTCTTCAGCCGTGCGACGCCCGCCTCGATGCCGGAGCCGAGGCCGAGATGGAACTGGATATCCGGCGAGCGGGCATCGGGATCAGCATACCAGAAGCCGCCGGTCTCGAAGAGCGACGAGGCGACGGGACCGGAGCGGAACAGCAGATATTGCAGCCCGGCCCAGAGCGTACGATGCAGCTTGGCGACATTGTCGTAGGTGTGGTCGCCGGTGCATTCCGAGATGACGAAAAGATCAAGATGGTCCTGCAGATTGCCGCCGACACCCGGCAGGTCGTGCGTGACCGGCACACCGACCGAGGTCAGATGGTCGGCCGGGCCGATCCCGGATTGCAAGAGCAGCTTCGGCGAGCCGATGGCGCCGGAGGAGATCAGCACTTCCCGGTCCGCCCGAATGATCTCGACACCCTTGTCTGTCACCACCTCGACGCCGACGGCGCGGCGGCCTTCGAGAATGATGCGCGCCACCCGCGCACCGGTACGGATGGTCAGGTTCTTTCGATCTTTGATCGGCGATAGGTAGGCCAGCGAAGCCGACGAGCGGCGGCGGTTGCGCTGCGTCAACTGATAGAAGCCGACACCCGCCTGCTGTCTGCCGTTGAAATCGTGATTATAGGGGATGCCGAGTTCCTGACCGGCGCGGATATAGGCATCGCAGATCGGCAGCGCCGATACCGGCATGGAAACGCCGAGCGGGCCGCCATAGGAATGATAGTCATCGGCAAAGCGCTGATTGTCCTCGGCGCGTTTGAAGTAAGGCAGCACGCTGCGATAGTCCCAGCCCTCGCAGCCATCCTCGCGTGCCCAGAGATCGTAGTCGACAGCGTTGCCGCGCGTGTAAAGCTGCGCATTGATCGAGGAGCCGCCGCCGATCACCTTCGCCTGCGTATAGCGCAGCACGCGGCCCTTCATATGCCTCTGCGGCACCGTCTTCCAGCCCCAGCTCGCCACCCCCTTGGTCATCTTGGCGAAGCCGGCCGGCATGTGGAACAACGGATTCCAATCACCGCCGCCAGCCTCCAGCAACAGGACTTTCACCATGGGGTCCTCGCTCAGACGGTTGGCGAGTACGCAGCCCGCCGGTCCGGCGCCGGTGATGATGTAGTCGTAGCTCATTCCAGTCCTCAAATTTATCATGTTCCCGGCACGAGATCGCATTTCCCTCCTCCCGATGGGGCAAGGGTAAATCCTTCACAGTCGCCCGATCCCCAGCCCACCATCCGCAGGGATCACCGATCCCGTGGCAAAACCGAAGCCCCCTTTGGCCAGCGCCGCAACGATGCTGCCGACATCGCCCGTCTCGCCCCAGCGCTTCATCGGCACCAGGCCGCCATCGATCAATGCGTCGTATTTCTCCGAAACTTGCGCCGTCATGTCGGTGCGGATGATGCCGGGCCGCACCTCGAAGACGGCAATGCCGGTCTCCGCCAGCCGCAGCGCCAACCCCTGCGAGAAGGCCGAGAGACCGGCCTTGCTGATGCAATAATCTAGCCTCTCAGGCGAACTCAGCGCTGCCGAGACCGAGGTGATGTTGATCACCGAACGCGGCAGCGACGTCTTCGCCGCGAGCATCGAACGAACGATCGCCTGGGTAAAAAACACCGTGCCGCGCAGATTGACGTCGATGATCCGGTCGAAATTTTCTGGCGCCAAATCAAGGAAATCGCCGCGCACGACGGGGCCAATGCCGGCATTATTGACCAGGCAATCGATCTCGCCCAAAGCCGCCCGGATCGCCTCGACGGTTCCCATGTGTCCCGAGAGAGCGGCAAGATCAGACTGCAGATAGATTGCCCGCCCGCCATTCCCCTTCAATTCCGCAAGTTCCGCCAACGGCGGCTCTACCTCGACACCGGTGATCGCCAGATCGAAACCGCTTCTCGCCAGCGCCCGCGCAATACCGAAACCGATCCCCTTGCGGCCTCCGGTGACGACGGCGATCGGACGCCTTGCCTTCATGACCGCAGCTCCTCCCGCACGATATGGTCGGCCACGCGCAGCGCTTGCGCGGCCACGGTCAGCGCCGGATTCACCGCCGCCGAAGTCGGCAGGAAGCTGGCGTCGACCACGAAAAGATTGGGGTGATCGAAGGCGCGGCAGAAGACATCGAGCGGCGCGCTCGAGCCGTCATTGCCGATCTTGACCGTGCCGCATTGATGCGACGGTGTGCGCTTGTCGAAGGGACGTGACAGCACGATCGGGAAGCCGGCCTTACGCAGCACGCTCTTCAGCTTCTTCACCAGATCGAGATGCGCCTGCCAATTGGTGCGCACCCACTGCAGCACGATGCGGTCGCCGTCGACCGTGATCCGGCTTTCCGGCGACGGAAGATCCTCGCTCATGGCATAGAAATCGATGGCATGGGCGGAAAGCCTGTTCAGAAGCCATTCCGGCACAGTCGGCATATTCGCCTTGAGGATCGTGCCGGAAACGCGTCCCAAAAGCTGAACATTGCCGAGCGGCGGCCCGCCTTCGCCATCCGAGAGATAGAAGTCGTTGAAGCCGAAAGTCTTCTGATAGACCGAATCATTCCGATACCAGGGCGAAATCGCCAGCACGGCAGAGGAATTATGGTTCATGAAATTGCGGCCGACCTGATCGGAGCGATTGGCAAGCCCGCGCGGATTCGCATCGTCAGCCGATCTCAGCAGCAGCACCGCCGACTGCACCGCCCCGGCCGCAAGGATGACCAGCTTCGGTCGTACGACATGCGCCTCTCCATAGGCGGAATAATGCACCGCGGCGATCATCCGCCCATCGCCGGCAGCCTGGAGCCGCGTGACGCGCGCGCCGGTCTTCAGCTTGACGTTCGGATATTGCAGAGCCTTGGCAAGCGCCACCGTCTCGGCATCCATCTTGCCGTCGGCACTATGCGGATGCGCATCCCAGGGCGTACGGCCCTTGACAAGCCACTTGTCGATATCGACGCCCAACGGCAGCGAATGCGGATGCATGCCACTGTCCTTCAGTCGCTTGCGGACACTGGCGATTGCCGGCTCGTCGGGTACCGGTGGAAATGGATAGGGTTGCGAATGCGGCGGTTCCCAGGGATCGTCGCCGAGGCTGCCGCGCACCTGATAGAGCTGCTCCGCCTCGCTATACCAGGGCTCCAGCTCCTCATACGGAAAGGGCCAGGCCGGCGACACGCCGTCCAGATGCCGCATCTCCTCAAAATCCTCGCGTCGGTAGCGGATCAGCACCGCGCCGTAGAATTTCGAATTGCCGCCGACATTGTAGTAGTTGCCGGGATTGAACCCCTTGCCGTCTTTCTCGTACCAGGTCTCCTTCGGGCGGAAATGGCCGCGCAGGAAGATCGCCCGCTGGTCGCGGGTTTCCGGTCGGTCCTCCAGCCGTTCGCCGGTCTCCAGGATCAATATGTTGGCGCCCGAGGCGGCAAGGCCGGAAGCGACAGTGGAGCCACCGATCCCCGAACCGATGATGACGATATCCGGTTCTGCCATGCTGCCGCTCACGCTATCCGAACCTGGCTCTGCGGATCGAAGAACACCGCCTTGTCGAGATTGAAGGCAAGCCGTGTCGTCTGCCCGGGGGCAATGCGGGCATCGGCGCGCAGCCGCGCCACGACGGATTTGCCGCCGAGGCGGACGATCGCAAACGTATCCGAACCGGCCGGCTCGACCACCTCGATCAGGCAGTCTCCTTCGGCGAGCGAATGGGCATTGCGGTCCGCACCGTCGAGGTCGGTCAGCGCCTCCGGCCGAATGCCGAAGATCACGTCCTTGCCGGCATGGGCGCCGAGTCCGGCGCCGCTCCCGTTGACAGGCAGCTTCAGGGGGGCCGCGCCATTCGGTCGGTCGAGCGAGACCTGCAATCCCGTCGGCCCGCTCTCCACCGTCGCGGTCAGCAGGTTCATGGCGGGCGAGCCCATGAAGTCCGCAACGAAGGTATTGGCAGGGTGATTGTAGATTTCCGCCGGCGTTCCGAATTGCTGCAGAACACCGTCCTTAAGGACGGCGATCTTCGTGGCCAGCGTCATTGCCTCGATCTGATCATGGGTGACGTAGACGATCGTCGTCTTCATGCGCTGATGCAGGCGCTTGATCTCGGTGCGCATGTCGACGCGCAGCTTGGCATCGAGGTTGGAGAGCGGCTCGTCGAACAGGAAGACCTGCGGATCGCGCACCAACGCCCGGCCCATGGCGACGCGCTGGCGCTGGCCGCCGGAAAGCTGGCTCGGCTTGCGGTCGAGCAGATGGCCGATCTGCAGCATGTCGGCCACTTGCTTGATCGCCTTGTCGCGTTCCTCCTTCGGAACTTTGCGGATTTCCATGCCGAAGGCGATGTTGCCGGCAACCGTCATGTTCGGATAGAGCGCATAGGACTGGAACACCATGGCGATATCACGTTGCGACGGCGCCAGGCCGTTGACCGAGCGGCCGGCAATGGCAATGTCGCCCGAGGTGATCGGCTCCAGCCCGGCAATGGTGTTGAGCAGGGTGGACTTGCCGCAGCCGGACGGGCCGACGAGCACGAGAAATCCGCCCTTTTCGATTTCGATATTGATGTCCTTCAGGATTTCGAGCGATCCATAGGACTTGCGCAGATTGGTGATTTTCAGGAAGGACATGGTCTTATCCCTTGACGGCGCCGGACATCAGGCCGCGGACGAAAAATCGGCCGGAGACGATGTAGACGATGAGGGTTGGCAGGGCAGCGAGGATCGCGCCGGCGAAGTGGACATTGTATTCCTTGACGCCCGTCGACGAGCTGACGAGGTTGTTGAGCGCGACCGTCATCGGCGTCGAACTGACGCCCGAAAAGGACGCGCCGAACAGGAAGTCGTTCCAGATATTGGTGAACTGCCAGATGACCGAGACGACGATGATCGGCCCCGAAGACGGCAGCAGGATGCGCCGGAAAATCTGGAAGAAGCTCGCCCCGTCGATCTGCGCGGCGCGGACCAGCTCGGTCGGAAAGGCCTCGTAATAATTGCGGAAATAAAGCGTGGTGAAGCCGAGGCCGTAGACTATGTGGACGAGGATCAGCCCCCATATGGTCCCGGCGATGCCGAAGAAACCGAGGATGCGCGCCATCGGGATCAGCACGATCTGGAACGGGATGAAGCAGGAGAGCAGCAGCATACCGAAGAAGATTTCCGCGCCGCGGAAACGCCACTTCGTCAGCACATAGCCGTTCAGCGCGCCGACCATGGTGGAGATGGCGACGGCAGGAACGACCATCAGGATCGAGTTGATAAAAAAGGGCCTGAGCCCCGTCGGCTGCACGCCGATCTGCGCCGTCGACCAGGCCGATATCCAGGGCTCGATCGTCCAGGTCTTCGGCAGGTTCAGCATGCCGCCCTGGCGAATCTCTTCAAGCGGCTTGAAGGAATTGACCAGCATCACATAGAGCGGCAGCAGGTAATAGACGGCAAACAGGATCAGCGCCGCATAGATCAGCCCACGGGTCAGCTTGCCGTGCGAGATGGCGTTTTGCGGATTGGGGTTGCTCATGCGCGTTTCCCTCCGCCGATTTCCGAATAGAGATAGGGGATGATGATGGCAAAGATCATCGCCAGCATGATGATCGCCGACGAGGCGCCGATGCCCATCAGATTGCGGGTGAAAGTGTAGGAATACATGAAGGTAGCCGGCAGTTCGGTCGCCTGCCCCGGCCCGCCGCCAGTCAGCGCCACGATCAGGTCATAGGCCTTGATCGCGAGGTGGGCGAGCACGACGAAGGCCGAGAGGAACACAGGCCGCATCAATGGAATGATGATGCGGCGATAGGTGGTGACCGCCGACGCGCCGTCGATCTGCGCCGCCTTGATGATCTCGTTGTCGACGCCGCGAAGGCCGGCAAGGAACATCGCCATGACGAAGCCCGAAGACTGCCAGACGGCGGCGATGACGACGCAATAGATCGCCATTTTCGAATCCTTGATCCAGGTGAAGGAAAAACTCTCCCAGCCCCAGAGATGCATGGTGTTCTCAAGGCCGATGCCAGGATCGAGAAACCATTTCCACGCCGTTCCCGTGACGATGAAGGACAGCGCCATCGGATAGAGATAGATCGGCCTCAGCAGCCCTTCGGCACGGATTTTCTGGTCGAGCAGGATAGCAAGGGCGAGGCCGAGCGCCGAGCAGATGGCGATATAGAGGGAAGCGAAGATGCCGAGATTGGTGATCGCACGCCACCAGTGCGGCAACGCCCAAAGCCTATCATAGTTGGTGAAACCAATAAGGTTATAGGAAGGCAGCATCTTGCTGTCGGTCAGCGACAGATAGCCGGTATAGGCGATAAAGCCATATACGAAGATCAGAATGACGACGAAGCTCGGGGCCAGCACCAGCTTGGGCAATAGCACCTGCATTCGACTGCGACTGTTCATGGTCGAACACCTAGTTTGATTATCTGCGTACGGAGCAAGTGAAGCCCTCGCCCGAACCCTCTCCCCGCGAGCGGGGAGAGGGTGGCCGACAGGCCGGATGAGGGGCACTCCTTGCTCCGAACTACCTTACTTCGCCGCCGCAACCGCCGAGACGAGTTCCTTGACCGCGTCATCCGACGACAGATCGCCGTTGAATTCGCGGGTTACGACGTCGTAGATCGCGTTCTTGACCGCCGCCGGATTGGCGTGGCCATGGGCCATGGAGCCCATCAGCGTGCCGTTCTTGTTGGCTTCGGCCAGATCCTTGATCGCCTTCTTGCCGCAATCATCGAAGGCGGTATCCGGAACGTCGGTGCGGGCCGGAACCGAGCCCTTGACGACATTAAAAGCCGACTGGAAGGTCGGGCTTTCGATCGAGGACGCCATTTGCATCTGCGCCGGGATCTTGTCGGCGGAGACCTTGAACATCGCGAATTGGTCGGAGTTGAAGGTCACCGAGCCCTGCGTTCCCGGGAAGCGGATGCAGACGAAATCCTTACCCGGCACCTTCTTCGCCTTCAGGAATTCGCCCTTGGCCCAGTCGCCCATGAACTGCAGGCCGGCCTTGCCTTCGATGACCATGCCGGAGGCAAGATTCCAGTCGCGGCCGGAGAAGTTGTCATCGACATAGGAGCGCAGCTTCGTCATGCGGTCGAAGGCTTCCTTCATCTTCGGGCTGCCGAGCGTATCGGGATCGAGATCGATGAACGCCTTCTTGTAGAAGTCGTTGCCAAACGAGAGCACGACGGCGTCGAAGATCGTCGCATCCTGCCACGGCTGGCCGCCATGGGCGATCGGCGTGATTCCTTGCTTCTTGAAATTGTCGAGCAGCGCGATCAGCTCGTCCCAATTCTCCGGCACCTTGCCGCCGGCCTTGTCCAGCGCTTCCTTGTTGATCCACACCCAGTTGGTGGAGTGGACGTTTACGGGAGCGGCGATCCAATGGCCGTCATATTTGGAGAATTTCTGCAGGGCGGTCGGGACGACCTTGTCCCAGCCTTCCTTATTAGCGACCGCATCGAGATTGCCGAGCGAACCTTCCTTGGCCCAGTCGAGAATGTCGAAGCCGAGCATCTGCACGGCGGTCGGCGGGTTGCCACCCGTGACGCGGGCGCGCAGAACGGTCATGGCCTCGCTGCCACCACCGCCGGCAACCGGCATGTCGACCCAGCCTATGCCCTTCGATTCCAGGTCCTTCTTCAGGACTTCCAGCGCCGACGCCTCGCCGCCCGAGGTCCACCAATGCAGGACTTCAACGCTTTCAGTCGCATGCACTACGGTCACGGTGCCCGTCATAAGAAGGGCGGCCGCAGCCACAGATGTCATCAATTTACGCATATTTTCCTCCCGGTTTTAACAGTTGCGCAGCAAGACCTCCTCCCGCTGCTTCCTCCCTGTTCCGCGCTCTTCGCGAGGAACAAATCCACCACGGCCTCCCAGCCATGGGCATTCATCTCACCTCGGCATCCACCAGCCGGTGCGCCGGCCGATATGCATGTTGAGCGTTTTTGTCTCGGTATAATCTTCCACCGCATGCCGGCCGAGCTCGCGCCCAAGTCCCGATTGGCGATAGCCGCCGAAGGGCAGTTCCGCCGCACCATCCATGAAGGTGTTCATCCAGATCGTGCCGGCCCGCACCCGTCGCCCGATCGTCAGGCACGTGTCGAAATCGCGGCTCCAGACGCCGGCGGAAAGGCCGTAATCGATGGAATTGGCGATGCGGATCGCATCTTCGGTCGTCTCGAACGTCAGCACGGAAAGGACAGGCCCGAATACCTCCTCCTTCGCCACCGCCATCTCCGGTTTAACGTCTGCGAGAATGGTCGGCGCCATGTACTGGCCGAAGCCGAAATCGATCTGGCTGCCGCCATGCGCCACGGTCGCGCCGCTCTTTGCCGCGCCGGAAACATAGCCCTGGATCTTCTGCAAATGTTGCGGCGTGATGATCGCGCCCACTTGCGTGGAAGGGTCGAGCGGATCGCCGACCCTCACCTTTTCCGACAGGCTGGCGATACGCGCTGTGACATCCTTGGCAATATCGCGATGGATGATCAGTCGCGAGCCGGCATTGCAGCATTCGCCGGCGTTGAAATAGGCGCCGAACACCGCGGCATCGACGAACTCATCGAGATTGGCGTCGGGAAAAACGATCTGCGGGTTCTTGCCGCCGAGTTCGAGCGAAACCTTCTTCAGCGTCTGCGCCGCACTCGCCATGGTCAGTCGCCCAACGCCGGTCGAACCGGTGAAGGAGATCATGTCGACATCCGGATGGCTGGTCATCGGCGCACCGACATCGGCACCCGTTCCGACGAGGATATTGACGACGCCGGCCGGCACGCCGGCTTCCATCAGGATTTCGCCGAGCACCAGAGTCGAGCCAGACGTCAGCTCGGAGGGTTTGACCACCGCCGTGCAGCCGGCGGCCAGTGCAAAAGGTAACTTTTGACTTACGATAAGGAACGGGAAATTCCAGGGCGTGATGATCGAGACGACCCCGATCGCTTCACGCAGCACGACGCCCATTGTGCCGTCACCAAGCGTGTTGTAGCTCTCGCCGTGCAGATCACGTGCAAGGGCGGCTGCATAGCGCCAGATATCGGCGGAACCGGCAATCTCGCCGCGCACCTGGGTAATCGGCTTGCCGGCCTCGATGGCGTCGAGATAGGCGAGCTCCTCGGCTCGCGCCGAGATCATGTCGGCAGCCTTCAGCAGGATATTGGAGCGTTCCGCCGCCGTCATGCGCGGCCAGGGACCGTGGTCGAATGCCTTGCGCGCGGCCGCGATAGCCAGATGCGCATCGTCCTTAGTCGCGGATTTATAGCGGCTGACGGTGACGCCATGGCTCGGCGCCACGCGCTCGATCGTGCCGGTCTCGATGCCTTCGACCCATTTGCCGTCGATCAGCATCTTGAATTCGCGCACTTTTACATCGGGAAGCGCCTGTGGCTTCGCAAGAACCGTCATCACCATTCCCCCTTGAACTCGGCGGCGCGTTTGCCGGCAAAGGCCGCAACGCCCTCCTTGAGGTCGCCGGTTTTGGCGACCAGGATCGATCCCAACGCCTCGACGGCGGACCCATTATCCTCGCCATTGGCCGAAGCGATCATCAGCTTTGCAATCTCCAGCGCCGCCGGTCCGCGCGTGGCAATCCGCGCTGCGTAATCCCTGGCGGCGGCAAGCACCGTTCCCGTTTCGACGACCGCGTCCACAAGACCGTAGGCGCGTGCTTCCTCGGCGGAAAACATCTCTCCGCCCAGCACCATGCGCCGCACGATCTGCGCGCCAAACCGCTTGGTAAGCCGCTGCGTACCGGACCAGCCCGGAACCATACCAAGGCTGGTTTCCGGCAGGCCGATCCTGATCTGGCTTTCCGCAATGCGGATATCGGCCGCAGCCGCCAGTTCCAGCCCGCCGCCGAGCGCATGACCATTCAATGCGGCGATCACCGGCATGCGGAGCGTCGCCAGCCGCTCGAAAACACGATGGCCGAAGCGCACCCAGGCATGGCCGAACTCGTTGGCCGCCATACCGCCCCAGGCCTTGATATCGCCGCCGGCCGAAAAGGCCTTGCCTTCGCCGATAAGGATCGCGACGCGGACGGAACTATCCGCCTCCACATCGTCGCAGGCAGCGGCCAGCGCCTTCAGCATGTCGATGTCGAAGGCGTTGAGCTTTTCCGGCCGCGAGACGGTAATCGTCGCGACGGAACCTTCTACAGAAACCTTGACCTCACCCATGGCGCGCTCCTTCCAGAACACGCTTGGCCTTGGCGGGCAGCGTCAGACCGATAGGCGCGTCTTGGAACAAAGCTGCATCCATCACCTTCAGCCGGTCGGAGACGAGCAGCGGGAATTCCGACTGATCGAGAATATGCGCCTCCAAATCGACGCCGGGCGCGATCTCCGTCAGCAACAAACCGTCCGGCGTCAGCTTCATCACGCAGCGCTCGGTGACATAGGTGATATCCTGCCCCTGTGTGATGCCGCGGGGGCCGGAGAAGGTAACGTGCTCGACCGCGTTCACCAGCTTCTTCAGCTTGCCTTCCTTCTCGATGACAAGCCGGCCATCCTCAACACCAAGCTTCGCGCCAGCATTGAACATGCCGGAGAAGACGATCTTCTTCGCCCGCGCGGTGATATCGACGAAGCCGCCGGCGCCGGCCGTCACATGCGGCCGGAAGCTGAGGCGGGAGACATTGACCGAACCGTCGCGGCCGATCTCCAGGAAGGAGAGAAGCGAAGCGTCGAAACCGGCACCCTGGAAATAGGTGAACTGATAGGGCGACGGCATGAAGGCATCGGCGTTCGACGCACAGCCGAAGGCGAAATCGAGCAGCGGCACGCCGCCGACCGCCCCTTGCTCGATCACCCAGGTGACCGCGCCATGCAGCCCCTCTTCCATCAGGATACGCGGCACATTGGCCGAGATGCCGAAGCCGAGATTGACGGCGCTGCCGGATTGCAGCTCCTGCGCCACCCGCCGGGCAATGACCTTCTGGATATTGAATTCCGGCACACGGAAGCTGTCGAGCGGCCGAAAGATCTCGCCCGAGATCGCCGGATCGTAAAGCGTCTGCGTAGTCTGTTTCTGATCCGGATCGACAATGATATAGTCGACAAGAACTCCGGGGATGCGCACATCATGCGGTTTCAGCGAGCCTTCCTTGGCAAGGCGCTTGACCTGGGCAATGACGATTCCCCCATTGTTGCGGGCGGCGAGCGCCTGGTCGAGACCGCCGAGATAGGCGCCCTCATGCTCATAGGTGAGATTGCCGCGCTCGTCGGCAGTCGTCGCCCGGATGATTGCCACCTGCGGCGCGATCGCCTTGAAATAAAGCCAGTCTTCCCCCTCGAACGGGATGCGCTTCACCACCGGCTCGGCTCCGGCTGCCGCATTCATGGCGCAGCCCTCGCGGTTCGGGTCAACGAAGGTATCGAGGCCGACCTTGGTCAACACGCCGGGACGCTTGGCGGCGGCCTCGCGATGCATGTCGAAGAGAATGCCGGACGGAATATTATAGGCCGCGACATCGTTGTTGCCGATCATCTGCCAGATCAGCGGCGGTTCGGAACTCGACGGGCCGGACGGATAGGAGCCGCCGATGATCGTCTTCAGCAGACCTTTCCTGGCAATATGATCGACGCCCTTGATGCCGCTCATATCACCGGCGGCGATCGGATGCAGCGTCGTCAGGTCACGCGGATGGCCGGTCGCGTCGAAACGCTCGCCGATCGCCTTCAGCATCAGGTCCGGGCAGCCGAGACCGCTTGAGGAAGAGACGGAGACGATGGCGCCATCGGGGATCAGGGCAGCCGCCTCGGCGGGGGTGATGTGCTTGTTCATCGCGACGCTCAAAGTCCTGGATCAATCTTGGCGGCTTCGCGGGTGGCAGCCGATTTGACGACGGCGAGACCCGTTGCCAGCGACCACACACCGTCCTCGCCGGTCGCCGACGGCTTTCCCCTGCCCTCGATCGCGGCATGAAAGGCGGCAAGCGCCGTCTCATAGAGATTGTGGTGATGGAGCGGCAGCTCGTTTTGGCCATCGCGGTCGCGCAGGTAGACATGACCGACAGGCTGCTGCGTCATGACATTGCGGCCGATCAGCGAGCCGTCGGTGCCGTGCACCTCGAAGCCGGTCTCGGCATATTTTGTGGTAAAACCGTCGTGGAACTGCGCAATGACGCCGGACCTGAACCGCAGAGCCCCCATGACGGCATCCTCAAGCCCTGCCTTGCCCATGCCACCGCTCTGGCCAAGGGCGATCGCTTCCACCGGATCGTCGTTCAGCACGAAGCGCAGCGTATCGGCATCGTGTACGGTGATATCGAGAATGACGCCGCCGCCCGCCTGCGGCTTGTCCACCCGCCAACCCTGTAGATGCGGCGGCAGATAGACGGCGTGAAAAACGCGGGCGCTCAGCGGCTTGCCGATCTTGCCGGCGGCGATAGCATCCCGCATCGCGCGGAGGCTGGCGGCATTGCGCAGATGATGGTTGGTGCCCATGATCACGCCGGCGCCCTTCGCGGTCTGCACCATGAGGCGCGCGTCTTCCAGCGTCAGCGCCAGCGGCTTTTCACAGAGCACATGCTTGCCGGCGTTGACTGCCGCCAGGGTCTGGTCGCGATGCAATTCGTTGGTCGTCGAGATGTAGACGGCATCGACATCGGGATCAGTGACGAGATCGGCGACATCCGTCACCGATTTGGCAATACCATTCTCAGCCGCATAGGCGCGGCCACGCTCCGCGTCCCTGCTCATCACCGAGACGACGTCGCCGCCGGTTGCGCGTATTGCGCCGATCATCCATTCGCGGGCGATTGTGCTTGCACCGATCAAGCCCCATTTTACATTGGTCATGACACGGCCCTCCTTGCCGCTGGGTCCAGCCCGGTTCCGCAGCTTTGACGCACCACCAGCCGAACGGCGCTGACGATCGCCTCCGCCTCCACCTTGCCGGAATTGATCTGCTTCAAGAGCAACTGTGCGGCGCGCCGGCCCATGCCTTGCGGATCGACGGAAACTGTCGTCAGCGCCGGCACTGCACTTTCGGCCTCGATCACGTCATCGAAGCCGACCACCGCAAAATCGACGCCCGGCTCCAGCCGCCGCGCCCTCAGGC
Source organism: Rhizobium sp. NXC24 (assembly GCF_002944315.1). Lineage (NCBI taxonomy): Bacteria > Pseudomonadati > Pseudomonadota > Alphaproteobacteria > Hyphomicrobiales > Rhizobiaceae > Rhizobium > Rhizobium sp. NXC24. The sequence goes on from NZ_CP024311.1 coordinate 3,520,429, forward strand.
CATCACAGACGCCGAAGGCGACCGCATCGTTGAAACACACCGCCGCCGTCGGCTTATGGGCCAGCAGCATGGCGCGGCCGACCGCTTCGACCCCGCCGGCGCGCGACGGCGCGGTCGCAACGACGAGATCGTCGTCAAATGCGATCTCCGCCTTGGCGAGCGCATCACGATAGCCGTCGAGCCGTTCGGCAAAGACGGCGGTGTTGGCAAAGCCGCCCATGAAGGCGATGCGGCGGTGGCCGAGACCGGCCAGATGCTCGACCGCCGCCGATGCGCCGGCAAAATTGTCCGACACCAGCGACGAGACCTTTGCGCCGGGAATATTGCGCACGACGATCACAACCGGAATGCCGGCATTGGTGAACGATTTGAAGTCGGCCGCTTCCGTACCGCGCGCAGGCGAAACGATCAGGCCGGAAATGCCGTGCTCGCGCATCGAAGCGACGACCTCCCGCTGCCGGTCTATGCTCTCGCCGGTATTGGACAGGAACTGCACATAGCCGGCCGACTGCACGACCATATCGACGCCAACGGCGAGCTCCGCAAAGAAGCTGTTGGTGAGGTCGTTGACGACAATGCCGACGATCTTCGACTTCGATTGCCGCAGATTGGCGGCACCGCGATTGTAGACGTATCCGAGCTCGCGGATCACCGCATTCACCTTGGCCCGCGTCGCCTCGTTGACCAGCGGGCTGCCCTGCAGAACGAGCGACACGGTCGATTTCGACACGCCGGCGGCGTGCGCAATATCGATGACCGTGACACGTGCCTTGCTCATGAAGCTCCACCAAATCCCTTGCTCTTTGTTATGGGATAATTATTTGGAACGTTCCAAATTTTGTCAATGGGTAAATGGAAAGGTTTGACGAGAATGCTTAGAAGGCTGTGCGAAAACGCACAATTCGCGGACGTTTTCGGGAGAAAAATAAATCACGCGCCGAGGCCTCGTCTCCAAGAACATCCTCACAGAAACTTGGAACGATCCAAATTATTGCACTTCGACCGGGCAGCGAACAGAGAAAACGCCCGGCAACCGAACAGGTTACCGGGCGTCCAATGGAAACGAAAATATGCGAGCTGGACGAGCGCGCCGCTTCCCGATCCCCAAAAAAGTGCGCCCGCGGTATCGGCGCAGATACCGCAGGCGCGTCATGCGTCCCTTGAAACCCCCAGGGAGACGCAATCCTGAAGCATGATCCCGAAAAGTGTGAAACGGTTTTCGGACAAGATCATGCATGAGCAAAAAAGTTCGAAATCACTCCCGCTCGCCGGTGAAGTTCAGCAGGAGCTGGAAGATGTTGACGAAGTTCAGGTAGAGCGACAGCGCACCGAAGACGGCGAGCTTCTGCGACGATTCCTGATCGTAGTTCTCGGCATATTGTTCCTTGATGTTCTGCGTATCCCAAGCGGTCAGGCCGACGAAGACGACGATACCGATGACCGAGATCGCGAACTGCAGGGCGCTCGAACCCAGGAAGATGTTCACGACGCTGGCGATGATCACACCGAAGAGGCCCATCATCAGGAACGAGCCGATGTTGGAAAGATCACGCTTGGTCGTATAGCCATAGAGGCTGGTCGCGCCGAACATGGTCGCGGCGATGAAGAAGGTCCGCGCAATGCTGGTGCCGGTGAACACCAGGAAGATCGAAGCGAGCGACAGGCCCATGACGGCGCAGAAGGCCCAGAACATCGTCTGCGCCGTGCTAGCCGACATCGATTGGATGCGGAACGAGAAGAACAGCACGAAGGCGAGCGGCGCCAGCATGACGACCCACTTCAGCGGCGTCTGGAAGATCGGCACATAGAGCGCCGGCGTCGTGCCGACGATCAGCGCGACGATGCCGGTCACCACAAGGCCGATACCCATGTAGTTGTAGACGCGCAGCATATGCTTGCGCAGACCTTCGTCGAAGAGCGCCTGCGAGCCGGCGGCGGCTCCATAGCCGTATCGCGGATTGGTCGGGTTCATGGTCGTTCTCCTTTGATTCAAACTAGTACAGACTGCGGGCCAGCTTTTCGGCCTCGCCATCGAGTTCCGCCGCCTTGCCGCCGCCGATCAGCGCGTAAGCGACCTCGCCGATCTGCCAATAGGCAGCCTGGACGTCGTCACGCTTCACATGGCTCACCTTCTGGACGGCGAAATTGCCGGGACGGACGGCAAACAGCGACAATTGACCGCCTTCGCCGGCATTGATTGTCATTTCAACGCTCGGACCGAAATCGGAGGGATAGATTTGCGCATCGGTGACGCGCCAACCCTGCGGCAGCTCCGGCAGGACGATTGCTGTCGATGCGCGGATTTCGTCCGGATTATAGGCCGCATGCGGCGGCTGCGACGTCATCGCTTCGCGCAGGGCCGTCGCCCGGTAGGCTTGCACCGCACCATCGACGAAAGCGGGCGCCGGAACGGAAGCGTTGACTTCGCTCGCGCTGAAAGCGCCGAAGGATGTATGCGCGACCCAGCCGGCCGCCATCAGCATCACGACGGCGGCAACTCGCTGGAACGAGCTCAGAACCCGGCCATAAGCCAGCCCGCGCTCCAGCCGCCGTGCGGCTTCGCGCGTTTCCGCCTTCGCCGCCAGTCCTTCGCCGGCGAGCGCCATGCGCAGTTCGCCGCGGATGCTCATATCGGCCATGACCTTGGCGGCGATCGCGGGATGTTCCGAAAGATAGGATTCCACCTCGACACGGCGCGCGACGGTCAGCTCACCGTCGACATAAGCATCGAGATCAGCGTCGATGACGGGATCAATTGTCTTCATTGCCGCCTCCGATAAGTCGAAGATGCGAAACCGCGGGTGTATTCTCGAAATTCCTCAGGCTGGCGCGGGCGCGGGCGATGCGCGACATCAGCGTGCCGACGGGAATGCCGAGCGCAGATGCCGCCTCCTGATAGGAAAGATCTTCGATCGCCACGAGATGCAGCGCTTCGCGCTGCTCTTCCGGCAGGTTGAAGAAGGCGTTGCGCACCTGTTTCAGGCGCACGGCATGATCCTGCGAGGCCGGAAGTGCCTGGTCGAATTCAACAGCCGCCTCTTCATGGCGGCGAGTGAGCGAGCGCGTCTGGCGCAAGCGGTCGATATGGGCATTGTGCAGGATCGAGAGCAGCCAGGTGCGCAGGTTCGCGCCGCGCCGGAAGGACGACTTTCGCTCATAGGCCTTGACCAGCGCATCATGCACTAGGTCTTCCGCCTCATCCGCATTGCGGACCAGCGAACGGGCATAGCGTCTCAGCGAACCGAGCTGCCCCAAAACATCGAATGTGCGTCCTTTGCGTTCCATACCCCAATATACGGAAGCCGAGACGATCTTATTCCACGGTCGGACAAATATTTTTTCCAAGCGGCTGCGGCAGCCGGCATTGTTGAATATATCAGTGCGCGAAAATGACAGAGGACGATTTGATGAAGAGCATCCGCATTGCAGCCGCCTTGATCCTGCGAGGCAACGGCGACACCTTACTGGTCCGCAAGCGGGGAACATCAGCCTTCATGCAGCCGGGCGGCAAAATCGAAGCCGGCGAAACCGCCGCGGCCGCACTTATCCGCGAACTGAATGAGGAAATCGGCCTGCGATTGACTGCGACACAGCTAAGTCCTTTCGGCAGCTTCGAAGCTGAGGCCGCCAACGAGCCGGATCATCGCGTGATCGCCGAGGTGTATCGCCTCGATATCGGCGATGATCGCATTCAGCCCGCCGCCGAGATCGAGGAAATACGGTGGATATCTCCAGCCAATCCGGGCGATATCCCTTTGGCACCCCTCACGGAACACCACATCCTGCCCGCTCACCGGCATCTGCTTTCCGCCGGCATGGACTAGAACCGGGTTAATTCCCCGACGCGTTCGCTTCGACCAAAACCGGATCGGCGCGATAGTCTTTCGGGAAAATGCGCTGCAGATTCTTGATCTTCGGCAGGTCGTTGATGACGATATAGGGATAGTTGGGATGGGTCGTCAGGAAGTCCTGATGATAATCCTCGGCGGCATAGAATTGCCGTGCCGGCTCGATCTTGGTGACAATGGCCCCTTCGAAAACCTTGGCGTGATTGAGCTGGTCGATATAGGCCTTGGCGACGTTGGCCTGTTCGGCATTGGTCGGGAAAATAGCCGAACGATATTGCGTGCCGCTGTCCGGCCCCTGATAGTTGAGCTCCGTCGGATCATGGGCGACAGAGAAGTAGATTTGCAGCAGATGCCCGTAACTGATCTTGTGCGGATCGAAAACGATGCGCACGGATTCGGCATGTCCGGTATCGCCGGTGCCCACCATCTCATAGTGAGCCGCGTCCTTGTTGCCGCCGGCATAACCCGACGTGGCGCTGATGACGCCGTTGACATGCTGGAACACGCCCTGCACGCCCCAGAAGCAACCGCCCGCAAGAACCGTGGTCTCCGTGCCGGCGGAGCCCGGCTTTTCGTCCAGGGCCGGCGCCGGAATGACGCGAGCGTCGTCGGCCGAGGCGCTGGTAACGAATTGCAACGCAACGCCCGCAAGCAAGATCGCACCGGCGGCAAAGGCGGCCGGACGGGCAACACGCGGCAGAAGCCTGCGGATCATATCTTTCGATGCACCGTTCATGATGATCTCCTCTCGGCAGCGATTATAAAATCTCTCGTCGCTAGGGGATACGGGAGGATAGGGCATTTTGTTACACACGGGCGCGTGAAACACCGAAACGTGATGGCGCGTCACGGCCGGAATGGCAGACAAACGAATTGGAAGCCGGGAACGATCTCAGAGATCCATCATCATCTCGTGCCACGGCTTCCCGCCGTGGTCGGATGCGGATGGCTTTATGTAGCGATATCCCATCTTCTCGTAGAGCGCGACGTGGTGGTCCCTGCACATAAGATGGATTGTCTTCTTGCCCATCTCGGTCATCCGGCGGATGAACTCGGTCATCAGGAGCTTGGAATAGCCTTTGCCTTGCTCGGCGGGATCGACGACGACCGACATAATGACGACGTTTGCCGCAGCCGGATCGTGACCAATCAGTTCCTTGAATTCCTCGTCCGACATCACGACGTCAAATGCGCATCCGCTGTTGATGAAACCGACAATCCGGCCCTCCGCCTCAAGGATCAGAAAGCCCTCCGGATACTCCGCTATGCGCGTTGCGATCTTTTCCAACGTCGCTGCCTCATCGCCCTCATAGGCGGAGGTCTCGATGTTGAAACAATAAGCTGCATCGCCCGGTACGGGTTGGCGGAAGGTGAGCTGCATGATCATGGATATCTCTTCAAGGTTCGTATTTCCAAGCCGATATAGCGCATTCCGGAAATGATTGTGCTGCATTGATTTCAGCTTAAAATGCACAGTATGCATTCGATCCTACGCCGCCTTGATCTCAACCTACTTGTTGTCTTCGATGCCATATACCGGCACCGAAGCATCCTCGCCGCCTCGAATGAACTGGGGATGAGCCCATCGGCCTGCAGCCATGCCATCGCGCGGCTTCGCGATGCTCTCTCCGACGAGCTGTTCGTTCGCTACGGCAATGCCATGCAACCAACTGCGCAGGCGATGGAGATCTCGGCTGGTGTTGAAGAGGCGCTTCGAATCCTTGGAGACCAACTGGCCGCTGCGCAGCCCTTCCAGCCGGCGACCAGTCGCCTCGCCTTCACCTTCGCCGCGACAGATTTCACCGCGTTCGCAGTGCTGCCATCCTTGATCTCTCGCTTGGAGAAGGAAGCTCCTCACCTCCGGATCAAGGTCATCCATTCCGGGCACGAACAATCGCTCGATGATTTGGCAGCTGGGAAAGTGCACTTCGCCCTCGGTTTTACGGAGGGCTCTGCCGCCACCTATGAAGGCGTCGAGGGGTTCAACTGCTTCTCCGACGAGTATATCGTTGCTGCGCGGCAGAACCACCCTCGGATCAGCGACACTCTCACCTTGGACCAGTATCTGCGCGAGCGGCATGTCGCCGTGCTTCCGTGGAGCGACGCGGGAAGCGTCGTCAGCGGGTCGCTATCCAAAGCAGGTTATCGTCGGGACGTGGCGGTCGAGCTTCCGAGTGTGATGGCTGCTCCATTCGTCGTAGCCACGTCGGATTTTCTAATCACGATACCAAGGCGAGCGGCGGAGGGACTGGCAAAGGCAGTTCCTCTTTCGCTGTATCCTGCGCCATTCAAACTTCCGATGTACACGCTTCGGGTCTTCTATCATTCCCGGCATGCCAGTGCACCGGCGCATCGCTGGATGCAGGATCAGTTACGACAAGCCTTCTCCAGCGCCTGAAAATGACGGATGACATTGGCCTGCCGATGGAACCGCTCAATAATGCGGCGGCTTGGTGATGGCCGGCGCATCCAGCGTCTGTTCTTCCAGCGTCAGGAAGCGCTCAGTCAGCCGGTCGAGCTTCTGCCGCGTCTGCTCGATCACTTTCCACTGCTCCGCCACCTGATCGGACAGTTCCTCGATTGTCTTGGCCTGATGGGCCACCTGTTCTTCGAGCGCGGTGATGCGGCTTTGTTCGTCTGACATTTCTGTTCCCCTTCGGCAGCGATCTATAGCACTCGGATCGCGAGCGTATAGAGTCTCAATGCGGCATAGGACAGGCATAGGCGCCTTTTGACGATGATGTGACAAAACTGAAAAACAGGTGAAAAGACCCGTTACCTAACTGACATCAGGGCCTTCTAAACAGGACGGCAGGAAGCGCCGGTTCTGAAGGAACTCCCTTGGCAAGCGCTCTCTTTCTAAGATTTTCGGAGAAGCGCCTTGAAGATCATTCAGATCACCGACACGCATTTGAGCCCCAACAAGCCGCATTTCAACGGCAATTGGGAGCCGCTGGCGAAATGGATCGAGGCGTGCGGCGCCGATCTCATCATCCATACCGGCGACCTCAGCGTCGACGGCGCCGACAAGGATGAAGATCTTATCTTTTCCATGGACATGATGCGGCAAGTCTCCGTGCCGATGCTTATCGTGCCCGGCAACCACGATGTCGGTCACCTGCCGGGCTCCTATCAGCCTGTCAATCCGGAGCGGCTCGCGCGCTGGCGTCGGCTCGTCGGCCCGGATTATTGGGCGGAAGACGTCTATAATTGGCGGCTGATCGGCCTCAACAGCCTGCTTATGGGCTTCGAGGATGCCGAAGAGCAGAAGCAGTTCGACTGGCTGCAGGACATGCTCGAAAGCCGTGGCGACCGCCGCGTTGCCCTCTTCGCGCACAAGCCGCTGTTCGTCGATGCGCCAGATGAGGGTGATACCGGCTATTGGAGCGTGCGCCCGGCGCAGCGCCGCCGGCTTTATGATCTAATCGCGGCCCATGATGTCGCCCTCTTCGGCAGCGGCCATCTGCATTGGAGCTGGGAAGGCCGCTTCAACGACACGAATCTCGTCTGGGCACCGCCCGGCGCCTTCATCCTCGACAAGATGGAACGCGAAATGCCCGGCGAACGGCTGATCGGCGCTGCGATCCATCAGCTTGGCGAGACGGTATCCACCGAGCTCGTCGCCGTGCCCGGCATGACCGCCTACTTCCTCGATGACGTCGTCATGGAAGTCTATCCGCAGGCGGCACCCAAGGCACAGAAGGAGCCGACCGAATGAGCGCCCTCTCGCTTGCCGGCATCACCAAATCTTTCGGCGGCAACGCCATCCTGAAGGGCGTCAGCCTTAAGGTCGAGCCGGGCGAGTTCATCGCCCTCGTCGGCCCGTCCGGCTGCGGCAAGAGCACGCTGCTGCGCATTCTTGCGGGGCTCGATCACGCCGACAGCGGCGAAATCATCCTTGGCGGCAGCGACGTTTCCGGCGTTGCGGCGGCGGATCGCAACATCGCCATGGTCTTTCAGTCCTACGCGCTCTATCCGCACCTGACCGCCTCGGAAAACATCGCCGTGCCGCTCGCCATGCGCCGCCTGTCGCGCGTCCAGCGCCTGCCCTTCATCGGCACGCTGATCCCCGGTCAAAAGAATATCCGCTCCGGCATCATCCGCGATGTCCGCGAGATGGCGACGTCCCTGAAGATCGACCATCTGCTCGACCGCAAGCCCGGCCAGATGTCCGGCGGCCAGCGCCAGCGCGTGGCGCTCGCCCGCGCCATGGTGCGCCGCCCCGCGGTCTTCCTGATGGATGAGCCACTTTCCAATCTCGACGCCAACCTGCGCGTCCATGCCCGCGGTGAAATCGTCGACCTGCATCGCCGCGCCGGCGTGCCGACCGTCTATGTCACCCACGACCAGGCCGAGGCGCTCTCCATGGCCGATCGCGTCGCCGTGATGATCGGCGGTCAATTGCTGCAATTGGCAGCGCCGCAGACGATCTACGACGATCCGGCCCATGTCGAAGTTGCCCGCTTCGTCGGCCAGCCGCGTATCAATCTCCTGCCGGCGCGGGTCGAAAACGGCACCGTCGCCTTCGGCGGCATCCGGCTGGCGCTGGAAGACGGCAGCGTTGCCGGCAACAATGTCACGCTCGGCATTCGGCCGGAATTCGTGCGCCTCAGCCAGGGCCGTCAGGATGCGCTCGCCGCTCACATTGAGCGCATGGAATTCCTCGGCTCCGAGGTGATCCTCTATGCCAAGCTCGACGCCATCGGCGAAACCATGGTCGTCAAGCTTGCCCCGGCCGAAGTTGCCGGTCTTTCCGCCGGCGTGCCGGTTGCACTGAGCCTGTCGGCGGAACAGGCAACGGTCTTCGCCGAAGATGGCCGCCGTCTGCGCGCGAGACCCTTGACTGTCGACGCTAGCCGGGAGAAGGCCCATGGCTAGCATCGCCGCCACGTCCCTGCCGATGCAGTCGGTGGCGGCACGCGAGCGCAGCGAAGCCCGCACGGCCCTGCTGCTGGCGCTGCCCGCCATCATCCTGATCGTGCTCTTCATTCTCCTGCCGATCGTCGCCGTCGTCTTCCTCGGCTTCACCGATTTCCAGCTTGGCGACAAAAGCTTCCGCTTCGTCGCCTTCGAGAATTTCGCACATCTTCTCAGGGATCGCACATTCCAGAAATCCCTATGGAACACGGCGGTCTATACGGCGATCGTCGCGCCCTTCTCGATCGTTCTCGGCCTCGGCGTGGCACTGTTGATCGAGAGCGAAGGCATCGGCCGCAGCTTCTTCCGAACGGCCTATTTCCTGCCCGTCGCCTCGCTGATCGTCGCGATGGCAACCGTCTGGCAATATCTCTTCCATCCGACCATCGGCCCGATCAATGCGCTTCTTGCCGAAATCGGCCTGCGCGGCCCGAATTGGCTCGGCTCGTCGGCAACGGCGCTCTACAGCCTGTCGATCATCGGCGTCTGGCAGTCGGTCGGTTTCAACATGGTGCTGTTCCTCGCCGGCCTCACCGCCATTCCGCGCGAGCTCTACGCCGCCGCCGAAGTCGACGGCGCGAAATCGGCGTGGGATCGCTTCTGGCTCGTCACCTGGCCGATGCTCGGACCGACGACACTGTTCGTCACTACGATCAGCATCATCAACGCCGTCAAGGTCTTCGATACCGTCAAGACGCTGACCGATGGCGGCCCGAACCATGCCTCGGAAGTGCTGCTCTTCACCATCTACCAGGAAGGCTTCGTCTATCTCCGGGTCGGTTACGCCTCCGCGATGACGACCGTCTTTCTCGCCATCCTCGTGGTGCTGATCTTCCTGCAATATCGCGTCCAAGACCGGCAGGTGCATTACACATGACCTCGACAGGCTTCACTCCCGGCCGCATCCTGCGCCTCGCCGTGCTGATCTTCGGCTCGCTCGTCTTCCTCGCGCCCTACATCTTCATGATCTCGACCGCCGGCAAGGCACAGGACGATATCTTCACCTCCGCTCTGAAGCTCATTCCAACGCATTTCTTCTACGTCGAGAACATCACGCATGCGCTGGCCAAGGTGCCGATGGGCACGCTGCTGCTCAACGGCGTCCTCGTCTGCGGCCTGATCTTCTTCTTTCAGGTGCTGATCGCCATTCCCTGCGCTTACGCCATGGCGAAGCTGAAATTTCCGGCCGCACGCTCGATGATGGTATTGGTCATGCTTGGCCTGCTGATCCCGATCCATGCAACGGCGCTGCCGCTCTATGTCGGCTTCAACAGCCTGTCGCTGCTGAACAGCTATACCGCTCTCGTCGCGCCCTTCTCGATCTCGGTCTTCGCGATCTTCATGTTCCTGCAGTTCTTCCGGGCCATGCCCGACGACCTGATCCATGCCGCTCGCCTCGACGGCATGTCGGAACTCGGCATCGTCGCCCGCGTCATCGTGCCGAATGCCTGGCCGGCCGTCACCGCCTTCGCGATCTTCTCGGTCGTCGCACACTGGAACGACCTCTACTGGCCGCTGATCGTCGTCAGCAAGCAGGACTACGCCACGCCGCCGCTGGGCCTCATGTATTTCCGCGCCGCCGAGGCAGGCGACGATTACGGCGCGCTGATGGCCGCCACGCTGATTATCACCCTTCCCCTCGTCGGCGCATTCCTGCTCGCGCAGAAACGCTTCGTCGAGGGCATCACCATGACCGGTCTCAAAGGCTGACTGGTTCCCTAGAGCGGATGATTTTAGATCGCATCGATCTAAAATCTGAATCCGCTCTAGAATCAAAGAAGTAGAGCATGATGTCGTCCGAAAACCGCTTACACTTTTCGGCATCATGCTCGAACAGGAGAACGAGCGATGAAGCATATCACCCAGATTCTCGCCGCCGCGGCCATTTCGATGGTCGTGACGGTCCCGGCCTATGCCGAGACGACCTTGACGGTTCATTACCCCATGCCCGGCTTCTTCAAGAACGTGATGGACACGATCTCGAAGAAGTTCATGGAGGAAAACCCCGACATCAAGATCCAGTTCGCTGCTCCTTCGGCCACCTATGAAGAAGGGATTCAGACCATCCTGCGCCAGGCCGGCACGAGCGAGATGCCCGATGTCACCTTCATCGGCCTCAACCGCCTGCGCATGATGGACGAGCGCAAGGTCGCCGTCGATCTCGGCCCCCTCGTCAAGAAAGAGGGCAACATGGCCGAACAGGGCTTCTCGGACACGATCCTGAAGCTCGCCCAGGTCAAGGGCAAGCAGGTCGGCCTCGCCTTCGCAACGTCGAACCCGATCATGTACTACAACGCCGACCTGGTGAAGGCTGCCGGTGGCAATCCGGACAACCCGCCGAAGACCTGGGATGAAGTCATCGCGCTTGCCGGCAAGATCAAGGCGCTCGGCAACGGCGTCGACGGCATGGACTTCCGCTGGCAGGGCGACGACTGGATGTTCTCCGCCCTCCTCTTCGGCGCCGGCGGCAAGATGCTGAGCGACGACGAAACCAAGGTTGCCTTCAATGGTCCGGAAGGACAGAAGGCCGTCGATCTGATCGCGCGCTTCGTCAAGGAAGGCGGCATGCCGGTCTTCACCAAGCCTGCCGGCGAACAAGCCTTCGCTGCCGGCAAGGTCGGCTTCGAATTCCAGACGACCGGTGCTCTCGTCAACACCATCAAGAATGTCGGCGCCAAGTTCGACCTGCGCACCGCCAAGATCCCACTGATCGACCCGGTCAACGGCCGCCTGCCGACCGGCGGCAACGCCGTCGTCATCCTGACCCATGACCCCGTCAAGGAAGAAGCTGCCTGGAAGTTCGCCAAGTTCGCGGCCGGCCCCTATGGCGCCTCGGTCGTCGTTCCCGGCACCGGCTATGTTCCGAACAACGAACTCGCCGCCAAGTCGCCAGATTACCTTGGCGACTTCTACAAGAAGAACCCGCTGTTCCAGGCAGGCCTCAGCCAGATGTCGGTCATGATCCCCTGGTATGCCTTCCCGGGCGCCAACGGCGTCAAGGTCACGCAGACGATCGTCGACAACCTGTCGCGCATCGTCGACGACTCGGCCACGTCGAAGGAAGCGCTTGATGACGCTGCTTCCGATGTCGAAGGCATGCTGCCGCGTAGCTGAATTTCGATCTGATCGCAAAAGCCGCGCCGCTTCTCTTCGGAGAGGCGGCGTTTTTATTTGCGGCATGCTACGGAATGGCGTTGAGATCGCGGACCGTTCCACCGGGTCGTAACCGATAAGCCACGGTCAGGTGGCGCGGCGGCGCGGCATTCTCCGCCATGTCGAGCAGCAAAGAGGCTGCTGCGGCTCCCATCGTTCCGTCCGGAATTTCGACCGTCGTCAGGGAAACCTCTCCTAGAAAGCCGAGGGAAATTCCGTCGAAGCCAGCGACCGACACATCGCGCGGGATGGAAAGGCCTTGGCGTCGAAGTGCACCCATGACACCGAGCGCCAGAAGATCGTTCGACGCGATGATTGCCGTCGGGCCAAACCGCGAAACCGCATCCGAAAGATCGAGCTGTTCCAGGCTGTTCACGAAGGAAATCTCCAGGGCATCCAGGGGCTGCTGCCGCGCCGCCTCCATCGCCCTGACATAGCCGAGATAGCGCAGCCTCGCCCGATCCGATGCCGAAAAATGGCCTGATATGAACAGGATGCGGCGGTGCCCCTTGTGCAGGAGGTGCTCGGTCAGGTCCCGGCCCGCACCGAAATTATCGGTCGCAACGGCGGCGGTAAAGCGGGCGGTCGGCGGATTGCCGAGCAGCACGGTCGGCGGCAGGGCGGATGACAGGACGAGGCTGCGTTCGGGATCGCAGAGCGTGAGGATGAGACCGGTCGGCTGCTGCTGGAGAAGCGATGCGACGGCATCGGCTTCTTGTGCCGGATCATAATTCGATTGCGCGATCAGCACGCTATGCCCGGCATGCAAAGCCCTGTTCTGGATGCTCGAAAGCGATGCCGCAAAGACGGGATTGGTGATGCTGGGGATGAGCACGCCGATCGCCGGCCGGCCATTGCCGCTGCGGCTGCCGGGGCGATAGCCAAGCTCCGCCGCCGCGCGCCGCACGCGCCGGACCATTTCGTCGCTGACCGGGCCGTTGCGATTCATCACCCGGCTGGCGGTCGCAACCGAACAACCGGCGCGAAAAGCGACTTGCTGGAGCGTCGACATGATCTCACGCACCTCCGGCTTCACCTCCGGCAGCATCGAGAATAGCATCGGCCTACGGGAGTAGCCGGCTATTATCCGAGGTCCGTGACAGTTATTTGAAGGATTTTTATCTCCCTCAGCTCATCCATTTCCGATGTTCGACAAAGCGCTCCGCGACGAGATCGATGAAGATCCGCGTTTTTGTCGGCAGGTAAGTGCGGTTTGGATAGATGGCGTTGATTGAGAATTCCGCCGGCTTGTAGTCCGGCAGCATCCGCACCAGCGCGCCGGAGGCCAGATCGTCCATGATGAGAAAGCTGGGTGCCAGGAATACCCCCTGTCCGTTCAGCGCCATATAGCGCAGGGTCTCGGCACTGGTGGTCACGATATTGCCGCCGACCTTCACATCAACCTGTTTCTCGGTCTCGGTGAAAAAACGCCAGTCGTCGCCATAGGGGTAATAGGAGTAGCGCAGGCAATTGTGGCTCGCGAGATCGGCGGGTTCCGTCACGGCGGGATGCGTCCGGGGATAATCCGGTGAGCAGACCAGCACATGCCGCCAGGGCGTCAATCGCCGTGCCACCAGGCTGGAATCGGGCGGCATCGTCGTGCGGATGGCAAGGTCATAGCCCTCCTCGATCAGGTCGATCATCCGCTCGCCGATGCTCAGGTCGACCGTCACGGAAGGGTATAGGCTCAGATACTCGCTGATGACGGGGGACAGGAAGCGGGTAATATGCGTGCTGGTATAGAGTTTCAGCGTGCCGCGCGGCGTCGAGGTTGCGGCACCCGCGGCACTGTCGGCCTCCTCCAGATCGGCGAGAATCTGGCTCGACCGCTCGTAATAGAGCTTGCCGGTTTCGGTGAGACTGACTTTGCGCGTCGTGCGGTTCAGCAGCCGGACGCCGAGCCGATCCTCCAATGATTGTATATGGTTGCCGACCATGGTGACCGACATGTTAAGGCGCCGCGCGGCTGCCGAAAACCCACCGCATTCCACCACGCGACCAAACACCTGGAGGCTCGTCAGCCTGTCCATATCGACCCTCGATTATCCGCTCTGAGTTGATGATCCTTCCCGATTTAAGCACATTATCACGCGACGCGTCAGGGCGCATTCTCCAGCCATCGAAACACCGGCCTTCGCACAGAGGTCGAGATCATGGAGAGAAACAATGGTTGAGTTGCCTCGCAAGGAGCAGTTCCAGACCGTCCTGGAAGCAGATGTCAAAACCCCCGCCGTCGCCGAGGCGCCGGCCACTGGAACTCCCGCAGCTGAAACTCCGAAGTCCAAATCGGGCGGCAAGATAGTCAAGCGCACGATCATCGCCGCCGCATTGCTGGCCGGCGCCGCCTTCACCGGCGACTATGGCTATCATTACTGGACGACGCGCCGCTTCATCGAATCGACCGACGACGCCTATGTGAAGGCCGACTACACCACCATCGCTCCGAAGATTTCCGGGTATATCGCCGAGGTGCTGGTCAACGACAACGATCACGTCAAGGCCGGCCAGGTGCTGGCGCGCGTCGACAACCGCGACTATCGCGCAGCGCTGACCCAGGCTCAGGCCGACGTCAAGGCCGCCGGGGCCGCCATCACATCGACCAGGCCAAGGCTACCATCGTTGCCTCCCAGGCTTCATTGACCTTCGCCGAAGCCGATGCCCAGCGCTCGCAAAACCTGATCCGCAACGGCGCGGGTACGACCCAGCGCGCCGAGCAGAGCCAGTCTGCCCGAGACCAGGCCGCAGCCAACCTTCAGCGCGACCAGGCCGCCCTCGTCGCCGAGCAGAAGAAGATTGCGGTGCTTCAGACCCAGCATGATCAGGCCGTCGCCCAGCGCGATCGAAGCGCCGCAGCCGCCCATCAGGCCGAGCTCAATCTTTCCTATACCGAGATCGTCGCTCCCGTGGACGGCACCGTCGGCGCCCGCACGCTGCGTGTCGGTCAGTTCGTCACCGCGGGCACGCAGTTGATGGCGGTCGTGCCGCTCAACGCGGTCTATGTGGTCGCCAATTTCAAGGAAACGCAACTGACCTACGTCCGCCCCGGCCAGCCGGTCGAAATCAAGGTCGACAGCTTCCCGGATGCCGCCATTAAAGGCCATGTAGACAGCGTATCGCCGGCAAGCGGCCTCGAATTCTCGCTGCTGCCTCCGGACAACGCGACCGGCAACTTCACCAAGATCGTCCAGCGCATTCCCGTGAAGATCACGCTCGACGATGCAAGCCTTGCCGGCCTGCTGCGCTCCGGCATGTCGGTCGAACCCGACATCGACACCAAGGCGGCCGTACAGGGCCGACACTGAGGCGAGGGATTATCCAGCCAGACTGGATGATCCTTCCCTTCCTTCCTCGATTATCACTCGGACCTCCCCGTGAGACTGTCTCTCTCAAAGAGCCAGAGGAGAAACGTCATGGCTACGCTTCAGATCGCCACAAACAGCAATTCCTCCGCAAAGCCCGTCCCCACAGCAGGCGGTGCTGCCACCATGAGCCCGCTGAAGATGTGGACCGCCGTCATCGGCTCCACGCTCGGCGCCTTCATGGCGGTGCTGAACATCCAGATCGTCAACGCTTCGCTCGCCGACATCCAGGGAGCGATCGGCGCCGGCACGGACGACGGAGGCTGGATTTCGACGTCCTACCTGATTGCCGAGATCGTCGTCATTCCCCTGACCGGTTGGCTCGCCCGCGTCTTCTCGGTGCGCACCTATCTGCTGGTCAACGCCGTCCTTTTCCTCGTCTTCTCGGTTGCCTGTGCCTTCGCCGCCAATTTGCAGCAGATGATCATCCTGCGCGCCATTCAGGGCTTCTCCGGCGGCGTGCTGATCCCGATGGCCTTCACCATCATCATCACCCTTCTGCCCAAGGCCAAACAACCGATCGGGCTTGCCCTCTTCGCGCTGTCGGCCACCTTCGCGCCGGCCATCGGCCCGACCATCGGCGGCTATCTCACCGAAAACTGGGGCTGGGAGTATATCTTTTACGTCAACCTCGTCCCCGGCGCGATCATGGTCGGCATGCTCTGGGCCTCGCTCGACCGTGCACCGATGAACCTCGGCCTGCTCGCCAAGGGCGACTGGCCCGGCATCGTCACCATGGCGATCGGCCTCGCCTCGCTGCAGACCGTGTTGGAAGAAGGCAACAAGGATGATTGGTTCGGCTCGCCCTTCATCGTTCGCCTGTCGGTCATCGCCGCCGTCTCGCTGACCCTTTTCCTGATCATCGAACTGCGCGCCGCCCATCCGCTCCTCAACCTGCGCCTGCTGGTACGCCGCAATTTCGGCTTCGGCATCGTCGCCAACTTCCTGCTCGGCATCGCGCTCTACGGCTCCGTCTTCATCCTGCCGATCTATCTGACCCGCATTCAGGGCTACAATTCCGAGCAGATCGGCATGGTGCTCGCCTGGACCGGTATTCCGCAGCTCCTCCTGATCCCGCTGGTCCCGCGCCTGATGAAGCGCATCGACCTGCGCATCATGATCGTCGTCGGCTTCGCCCTCTTCGCCACCTCGAACTTCATGAACATCTACATGACCGCGGACTATGCCAGCGACCAGCTTTTCTGGCCGAACATCGTCCGCGCCATCGGCCAGGCCCTCGTCTTCACGCCGCTGTCGGCCATCGCCACCTCGGGCATCGAAAAGGAAAATGCCGGTTCCGCCTCCTCGCTCTTCAACATGATGCGCAATCTCGGCGGCGCGGTCGGCATCGCCATGCTGCAGACCTTCGCCCAGAAGCGTGAACAGTTCCATTCGAACATCCTGACGGACTCGGTCACGGTTTTCGACGAAGCCACCCGCGCCCGCATCGCACGACTGACCGCCTATTTCATGAACCATGGCGTCTCGGACGTTGCCACCGCCCAGCACAAGGCCATCGTCGCCGTCGCCCTGCGCCTGCGGCAACAGGCCAATATCATGGCCTACAGCGACACCTTCTACCTGCTCGGCATCGCGCTCGTCGCCGCGCTCATCGCCAGCCTTTTACTCAAGAAACCCGGCCATATCGAAGGCGGTGGCGCTCACTAGAGCAATTCCAGGAAAAGTGCGCAGCGGTTTTCCGTCCGGAATTGCGAAAAAACAAAAAGACGGAGCGCCGCTCCCTCCCTCGCCTCAGGAGACACGATCATGACCACCGTCAAAACCCGCCAGTCAGTACCTTCATTGTCTGATCTTCTCGATATCGAATATCCCGTCTCCGAGCGGGGCGCCATCAGCCCGGCCGCGATCCTCGCTCTCATCGAATGGCTCTCAAGCGACGAGGCCCATGCGCTGGATGAGGCCGGCCTGACCTTCGGCCTTGGCCGCCGCCTGAGAAGCCTCGGCCTTCCGGTCGACCGGCTGAGCTTGCACCTCATGACCCTGCATCCGGAAATCATGGGCCGCTCTGTCGCCTGGTCGCCGAACGAACCCGTACAGATCCGTGACCGCGAGCACGGAGCCATCACCCAGATATTCCTGCACAGTGCTTTGTGGAAGGCCATGAACACCCGCGATATCGTCATCGCCGGCCGGGGCGACGATCACGATCAATGGGAACAGCTCGACACATTCGCCGGCCGTGGTCTGGTCGAACTGATGATCGTTCCGCTCTGCAATGCCGACGGCCCGGTCAGCGCCGCCTCTTTCGCCACCAAACGTCCGGGCGGTTTCACATCCCCAGAACGGCAAGTGATCGAACGCATCATGCCGTCGCTGCGCAATGCCTGCGAGCTCCGGACGCTGCGGCAGGTTGAGCTCAGCCTGCTCGATATCTATATCGGTCCGATGACGGCGCAGCGCATCCTCGCCGGCCACATCCGCAAGGGCGAGATCGAGACCATGGAGGCCGCACTCATGCTCTGCGATCTGCGCGGCTTTACCGAGCTTTCCAACCGCCTGCCCGGCGAACGCGTGATGGAGCTGCTGAACGTCTATTTCGACGCCGTCGTGCCGGCAATCGCTCGCGAAGGCGGCGAAGTCCTGAAATTCATGGGCGATGCCGTTCTCGCCGTTTTCCCCGGCTATGACGCAACCCGCTCCAGCGATGCCGCGCTCGCCGCCGCCAAAGCCATCCTCGCCCGCCTCGAAACGCTGTCTTTCCCCGATGCCCGCCTGCAAGCCGGCATCGCGCTGCACTACGGCGAAGTCAGCTACGGCAATATCGGCTCCGGCCGCCGCCTGGATTTCACCGTCATCGGCCCCGACGTCAATCTCGTCAGCAGGATACAGGGCGTATGCAGCGATAGCGGCCAGCCGCTACTAATGTCGCAGGATTTTGCGAAGAAGCTCAGCGATCAACAGAGCATCTCGATCGGCAGCCGAGCACTCAAGGGATTCGAAGAAGAGATCGAGCTGTTTGCGCCGGATTTAATCTCGCCCGCCAAGGGCGAGATTGGCTCCGCATTTGCCGCCATCATCACCAATACTGACCTATCCTAGAGCGCTACATGCTGCGCATTCCGCCGGATCGCCTGCGGCGGCTGCCCCGTCTCCGAGCGGAAAGCGCGGCTTCGGCAAGCTGTTCCACGGACAGAGGCGTGCGCAGATTGCGCTTGCCGGTTTTGACCAGGGCGAATTTGCGACCGTGCCTGCCCTTCCCGAGATCGCACAATGGAATGCCTACGAAAACGCTCGCCAGGCCATGATGCCCAATCTGTCGCGTACCAAACCGGCAGACCGCTACAAGATCGCCTAAGCGACTGAAAAACCTCGCACTACGAAGCCAAGCGTGCCAGCATCCCCTTACGTGAGGCGCTGGCATCGGCGCTATATTAGCAATTGTATATTTACATCACATCTGGACTCAATTTGCTGCTTTCGCTCCATACTATCTAGGATAGTGCTCCAAAAATTGGTAATCGTCACTGGCATCGGTCTCGGAGGGGCCGGCTGTTGTGAGGCTTGGGGCGTAGCAACGATGCATCATGGTGCGGGGTCCGAAGACTATTTCAGGCTGAGCGCGCCAGCGTGTGCGCTGGAAGCCGTGCTATGCAAAAACGGAATTACTCTGGACTGTCCCGAGACGGCTGGCGGCCGTGCCGATGAAGCCGGTTTCGTGCTTGGCTTGCAGCGTCAGGAGCCGGCGCTGGACCGGGTGAAGCTCGGCGAATACTTCGTTCCGGTCATTCCCTTCCCGCAGGGTACGATCGGGCTCGCCAGCCTGATCCTCGATCCGCCCGGTAAGATGCGACGCGAGGAAACCACCAATATCTATCTATCGCGCCGAACCTTCGACCAGATCGCCGACACGCTCGGCACCGAGCGCATCGTCGAACTTCCGCTCGCGCCGGGCATTGCCACCGGCGACACCGTTATCGAAAACCTGTTTTCCTGCCTGATCCCGGCCCTCGAACAGCCGGACCGGACGAGCGCATTGTTCATCGATCACGTCGGCAAGGCCTTCAATGCCCATATCGCCCAGCGCTACGGTCGCATGCAGATGGCGCGACCCGCCGTGATCGGCGGCCTGACGCCCTGGCAGTTGCGCCGCGCCCGCGACACGATCAATGCCCGGCTGGATCAGGATGTGTCTCTGGCCCAGCTTGCCAGCGACTGCGGCCTCTCCACCAGTCATTTCGCCCGCGCTTTCGCCCGCAGCACCGGCATCCCGCCGCATCGCTGGGTGATGCAGCGCCGTGTCGATCGCGCCAAGGAACTGATGCGAACGGGAATGCCGCTGGCCGAAATCGCGCTGATGTGCGGTTTTTCGGATCAAAGCCACCTCACACGCGTCTTTTCGCATTCCGTTGGCCTCACGCCGGGGCGATGGCGGGAATCGCAGATATCAGCCGCTTTCGATATGGCCCCGATCGCGTTGAGAGAAGCCGACCCCTGCTGATCATCAGCAATCTGCGACATCTAGGCCCTTGATCTTTGCTGCACCGCAGCAGATCGTCGACAGGCACCCAAACAGACGAAAATGCTGTCATCAAGCAATGTCATCATCGTCTCGCAACCATCAGCAGATCCGACCCTTTGAAAGGATGCTCTCATGTCTGAAGCAGAAGCACGGACGCCTGCCGCTTCCTCCGGAAAGGCCGAACGGCTCTTTTTCCTCGATATCAATGACGGACGAATTCTCTCCTCCGCCATTGACGGAACCGATCTCAAGCTGATCATCCAACGCCCGGGCCGCAGCCCGGACGGCGTTCTTGTCGACAGCGAAAACGGCTGGCTCTACTGGACGGAAATGGGCACCGACTACAATGCCCATGACGGCTCGATCGAGCGCATCGACCTCGACGGCAGCAATCACGTGACGCTGATTGCGCCGGGCGGCACGCTGGTAACGCCGAAGCAGATCCAGATCGATCGCGAGGGTGGCAAGCTCTATTGGTGCGACCGCGAGGGCATGCGGGTGATGCGCGCCAATATCGACGGCTCCGACATCGAAACCCTTGTCCAGAACGGCGACGGCCCCGCCGACAGTGCTGATATTGAGCGCTGGTGCGTCGGCCTCGCCCTCGACCTGCCGCGCGGGCAGGTATACTGGACGCAGAAGGGACCGCCGGATGCCGGTCTCGGACGCATCTTCCGCGCCGGCATCAATATTCCTGAGGGCGAGACGGCAACGAGCCGCAGCGATATCGAGACCTTGCTCGACAAGCTGCCGGAACCGATCGACCTCGAACTCGATCTCGCTACGCGCACTATCTACTGGACCGACCGAGGCAATCTTCCGCGCGGCAATACCGTCAACCGCGCCAACATGGACAAGGTCGCCGCCACATCTGAAGTCGTCCTCGAAGGCCTGGACGAAGGCATCGGCCTGTCGCTCGACCTACCGAACAACCGCATGTTCTTCACCGACATCGGCGGCAATCTCTATTCGGCAAGCCTGGATGGTTCGGGTGAGCGCGAGTTGCTGCACCACGCCGGCTCGTTCACCGGGATTGTTTACGCGGTGGTTTGAGTTTCAACTGGTTTTGGGTCCGAGGATTGCCCCTCACCCCAGCCTTCTCCCCGCAAGCGGGGAGAAGGTGGCCGCCCTTCGATAAAAACTCAGGAGGCCGGATGAGGGGCTTCTCAGCACTCAATTACCGCCGCGAACGCCATCCAGCAGGTGCGGCAGGCTTTTCACGCCTTCATTCCGCAGCTCCACCGGCAACAAGCCTTCCGGCAGGTCCTGATAGGATACCGGGCGCAGGAAGCGGCGGATGGCGAGCGTGCCGACCGAGGTCGTGCGGCTATCCGAGGTCGCCGGGAATGGGCCGCCATGCACCATGGCATGGCTGACTTCGACGCCGGTCGGCCAGCCATTGGCGAGGATGCGCCCGACTTTGCGCTCCAGCACCGGCAGCAGCTTGGCGGCGATGGCATAGTCGTCGGCATCGACCTGCAGCGTCGCGGTCAACTGGCCTTCGAGCTTTTCGGCAATCGCAATCATCTGGTCGATGTCCTTGCAGCGGACCAGCAGGCCGCTGGCGCCAAAGACTTCATGGCCAAGCCGGTCGTCGGCCAGGAAATGCTCGACATCCGTTTCGAAAAAGGCACCAGGGCTGCGGTTGACGCCTTCTGCCGGAGCGCCGCGCGCGACGGTCTTCACGGCCTCATGGCCGGCAAGTGCTGCAACACCATTGTCGAAAGCGGCATGAATGCCAGGCGTCAGCATCGGCGCCGGGGCCGAACCGGTGAGTGCTGCACTTGCCGTGGCGATGAAGCGATCGAGATCGGGACCGTCAATGGCAAACAGCAGACCCGGATTGGTGCAGAATTGACCGGCTCCAAGCGTCAGCGAACCGATGAACGCATTGCCGATCGCCTCCGCACGGGCTGCAAGAGCTGCCGGGAACAGGAAGACGGGGTTGACGCTGCTCATTTCGGCGTAAACCGGGATCGGCTCGGGCCGAGCCGCCGCGATTGCGCCAAGCGCCACACCGCCGCCGCGCGAGCCGGTGAAGCCGACCGCCTTGATATGCGGATGGCGGACCAGTGCCGCGCCGGTCTCGTTCGCGCCGGTCAGGAGCGAGAAGGTGCCTTCCGGTAGACCGCAGGCAACGACGGCGGCGCGGATGGCGCGACCAACCAGTTCGCCGGTGCCCGGATGGGCAAGATGGCCCTTGACGACGACAGGACAACCGGCCGCCAGCGCCGAAGCGGTATCACCACCGGCAACCGAGAAGGCGAGCGGGAAATTGCTGGCGCCGAAGACGGCGACGGGGCCGAGCGGAATCTGACGCAGGCGCAGATCCGGACGCGGCAGCGGCTTGCGTTCCGGCAACGCCGGATCGACACGCAGATCGAGCCATTCGCCCGAACGAACCACTTGCGCGAACAGCCGGAGCTGGCCGACGGTGCGGGCGCGCTCGCCCTGCAGGCGGGCAGCCGGCAGGCCGGTTTCTTCGGTGGCGCGCTCGATCAGCGCATCGCCGATCTCCATGATATTGGTCGCGATCGTTTCCAGGAAGGTCGCGCGGGCCTCAAGGCTGGTAGCACGATAGGTATCGAATGCCCGGCCTGCCAGCTCGCAGGCGCGGGCGACGTCCGCCTCGCTGGCGATTGCGAAGGCTGGCTCCAGGTTCGCGCCGGTCGCCGGGTTGATGGCGCGCACGGATTTGTTGTCGCCGGTCGAATCCGCGCCGATCAGCAAATCGCCGCTAATCACAAAAGACTGTGTCATGGGTATTCCTTGATGATGCCAGGGCGTTGGGAGGTGCGCCCCTCAGAAGCAGATAGCAAGATGAAATGACAGATGTAAGATGATAATCGTCATCTAAATATCAAGCTTTGTCCCAGGAGATGAGACGGCTGCGACCTTATGCACCGCAGCGTTTCGAAATCAAGGATGCTGCTGCACGCTGAGGCCACCGTCGATGGTCAGGCAGGTGGCATTCATGAAGGGACACTCGTCGGAAATCATGAAGACGGCGGCGAGCGCAATCTCCTCCGGTGTTGCGATCCGTCCGCCCGGATGCAGCCGCATCGTCTCCGCCTTGGCGGATTCGGGATCGGCAAAGCTGTTCCAATAGTCGATGACCTTCTGGGTCGCGACGTAGCCGGGCGCCAACGCGTTCACTCGGACACCCTTGGCCGCATATTCGAGCCCCAGCGATTTCGTCATGCCGAGCAGGGCATGCTTGGCGAGCGGATAGGGAAAAGTATGCGGGATAATGGTGAAGGCATGGGTGGAGGCAATGTTGAGGATCGCGCCGCCGCCCTCGGCGATGATGCCGGGCAACACCGCCTTGCAGCAATTCCAGGCACCCTTGAGATTGATGTCGAAGCAGCGCTGCCACTCTGCATCGGTCGTCGCCAGCGGTTCGGCAAAGACATTCACGCCGGCATTGTTGATCAACGCATTGAGCCGGCCGATCTCTCTGCCCGCCTGCGCAACGACAGCCTCGATCTTCGCGGCATCGGTAATGTCGGCCGCGGCATGGCCGAGCACTGCACCCGCGGCCTTCAGCGCTTCCGCCTCGCGAGCCAGCAATGCGCCATCCATATCGATAAGGAACAGGCCCGCGCCTTCCGCGGCACAAGCCTTGGCGATCGCCAGGCCGATGCCCTGTGCAGCGCCGGTGATCAGGATGCGCTTGCCGGAAAGTCGATTGGTCATGAGTGTCCTTCCTCGAACTGGGAACCGCTAGGCGATCGCTTCCGGACGTACCTGCAGGCTCACGGACATCGCCTCGCCCGGCTCCAACACGGTGAGATCGCCGAGGTCCGGCAGATTATGCCCGTTTGCCAGATGCGACATCGGTTCGAAACAGAAATAGTCGCGCTGAAAACCCGGATCAAAGCCGGCATCCGAAATGAAAATAAAATAATGCCTAAGTTGCTGATCCGCCATCAAATGCAGCCGCGTATCGTGTTCGGGCCAAACGATCTCCGCCACGCCATCCCACCCTTCGAAGCCGTTGTTGACCCAGCGATACGGCAATCCGCGCCCCGTCGCGAAATTCAGGTCGCCGGGAATATCAGCCGCCTCTCCCGGTAGCCAGCCCTCCACTTCCGTCCAGAACCGCCGCGCCGGCGCCTTCAGCGTCGTTGCCGATGTCATTGGGAAGTAGGGATGCCAACCCAGGCCGAAGGGAAGTGCCTCCGGTCCAAGGTTCCTGACGTGAAGATGCATGTCGAAACATCCGTCATGAATGGCGAAACGCTGCCGCGCCTCATAGGCATAGGGCGTACCATGGCCTGCATGCGAGAAGCCGATTTCCGCCTCGCTGCCGCTTTGGCTTAAAACAGCCCATTCCGACTGCCAGCCCTCGCCATGCAGATAATGAGGATCCCAAGGCGTATTGGGCTCGAAGACATAGTCCTTACCCCGGAAGGTAAAGCGATTGCCCTTCACCCTGTTGCCGAAGGGAACGAGCGGATAGCAACCGGAGGAGCGCGCATCGGCCTCATCCGAAGGCGCTTCACGCAGCAAAGGCAGACGCGCACCGTTCCTCTCCCACCAAAGGCCGAGCACGATGCCGCCGCGCGTGGAAAGCCGTGCGGTCAAGCCGCTATCCGTGAGCTCCACCACCGTCATCTGCAGCCTTTGTCCCCCGCGTGCATCGATGAACCCGGCATGGACGGTAGATTTCATCATATTTATTGTCAACATTGGTAGGATTTATATACAGTCTGCTTGGGATGGCCGCGCTCGGTGATTGCGGGAGGCGCAGAATGGGGAACAATCGGAGAGACGGTGCCGGCAGCGGCAAGACGGGGCGCAAATTGACCGCGGCTATGCCCGGGCTTTCGGAGGGCGGCAAGCGCGGCGTGCGCGAAGCGCTGCTGCAAAGCTTCATCGACAGGATCATCTCCGGCGAAATGGCCGAAGGGTCCACGCTGCCGAACGAAGCGGAACTGACCGAGCAATTCGGCGTCAGCCGCACCAGCCTGCGCGAAGCCATGCAATATCTAGCCGCCCTCGGCATGATCCGTTCGCGCACGCGAGCCGGCACCACCGTGCTTCCGCGGGAGAACTGGAACTATCTCGATCCGCTCGTGCTCGACGCCACCTTGCGGCTCGGCAATGACGACCGTTTTCACGCCTCGCTGATCGAGGCCCGTCAATTGCTGGAACCGGCCGCCGCTGCGCAGGCCGCCGCCAACGCCAATGCTCACCATCTCTTCCGCATATCGAAAGCTTTCGAGGAGATGGTGGAGGCCAATGCCCGCGACAACGAGGCCTGGAGCCGCGCGGATCTTGAATTTCATACCGCGATCATCCGCGCCAGCGGCAATTGGGTCTATCTGCAATTCGCCACCGCCATCCGCGCCGCACTGCTCGCCAGCTTCCGCCTGACCAACCGCGCCAGCCCGTCGCATGAACAGGCGATCGCCATGCACCAGGAGGTGCTGGAAGCCATTCGCATGCGCCGCCCGGACGATGCCCGCAGCGCCATGGAGCGCCTGATCGGCGTTGCCCGCAGCGAGATTTCGGATGCGTTGAGGAAAGCACGCGGTTAGCCGTATGGTGTTGCGGCTGAGTTCATGCCAATTTACCGCCCATCCGAAAGACTGAACGCGGTCGTTCTCATGTCCATTGCGCTCCTCGCCGATCCGATCGTCCAGTTCTGCATCTTGGTGGTCATAGGCACATTCATCAGCCGCTGCCTGCTTCGCCACCGGCGCGCCGGGAGGCTGATCGGACAGATCGCGTTTTTCATCAGCCTGACCGCGCTTCTGCTCTATCACGGCATCGTGCCCTACGAGCCGACCCCGCCGCAGGCGCAGGACACGGTGCAGCTTCGTATCTTCACCGGCTTCGCCAAGATCGTCTGGTGGGTCAACGGCGCCTGGGTGCTGGTCGCTTTCGTGCGCCTGTTCCTGATCTTCGAGCGCAAGCCGCGCGAAGCCCGGCTGCTGCAGGACCTAGTCGTTGGCGTCATCTATCTCGGCGCGGCTCTCTCCGTGATCGCCGATGTCTTCAGCGTACCCGTGGGCACACTGATCGCAACTTCCGGCGTCTTCGCCATCATTCTCGGTCTTGCGCTGCAGAGCACGCTGAGCGACGTCTTCTCCGGCATCGCGCTCAATCTCGGCAGGCCCTATTCCGTTGGCGATTGGGTGGTGCTCGACAATGACGTCCAGGGCCGTGTCGTCGAGACCAACTGGCGGGCCACGCATCTGCTGAGCGGCACCAACGACCTCGTCGTCATCCCGAACAGCGCCCTTGCCAAAAGTCGGATCACCAATCTCTCGAGCCCGGACGAAAGCCACGGCGTCACCATCACCGTCCGCGTCCAGCCGACCACGCAGCCGAAAGTCATCGCCGACGTCATGCGCAACGTGCTGATTAGTTGCAACACGATCCAGAAGACGCCCGAGCCCAGCGTGATGATCAATGCGATCGATGGACAGGCGGTCGAATTGCAACTCAATTTCCGTATCCGCGACATATCGCAGATGACGGCCGCCAAGAATGAGATCAACGACCTCATCTATCGCCATTCGAAAGCAGGCGGGCTGAAACTCGCAGGCCCACCCGACGCAGTCACCATGCCGTCGGAAACGCAGGCCGAGACGGGGAGCGCTGCCCAGCATCCAGGCACGCCATGGCGGCTGCTCAACAATATTCCGCTGTTCTCGTCGCTCACCGAGGACGAGAAGGAGCATCTGGCGTCGCATATGCAGCGCCGCACCTACCACAAGGACGCCGTCATCGCCGAACAGGATGCGCGGCTGCGCGCGCTGACCATTGTGCGCTCAGGCGTCATAAGCATCACCCGCAAGGAGGCACAGCGCCAAATCGAATTGACGCGGCTCGCTCCCGGCGATTATTTCGGCGAAGGCGGCCTGCTGATGGGGGCCGGCGAAGTCGGCACCATTCGGGCGCTGACTTTCGTGGTGACCTACGAGATCGACGAGGATTGCCTGGCGCCTCTGCTGCACGACCGGCCCTCCATCGCGGAAGAGCTCGGGGCGATCATGTCGAAGCGCATCGAGGCCGAGCGCCATCTCTTCGGCCCCAGCGACATGTTGGTCAACGGCGCGCCGATCGGTTCTCTAACCTCACGCATCAAACATCTGTTTCAGCTACAGCATGACTAGAGCGGTTGTGCGCTTCCTGAAATCGCTGAACCGCCCTAGTCTTTTGTTTTTACGCAATTCCGGATGGAAAACCGCTGCGCACTTTTCCTGTAATTGCTCTAATTGGACTGCGCCGGAGGTATCGTCGCAGGCTGCGCCGTGAAAAACGCTTTGGCGTCTGCGGTGAATTGTTCGCGCGACGTTGGCCGCGTGTAGAACATATGCCCGCCACGATAGAGCTTCAGCGCCACGCGGTCGGCGAAGGCCGGCGGCAGATGATCGAGCACATATTTGTTGACGCCGAAGGGCACGATGAGGTCGCTATAGCCCTGCGCCACCAGGAGCCGGAAAGATGGGACGAGGGTCAGCATCTCCTTGATGTCATCTGTCCCGCTTGCATGCAGACGCGAGCCGCCATTGCGGTCGCCCCAGTTCCAATGCTCATTCACCGAGCTCGACAGCAGATTGTAGGTCATGTCCGTGCGGAAACCGAGTTCGTCGCGTGCATAGCTGGAGAAAGCGCCGCCATAGGCGCGCACGAAACCGTCGAGGACCGGATCGTCGCTGTGGCCGGCTTCCGATTCCGGATAGGGGTCCGGCGCCAGGAACGAAGCGTCGTAGGAACTGACGATATCGGCGCCGTCACCATCGGAATGTTTCTGATATACCCCGCCGAGAAAGCCCTGGTTCTTGGCCACCACATCTTCGGGAATGCCGGTCAGCTTGGCAACGCGCTCGTAGAAAGCGTGGCCGGCGTCGCCGGTCGGGGGCTTGCCTGCGAGGGTCGGCAGATATTCGTTCAACGCGAATTTTTCGGCGTCCGCTACCCCCTGCTCGTTGAAGGCATTTTTCCGCTCCAACTCGGCAGCGGCTAGCGACGGCAATTCGAGTGCCGCGCCAAGCGCAAGATCATTCGCTCCAAAGACGAGCCGCCCTTCGATCAGCGGAGACAGCATGACGATGCCGGAAATGAGGATGCCCTGATCCTGCCGCAGGCTGGTGGCGACTTTCGCCGCGCGCAGCCCGCCATAGCTTTCGCCGAGAATATATTTCGGCGAGGAAGCGCGCCCATTATGGGCGACATAAAGCGCAACGGCCTTGGCAAGGCTCTCGGCATCCCCGCGCATGTTGTAGAACTCGTTGGCGTCATCCGGCTTGACCGTCCGGCTCCAGCCGGTGCCGATCGGATCGATCAGGACGAGATCGGTAAAATTCAGCCAGCTATGGGGATTGTCGACGAGCTTGGCGTTGGCCCCGTCGCGCCCGCTGGGGCCGAAATCAACAATGCGTGGTCCGACCAATCCGAGACTGAGAAAGGCCGATGCAGCACCCGGGCCGCCGTTGAAGACGAAGGTGACCGGTCTGCCGTCGTCGCGGTTCTTGGCGACATAGGCGGTATAAAAGATCGCCGCGATGCGTTCGCCGTCCTGGCCGAAGAGATCGAGCGTGCCCGCCGTCGCCGTATAGGGAATGCTTTTGCCATCGGCATTCAGCACATGATCGCTGACCGCATCCGGCGGCAACAGCGAGAGAATGCCACCGCCGCCGCCAGAGCGGCCCTGTTCCGGCGGCGCGGCGAAGGCGAGCGTCGAGACGAGGGAAAAGACCAGCGCAAGGCTTGGAACGATCTGGCGAAAAGACATGGGTACGCATCCTCCATCGGCCCCGCGCATCGACGCCGTCGCTTCGAATTCTATTCCACCGACGGCGAAGGCGGGAACTCAAGAGATGTTGATCGCCGATCCGCCTGCCGCATCCCTTTGAAAGGAAAAGGTCATTGAGCGCCTTCCGGCCATTTGCCAAAGTGCCCCAGTCGGGGAAACGAACACTCGAACCAGACCGCAAGGAACTTGATGATGAAACAGGATATCGAAATCAACGCTGCCGATGGCGTCGCGAAAGCCGCCATCTTCCGCCCCGACAACGGCGTCTCCGCCGAGCGCGGCGTCATTTTCTACATGGATGCCATGGGCCCGCGCCAAGCGCTTTACGACATGGCGCAAAGGCTTGCTGATTCCGGCTATACCGTGCTGCTGCCCGACCTGTTCTATCGTTTCGGCGCCTATGGTCCGTTCAACGGCACGTCCTTCGGTGATCCGGCCTCGCGCGAAACAATCATGGGGATGGTGCGCGGCACGACGCAGGAGATGACCAAGCGCGACAGCGCCGCCTTTCTCGATGCGTTGATGGCAGCCGGCGCCACCGGACCGGTCGGCACCGTCGGCTATTGCATGGGCGGCGCCCGTGCGCTGACCGCAGCGGCCGCCTATTCTAACCGCATCGCCGCCGCCGCCACCTTCCACGGCGGCAATCTTGCCAGCGACGCGGAAGACAGCCCGCATCGTCTGGCCGCCGACATCAAGGCCCGCGTCTATATCGGCGTTGCTGGCGTCGACAACAGCTTCCCGCCGGAGCAATCCGCCCGCCTCGCCGAAGCGCTCCGCATAGGCGGGGTCGACCATATGATCGAGAACTATGTCGGCATGGCCCATGGCTGGACGGTGCCGGACCACGGTGTCCACGACGAGACCGGCGCCGAACGGCATTGGAAGCGCCTGTTGAACCTCTTTGCCGAGGCTTTGAACTAAAGACGCTGCAATGCAAAGGCACCCCGCTTCAGTCCCATCCGAAGCGGGGTGTTAGTTTGGGGTCTGTGGACCGGAATTGATCGGCCTACGTCTCAGAACTTGATCATGTCGATCTTGGTGAGCGTCGTCTTCTGCGAAACGCCGGGCGCATTGACCATGTGCCAGGCGACATATTGCTCGCCGTAGAGCGTGGTGGACGACATGCCGTCGACGGGAAGGATGATGTTCATGCCGTTCAGCGCCGCATCGGTTGCCGTATCGAGAACCGCGCCTTCGGAAGCCGTGCCGGTGACGATCACGGTCTTGATGCCCTTGTCGGCGAGGATGTTGCGGAGATTGGTGCCGATGAACTTGTCGGGGCCGGACTTGACGATCGGGTCGCTTGCCAGCGGCGCAAGATCCGTGGCGATATCCTGAGGTTCGCCCACGCCGGCCAAGCTATAGACGACGAACACACGCTTGGCGCGGGCCTCGTCGAGCATCGCCTTCACCTTCGGCACGGAGGCGAGGCAACGCGGTTTGGTGTTCTTGTTGCACGGCCCCTTGGTCGGGTCCTGCGCGCCATTGAAATCGAGGATCAACAGCGCCGTCGTCTTCGGATCCACCGTCACCGGCTTCAATTCCGGCGCTTCCGGCGGCTTTACCTTCTGCCAGTCGTCGATAATGGTCTGGGCGGACGCCGGCATCGCGCCGACGGGACCGATCGCCGCGCTCAAAGCAGCGAAGCCGACACCGAAAGCGAAGGCTGCCTTTTGCACCATGCTGCGGATATGTCTCATGAAATCGCTCTCCTGAACCCCATGGGTTCCATTGGCCGGACGCTGCAACCTAGATAGGTCAAACCTC
Source organism: Rhizobium sp. NXC24 (assembly GCF_002944315.1). Lineage (NCBI taxonomy): Bacteria > Pseudomonadati > Pseudomonadota > Alphaproteobacteria > Hyphomicrobiales > Rhizobiaceae > Rhizobium > Rhizobium sp. NXC24. The sequence continues at coordinate 3,550,726 of NZ_CP024311.1, forward strand.
GGAGATTGATAACGAAACTCTTTGTGATCCCGGCGTTACCGAACAGAAGATTAGAGACTTTGGGAACGCGGTTGAGACGACCGATTTAGGAGTCGGCCTGTTCCTCCGGCCCGATGGCGGTGTCGTCGCCGCTCTGCAGCTTGCCGAGCAGTCTTTGCAAGGCATGCTTGATTTGTTCGATCTCTTCCGACCCGGCGATCTCCGCCCAGCGTTCGTCGACCAGACGGCCCGTGGCCATGGCGATCGGCCGCACGCCCTTGCCGCGTTCGGTGAGGAAGACCAGCCGCCCACGCCGGTCGTTGGGATCCGGGCGGCGCTCGACATAACCCAGCCGTTCGAGCTCTTCGACCGCTTGCGTCATCGTCTGCTTACGCACGTGGGCGAGCTTGGTGAGTTCACTGACCTGGATGCCCTCCGGCCGGGCAAAGGTGAAGACGTTGGCATGTGGTGGGCGGATATCGCTGAATCCGGCTTCGTCCAGCGCAGCTTCGACCGCCTGCGTCCAGTGCTGGTGCACAAGGCGAAGCAAGAGGCCGAGTGGCGGATGGGAGGGAACGCATTTTTCCATAGGATATAGACAGGTACCTGACCATTATGTTAGATAGACAGGTACCTTACCATTTCTTCCAGAAAGAGGATACCCTATGCCCTCCATCGATGTGTTGAATTCGACGATATTCTATGAGGATGCAGGGAGCGGAACCTCTTTCGTCTTTCTCCACGGCAATCCCACCTCGTCGCATCTCTGGCGGCATATCTCTCCTAACATCGGTGAGCCCGCGCGCCGTCTCGCGCCCGATCTCATCGGCATGGGCCGCTCGGGCAAACCCGCTATACCCTACCGCTTCGCCGATCACGCCCGCTATCTCGACGCCTGGTTCGATGCGCTGGAACTCACAGGTGTCGTGCTGGTCGGCCACGACTGGGGCGGCGCGTTGGCCTTCGACTGGGCGGCCCGCAATCCCGAACGGGTGCGCGGCATCGCCTTCATGGAAACCATCGTCCGACCGATGAACTGGGATGATCTACCGAACGCACGCCCGCGTTATGAGGCGTTGCGCTCGACAGGCACCGGTGAGGCCAAGGTTCTCGACGAGAATTTCTTCATCGAGCAGGCGCTGCGGGCCACCATCCTCAACGGATTGAGCGACGAGGATCATGCCGTCTATCGCGCACCCTACCCCACTCGCGAAAGCCGCCGCCCCCTGCTCGAATGGCCCCGCGCGATGCCGATTGCAGGTGAGCCGGTCGATGTCGTCGCCCGGATCGAAGCCTACGACGCCTGGCTGGCGGTGAGCGCGGATGTCCCAAAGCTGCTTCTGACTTTCGACGGTCCGGCGGAGACCCTGTTGATCGGCGAGAGGATGACGGACTGGTGCCGGGCGAACATCGCCAATCTGGATATCGAAAAATGCGGCCCGGCCCGCCATGTCGCGCCGGAGGATCAACCCGAGGCAATTGCAGCCGCAATCTCCCGGTGGGCGGATCGGCGGAATCTTCGTTAGAAAGCCGGACGGAGCCGAGTGTAAGATGGTGGCGCCATCGCTGATTTACGGCGTGGCCACCGGCCCGTTCGCCTTTTTCCAGGCCGCGATGCCGCCCTCTATATGACAGGCGGTCGCCAGGCCCGCGTCCTGGGCCGCTTGTACGGCCATCGCCGACCGCTCGCCGAAGGCGCAATAGAATACGATCCGCTTGCCGGTGGCCTCTGCCAACTCATGCAGCATGCCTCCCGCGCTGATGTTTTCCAGCAAATCCGGATAGGGTGCATGCAGCGAGCCCGGGATCGTTCCATGCTTTTCACGCTCGCCCTTCTCGCGCAGGTCGACGATCGCGATGTCGGGACGACCGCGCAGCGCCAATGCTTCCGCCGCCGAAACGGCCCAGCCCTTGCGCGCGATCTCATCCTGATGAAAGCCGACATGAACATTGGCCGGCACAGCCACATCCATCATCTTCGGGTTGGGAAGTTTCAGATTGTTCATGAGGTCGGCATACTCGTCCGCCGACCGGACCTTGAGGCGCGGATTGAACAGCTTCTCCTCGCCGATGGTGGAAACAGTATCGCCCTTATAGTCGTGGGCGGGATAGACCAGCGTTTCGTCCGGCAATTTCAGAAGCTTGTTGAAGATCGAATCGTACTGCTGAAGCGGATTGCCGTTCTGGAAATCGGTGCGTCCGGTGCCGCGAATGAGAAGCGTATCGCCGGTAAACACACGGCCGCCCATGAGGAAGGAATAGGAATCGTCCGTGTGGCCCGGCGTATAAAGTACGTCGAGGCTCAAACCCTCGATCGCGACACGGTCGCCTTCCGTCACCCGCATGGAAACGACGTCGGCAAGGGTCTGCTCGCCCATCACGGTAATGCAATGGGTGCGGTCGCGCAGCGCACCCAATCCGGTGATATGGTCGGCATGCAAATGCGTATCCACGGCCTTGACCAGCTTAAGGTCGAGCTCCTCGACGAGCTGAAGATAGCGGTCAACCTTCTCGAGCACGGGATCGATGATGAGCGCCTCGCCGCCCCGCCGGCTGGCGATGAGATAGGTGTAGGTACCGGACACGCTGTCGAAGAGCTGGCGAAAGATCATCTGCGGCTCCCTTGCGCAAGTCTTGCCCCGGATCAAATCTTTTCCTTGGTATAGTTATTCTACATTTCAATAATTTAGGCAACGGCAAACCATGAGGGAGCTCTTCCCCTTGAATGCGCTGCGCCGATTCTTGGATTTTCTCTCGCAAGAACGCGCTTGACTTAAGAGAAGCCGAGGAAAACTTTGAGTAATATGGCCGGGACGCTCGTCGTTGAAGCGACCGGCACGATCGAATCGTAGCGATCGGCAAAAGAAAACCCCGCCACTTTGGGGGGATGGCGAGGTGCTAAAGAATTATGATGGCAACATCATAATAGTTCCATGCGCCTCTGCAACAAAAAAAGCGCCCACCTGCTAAGCGGTGACAGGCGGGCGTCAAATATTCAACGAATTGAAGTTAAACGATAATTAAATATCGTCAACAGCTAAATAAACTACACCTAAAACTTAACCCCCATCTGACGGCACACAGTATTATCCAACATATGGATGAAACGCATTGTGAACCGCCCAGAAAAAAGCCCCGCCCATCGGATGAGGCGGGGCAAAGCGGGGAAAGCTCCCTCAGATATGAGAAGGGAGCGCAGGCAATAAATCAGGACTATCCGAAGCGCACGAGGTCAGTTCTGACCAATGCGGTACGGTGCTGCAGGAAAAAGCAGATCTGTGGCAATCCAAGCCATACAATCGGGACATCACAGTGCTCCTTGCCCTTTTTGCGGAGAAGACAACTGCGGCGGCCAAGCCTATGTTCGATCACAACGCCGGCCACTTTTCCATCGTCCGGCTCGAACGCGCACTGGCCGATCTCGCCGAAAGCGGCAAACCCGTGTAGAATTTCGAACTCGGGCGATACGGTTCAGGCGGTTTTCGGGCGTCCGACAGCGCGGGTTGGGGGATATGATGACATTGGTTATCGCTTCGCAGCTACAGTTTTCTGCAAGGCCATCATTCCAATGACGGACAGTCTGGCATTTCGTCCTCACGAACTGACCCGCCTTTTCCGCGAGGAATGGTTTCTGGCGATCAGCATCCTGACCAGCCTGTTTATCATTAGCTTCGAAGGCGAGCTGTTTCAGCAATTGTCCAATCCTGTTTGGCTCGCATTCAGTTTCTTTGCACTTTTTGCTGCCGTGCTGGGTTCCGCCCTTTCCGTTGTCCGGCATGCTGACCATCTCGCGGAACGGCTTGGGGAGCCGTACGGCACATTGATCCTGACGCTCGCCATCACCTCGATCGAAGTGATGGCCATTTCCGCCGTCATGATCCACGGCGAGAACAACCCTACCCTCGCCCGTGATACGCTTTTTGCGGTGATCATGATCATCCTCAACGGCATGGTGGGACTATCGTTGCTATTCGGCGGCTGGCGCCGACCGGAGCAGTCCCATAACCTGCAGGGCGCCAACGCCTATCTCGGCCTTATCGTGCCATTGGCGACGCTCAGTCTCGTCATGCCGAGCTTCCTGTACGGTGCCGCCGGCCCGCACCCTTCCATGCCGAGACAGATGGTGCTCGGAATCATTTCCGTCGGCCTCTACAGCGTCTTCCTGATGCTTCAGGCGGGCCGCCATCACCATTTTTTTGCCGACGAGAGCGAGCCGCACGTTAAACCAGACCCTCGCCCTGGCCGAAGGGCGATATGGTTTCACACCGTTTTCCTGTTCGCCTATATGGGGCCGGTGGTGTTCCTGGTCGAAGAACTCGCCAAGCCGATCGACTACGTGATTGAAACATTGCGTGCGCCTGTCGCTTTCGGCGGCGTCGTCATGGCGGTGCTGGTTGCCACGCCGGAAGCCATCAGCGCTGTGCGCGCGGCCGCCGCCAACCACTTGCAGCGTTCGATCAATATCTTCTTGGGTTCGGTTCTCTCAACAATCGGGATAACCGTGCCCGCCATGCTCGTCGTCAGCTATCTCTTTGCACATCCTGTCACGCTGGGACTTGAAGGCGGCGATCTCGTGATGCTCATCCTGACGCTCGCCGTCAGTATCATTACCTTCGCCAGCGGCCGGACCCATGTGATGCAGGGTGCCGTTCACCTTGTCCTTTTCCTGTGTTACGTACTGCTCATCTTTCAGCGGTAAGGTTCACATCGTCCCGGTCCGGAGCCCCCGACATGACCATCGAGCTTCTGATCGCGAGATATGGCCTTCTGGCGGTCTTTCTGGGCGCTGCCATCGAGGGCGAAACCATGGTGATCCTCGGCGGCGTGTTTTCGCATCGTCACCTCATGACCTATTGGAATGCGGCGGCCGCTGCCTGCGCCGGTTCCTTCATCGCCGATCAGACGCTCTTTTTCATCGGCCGCTATGCCCGGCACTATCCGCGCGTCCAGAAAATCATCGAGAAACCGGCGTTCGCACGCGTCACGCAGCTTCTGGAGCGCCATCCCACCGGCTTCATCTTCGCTTTCCGCTTTATCTATGGCTTTCGGGCAATCAGTCCGGTCGCCATCGGGATGTCCGGCGTTTCAGCGATAAAGTTCGTCTTGATCAACGCTGCCGCAGCCCTGGTCTGGGGATCGCTCTTCACCGGGATAGGCTATTTGTTCGGACAGGGTATCGAGCAGACGTTCGGTCATCTGCCGCTCCATCACCACGTCCTGATTGCAGCCGGGATTATTATTGTCCTGCTTCTTGTCATGATGACATTCCGAAAAAGCCGGCCTGCGTAGTCACGTCAGCCTTCGCCGGGGCGGCGCATATGAATTGCAGGCACGGGACTATTGCAATTTTTAGCAATGGCGCTTCATAGTGTCACATGCCTTAATCCATCGACGCCGCATGGTTGCCGACGAGGCGCGCATGAAGACTGGAACTCGCAGCTTATTGGGGGGTGTCAGGAATGCGTGGGGGATTTTCTCAAGGTCTACAATTTTACATCGTGCTCCTGTGCACGATTTCTCTTCAAGCATGCGACGGAAGCAACAACACCTATGTTGCCCCGCCACCGCCCAAGGTGCGCATAGCGTTACCTTTGCAGCACACCGTCACCCGATATTTCGAGCTCACGGGCAACACCGCGGCGATCAATTCCGTCGACATAGAGGCCCGCGTACAGGGCCTCATCGAGTCGATCGACTATCGGGATGGTATGCCGGTCAAGAAGGATACACAGCTCTTCGGCATCCAAAGCAACACGTACGAAGCCCAGGTCGATCAGGCGCAGGCGACACTCGCCTCCGCTCAGGCATCGCAGGTCGGCGCCGATCAGGAATATCAGCGGCAGCTCAATCTGAGCAAGCAGAAGGTTACGACCCAGACGGCCGTCGACAGCGCCAAGGCGACGCTTGATCAGGCGAACGCGACCATCCTAAATGCCCAGGCCAGTCTCGAGCTTGCGAAGATCAATCTCGGATATACGAAGGTGTTGGCGCCCTTTGACGGCACCGTAACCGCCCATCTCGTCGATGTCGGCGCTCTCGTCGGCGTATCCGGCCCGACCAAGCTGGCGACTATCGTCCAGACGGATCCGCTCTACGTCAATTTCAATGTCAGCGAGCCGCAGGTGCTGATGATCAAGCAGGAGATGGCAAAGCAAGGACACACGTTCCGGCAAACCGATCTTCCGACCATTCCCTTTGAAATCGGCCTGCAGGATGCGACCGACTATCCCTTCAAGGGTCATCTCGACTACGCCTCGCCGCAGGTCGATGCATCAACCGGAACACTGTCCGTGCGAGGCATCGTCGACAACAAGGAGCACGCGCTTCTGCCGGGTCTTTTCGTACGTGTGCGCGTGCCTGTCGGGCATGAGGACAAGGCGCTGCTGGTGCGCGACGATGCCATCGGCACCAACCAGCAGGGCAGCTACGTGCTGGTCATCGGAAAAGATGACGCCGTTGAGCAGAAGCTGGTGAAAACCGGCCAGCGCGAAGGGGCTCTGCGCGTCATCGAATCCGGGCTCGACGCCAACGATTGGGTAGTGACGGAAGGCATTCAACAGGCCATCCCCGGCAGCAAGGTCGCGCCGGAGAAAGTCGCGCTGGACGCCGCCGCGACGGCTAGCGCGTCGAACAATGTTGCGCCCGCAATCGATTCAACCAAACCCGATGCACCTAAGTCTGATGCGGCCAAGTCTGATACGGCCAAATCCGACACGCCATGAACTTGCTTTCGTTCCCACGCCAAGATCCGAGGAGGACAGCATGATCTCGCGCTTCTTCATCGAGCGGCCGGTGCTCGCGAATGTTCTGGCGCTTGTCTTCGTCCTCATCGGCGCGGTCGCGCTCTTCCAATTGCCGGTCGCGCAATATCCGAATGTTGTCCCGCCGACGGTACAGGTGACGACGCGTTATCCCGGCGCGAGCGCGAAAACCCTCATCGACACAGTTGCATTGCCGATCGAACAGCAGGTCAACGGCGTGCAGAACATGCTCTACATGCAGTCGACGAGCGCCAGCGACGGCACCTATTCCCTGACGGTGACCTTCGCGATCGGCACCAATCCTGATCAGGCGCAGGTCCTCGTGCAGAACCGTGTCGCCATCGCCATGCCGTCGCTGCCGCAGGCCGTTCAGGAGCAGGGCGTCACGACACAGAAGAAATCGACGTCTATCCTCGAATTTGTCACCCTCACCTCGCCGGACAGCCGGTATGACAGCCTTTTCCTGTCCAATTACGCCGTCATCAACCTGCAGAACGAATTGGCCCGCCTGCCCGGTGTCGGCAATGTCTCGGTATTTGGCGCCGGCCAGTATGCCATGCGCATCTGGATGGATCCGGACCTGCTGCAGGCGCGCGGTCTGACGCCGCAGGACATCATCAATGTCGTACAACAGCAGAGCCAGGAAGTAACGGCCGGTCAGGTGGGCATGCCGCCCGTGCCGCCCGGCCAGAATTTCCAGTATACGCTCAACGTCAGCGGGCGGCTGAACGACGCCGTCGACTTTGAGAACATCATCGTCAAGGTCGATCAGCAGAATGGCGGACGCATCACGCGCATTCGCGACATCGGCCGCGTCGAGCTCGGCGCCCAGACTTACAGCCAGTCCTTCATGCAGAACGGGCGGCCTGCAACCGGCATCGGCATTTTCCAATTGCCGGAAGCCAACGCCATTACCGTCGCGACGGACGTCGCCGCGAAGATGGCGCAACTCTCGAAGAGCTTCCCGCCGGGCCTTGCGTACCAGGTTCCGTTCGACACGACCAAATTCGTGACGGCGTCGATCGACGAGGTCTACGTGACGCTGGTGGAGGCCGGCGTCCTGGTGCTCATCGTGATTCTCGTCTTTCTGCAGGATTGGCGCGCAATGCTCGTGCCGGCGACGACCGTTCCGGTGACGATCATCGGCGCCTTCGCAGCGATGGCGGCGCTCGGTTTCACCGTCAATCTCTCGACGCTGTTTGCCATCGTTCTTGCCATCGGCATCGTCGTCGACGACGCCATCGTCATCGTAGAGGGTGTCACCCGTCACGTCGAGGCAGGAATGCCGGGCAGACTGGCCGCCGAAAAGGCGATGGACGAGCTGTTCGGTCCCGTCATCGGCATCACGCTCGTCCTGATGGCGGTGTTCATCCCGGCAGCCTTCCTCCCCGGTCTGACGGGACAGCTCTACAAGCAATTCGCACTCGTCATTGCGGCGACCGCATTGATCAGCGCCATCAACGCCATGACGCTCAAGCCGACGCAATGTGCACTCTGGCTGCGCCCGCCGGTACCGCCTGAGAGACGCAACTTCTTCTATCGCGGCTTCAATAAGGTCTACGACAGGGCGGAGCATGCCTATGCCAGGCTTATCGGCGGCATGGTTCATCATAGTGGCATCGCGGTCCTAGTTGCCTTGGCATTGATCGGCGTCGCCGTGTGGGGGCTGACACGCCTGCCGACCGCCTTCCTGCCGGTAGAGGATCAGGGCTATGTGCTGGTCAACGCCCAGCTTCCAGATGGCGCCTCCAAGGAGCGGACCGATGCGGTCATGGAACAGGTCGGCAAGATTGCGCAACAGACGCCCGGCGTCGACCAGGTGCTGACCATCAGCGGCATCTCCGTCCTCGACAATAACGCCAGCCTGCCGAATGCCGGCGTCGCTTATGTCGTGCTCAAGGATTGGGGTATCCGCGGCAAGGAAAAGGGACAGGACCTGCTGTCGATCTACGAACATTTGAACGGCGCCCTGCGGGATATATTGGCGGCAAAGACGCTGGTGATCGTGCCTCCACCGATCCAGGGCATCGGCAATGCCAATGGCTTTACCATGCAGGTCGAGATCAGGAACGGGAATTTCGATTATCCGCTGCTGCAGGGTCTGGCCGACACCATCGTCAAGAACGGCAATGCGCAGTCGGCGCTGCAGCGGCTGAGCACATCCTTCCGCGCCGACGTTCCCCAGCTCTCCGTTTCCGTCGACCGCATCAAGGCGGAGACGCTCGGCGTGACCGTCGGACAGGTCTTCTCGGCGCTTTCGGGCTACGTGGGATCAAGCTACGTGACGCAGTTCAACAAATTCGGGCGAACCTTCCAGGTCTACGTGCAGGCATCGCCCGATTTTCGGATTCGCCCCGACGACATCCGCAACCTGAAGGTCAAGGCCGGCGACGGCACCATGGTGCCGCTCGGCACGGTGGTCGATATCACCAGCGAGCAAGGCCCATCCCTCATCAGCCTCTATAACCTCTATCCGACCGCCACGATCGTCGGCGGAGCTTCCAGAGGCTTCAGTTCCGGGCAGGCACTCGATGTCATGGAACAGATAGCCGACCGCACGCTGTCACCCGGAACGGGCTTCGAATGGACGGCTCTGTCCTATCAGGAAAAGATTGTCGGCGGTCAGATCTATTTCATCTTCGCCCTTGCCATGCTTCTCGTCTATTTCGTGCTCGCCGGCCAATATGAAAGCTGGATCCTGCCCTTGGCCGTATTGCTGGCGGTGCCGCTCGCCCTGCTTGGAACGGTGGGAGCGCTAAGCGCTGTGGGCGTCGCCAATAATCTCTACACCCAGATCGGGCTTATCCTGCTGATCGCGCTTGCCTCGAAAAACGCTATTCTCATTGTCGAATACGCGCGGGAGAAACGGGAACAAGGCATGGAAATTCTCGACGCCGCGGTCGAGGCGGCGCGCCTGCGCTTCAGGCCGATCCTGATGACATCCTTCGCCTTTATCCTCGGTGTCGTGCCGCTCGTGCTGGCGACGGGAGCCGGCGCATCCGCCCGCAAGTCGATCGGCATATCCGTCTTCAGCGGGATGATCGCCTCGACTTGCCTCGCCGTACTCTTCGTTCCCTCGTTCTACGTCGTGTTGCAACGCATCGAGGAATATAGAAAACGCCGAACGGTCGCGCAGCCGGTTTCGCAAGCCGCGGACTAAAGCGCATCGCGATCTCTGGGATTCGCTCCTTGCGCTTTAGGTCTTTGATTGTGCGCATGTCGTTATCGCAAAACCGCCGCACACTTTGCGCGACATGCTTTAAGAGCAAGTATGGCGCCCAAGCCATATTCGAGGGCGCCATCCGATCTAAACTCACTTCCTTGCCACGGACGACCAGTTGGCGCGCGGGATTTTGCCCCTATTGCACGACGACCCTGACATAGACGTTGCCGCTCTTGGCATAGTAGCCGGATCCGCAGCGATAGTAATAGCCGCCATAATAGGCCCCATAGACGCAGCCCGCCGGTAGAACGGCGATACCAGCCGTCGTTCCCACGACCACGCGGCGCGTCGTTCTGCGGGCGACGCCCGCATAGGAAAGCGGGGTCAGGGGCCGGCCGATGATGGCACCGGCCGGCGTGGCGAAATCTATCGACAGCGGTATCACCCCGCCCGGCTCGACATTGACATCGGCGAAAAGGAAAGCGCCGGCCAAACCTGCGGCCACCAATAATCTCGGATATCTCATTTGCCTTCTCCCGCATCGGTAGGCGCGGGAAGCTCATCGAGCGACTGGAGTTCGCTAAGATCGACCTTCTTCGCGCTGGTCGGAATATCGATATTGTAGGAAACCTTGGCCACATCGGCGCCGCTCTTGAAGTCGCTGATCTCCAACGTGTATTGCGGTGCCTGACCGACATGCTTGCTGGTGATGACGTAGCGCCGCGGTATCGGTTGCGCTCCGGCCTGTATCCAGATCTGCCAGTCGATTTCAGGCGTGCGGAAGGTGAGATATTCACATTCGACGCCGTCGACGAAAGCGCTGGAAATATGTTTGGCGACAGTCACATCCGACATCATCAGATCGTAGACATTCGTCGACAGCAGGTCTGCACCCGGCGCCTCGACACCGGCACCCACCAGCCGCTCAAGCAGCTCGTCCACAGACCCCTTGGCGTCGATCTTGGCATAGGCGTCGAGGTTCTTGCCATGGACGGTCAGGGTCGAGCCATCGAAGCTCACATCCACATCGGCAAACCCGCCTGTCCTTGTGATCCTGAGCTTGTCGGGACGCGTGAGGCTGGCCGTGCCGGAACTGACGAATTGCAGCTTCTCGAAATCCGGTGTCACTGCCTCGAGCGCGGATTGATAGTGAAACGACATCGTCTTCTGCGCCGCCAGATAATCAGACATGGCTTTCAGAATATCCTTCGCATCATCCGCCAACGCCGCCGTGGGGAAGACGCAGCAGACGCCGACAGAACCGAAAATCAGCAGTCGTTTGAATGTCTGAACGTACGAAATCGATGACATGGCAACACCTTTCGTTCGGGCCATCGTTGATCCACCGAATGTGCAGGCTGCCGGTTGCGGCAGGCCCGTATCGCTCAAGTTCCATGAAATGTCGGTCTTCGACCTCTGAAGACCATGGACCGCGGCTGTTCCGCTGCCCGCCCGCCACAGAATCCGCTCTTTTGATCCCAAACATCCTCTCCGCCTGAAGATGAATTCACCTCAAGCGGGACGCTCTAAGAGAGAGGCAGCATCCTATAACCCGCTGATCAATACCTTCTGGCACGTGGGAGACAGCCGTTGCATGTTGTTCCGCAGGCATGCAATGCCTCTGCCTCCGCCGAGCGGCACGGAACGGCAAAAGGCGCGGAAATCCGGGCCGCACGTCCGACGCAGGACGATCAATTCTTCGCGCGGCGTGAAAGATGGCATTGGCATGCCCGCACCGGGCATCGCCGCCGCGCCGCCGCCTGCTGCCGGCGCCTGGGCGCCACCGGCAGGCGCCGAAGCGCCTCCTCCCAAAGCCGCAACCGCCTGCTGGCAGGATGGGGAAAGAGTCGCACTGTGCTGGCGCAGACAGGCTAGCGCCTGGGAGCCACCCGGCGTCACACCCGAACATTGGGCCATGAAATCGGAACGACAGGCCGATTTGACCGCATTGCGCTGTGCCTGCGTCGGCTGGGACGTTTGCGTTCCGGTCGTCGCTGCGCCGGATTGTGCCGGCGCCGTTGCCGGCGTCTCGGCGGGCGCAACGGCACTAGACTTCTTTTTGGTCGTGTCCACCGCCGATACGGCACTCCGGCAGGCGGGAGAGAGCGTCGCGCTATGCTGTTGCAGGCAGGTCAGCGCTTCGATGCCGCCCGGCGTCACGCCTGAACATTGCGCTATGAAATCGGAGCGGCAGGCCGATTTGATGGCATTGCGTTGCGCATCGGTCGGCTGTTGCGCATGAACCGCGCCGGCAGCAACGCAGAACACGAAAGCGCAAGACGCGACATATGCCGACAGGCGATATTGCCATCCACGCGGGACGGCCGCGAGAAAAGACGCAGATTTGCCCATTGTTTCCCCCACAAAAGAAAAACTTTCGCGTTTGTCGCAGAAACCTGTGGCCGAAGTAACAAGATCGAAAAAGAGATGAAACGGAAGCTACGTGCGGCCGATATGCGGAGGCATCGCGACTACTCCTAAGTTACCATACCAGAGATGTTCGCGAAGAGGTAGTCTAGCAACCCATAATCCTTTGGCGGTAGCTTCGTCCCTTGTTCAAGGAAAGCTTCGAAAGCTATGACAGTTCTTCCCGCTTGCGCCGGCATCAACGGGTTGATGGATAGTCTAGAAACGCCGCAACCCTAAACAAAGGCCGCCCTGCCCCAGCAACCGAGCAGTTGATAGTCATTCGCAAGTATTTTCGGGCAGTTCAGTAGACGAAGCATCTTCAGTGTTCTTGGGAACGGTTGATTACCTCCACCAGTCTTCCCGCCTTCGCCATGTCAAATCGCTCTTGCGACTTTTGCCTGCCGCTTTCCTGTCGCCCTTCAGATGATCCATGTAGCCACCAAGGACACTGTTGATGAAAACATGAGATTTTGCGCGGTTCGAACCCAGCAGCTTAAATCTTGCTTCCCTGTCCTGCTCCATTTGTTGAGCGATCTTCCAAAAGATAAAGCTATCGTGGCTTTCCTTCATCGCCAGAAAATACCCTGATGTATAGATGCGTTCGAAGCGGTCCGCGAAGGTCAATATTTCCCGATGATGCAGGTTGTAACCCACCCAGCCGCATTCGGGATACATTCGACGATTTAAGTAAGCGGCGAGTTGGTCCCCTCTCGGTGCAATTCTGTCGACCAGGCTGCGCGGAACATCCCTATGGGTAACCGTATCCGCATCGAGCCATATCAACTGGTCGGCCGTCGTCCGGTATCGCCGGATCGCATCGGTGACAGCGAAAACCTTGTTGGAAAAGCGTACGGCATCCCACCGGTAATCACGTTGCAAACTGGACCTGGATAAACAAATTCCGTTGGCTAGCGGATTGTCGGCGAAGGCCTGGCGAAATTCGAGCAGGCGCGGGAGAGCTTCACCGTGGTCCAAGATCTGAAGCCTGCGATCTTTCTCCTCAACATCGACGTCCTCTGCGTAGACCAAAAGCCCGATGTCCTCCGGCCAGTGCTTGAGAAAGGTCTCGATGCATCTTTTCCCATAGTCGCGGTAACCCTTCTCGTGAAAAGTTGTCACAACAACATGCCTTAGCTGTTCTTGCCGCCACGGATTTGGGAAAAACATCGGCAATCAGGCTCCGTAACGAATGTTTTTGTCAGTCAGAATTGACTAAAGCGGTGTGAGCGGTGCCCGCTCTGAAAAGAGCCTCGATATCTAGACGATTGCCGACAGTCGGGGATGTCCGAATGTTTCCGCGCAATGACATTTGTGAGAAATCTTGTTTCCAGATCTGGCGATGTGCACCAGGTGAACGACGGCTTCGGCCGGATGCCATGGCGCCGGGCACGGATGCTAGCCCTTCCATCCGGCTCACAACTTTCCTGAACAATGACAAGCCCTCGGCCATCGACGAACGGCGGCGCTCTCGACCTGAAAGCACCTCTGTCTTGGGATTGTGACGGATGAGGTTGTCTGGTTCCCGTCGAGACATCAAGCGAGAAGCTGGTCGAAGCCGCGCAAAAGGAACATCGCTGGGCGCTTGCTCCCGAGGGCCGTGCATGGTTGCGATCCTGCACTTGCCAACAAGCTTGCCCCTATTGTTTGGCCACGCTCGCAAGCCGTGGTGTCTATAAAGCTCCTGCCGGGACGGCAAAACCGCTCAGCTTGGTCAGCCGGCGGCGGCGGCGCCACGATCGCGTAGTGCAGCTTGAGTTTTAGCGGCAGCGCTAGGAATGTTATGTGGGAAGTTGGTTGCGGGGGCACGCAACCAACGATTCCTGCGATTGGTCGAAAGGCCTATCCCAAGGCCAGCGGCTTAGGCTCGTATGCCCAGTTCAAATCCCTCGCGTCCCGCCCGCCGATTGTACGCTATGTGACCTTGTCGACGTGCCGCAGCGTGGTTGCGGGAGCCTCATTGCGCAGAGACTGTATGAAGCTGTCGAGCACAAATCCGTTTTGCGCCCCATTTTCGGACAGGTGTCACGTGATCAACCTCGCGATCAATGCAAGCAGTAGGTAATAGATTGCCGGGACACATTCATGCTTTTGTCAGCAAAAGAGTGCCTACAATTCGCGAGTGTTCCTATCTGAAAACCCGCTCTGGCACTCGAGTAAAGGCCGGCTGGAGAAATTTCTGCGAAAATTTAGATCGGGAGAAATTACGATTCCCGTAGTGCGCGCGGAGACCGCGATGCCACATGGTTCGGCACCGCGCGAAGGCGCGCGGCGCAGGGAACGCTTTCCTGATTTCATGCATGTAGCCTTCGCACGTCGTCGAACAACATGACATCGCCCTGACAACACTATCGCTGCAACTGTCTTACGGCTCAGATAAATGTCCCCACGTCCTAGAGGATCCTACCTTCCTTAACAAACTCGCGCTGGATCGCGGCCTCGAGCCCTTTCAGGTCCATCCGCAGCAACTGTTTGGCGAGCAGGTCGATGGCGCAGAACTGGGTGACGTTGAGGATGCCAGCGCCGGAGAGTTCGTGGCGCGCAGCGATGTAGTGCCAATCGATGTCGTCGGCGATGGCGATCTGCGAGGGAAAGGTCTTCAGCCAGATCTCGTAACGCTCTTCGGGGCGCGGCATCGGGAACTGAATGATGGTCTGCAGCCGGCGCACGAAGGCATCGTCGATATTGGCGCGCTGGTTGGAAGCGAGGATGACCACTCCGTTGTAGGCCTCGATCCGCTGCAACAGGAACGCCACTTCCTGGTTCGCATACTTGTCGTGTGCGTCGCGGATATCGGTGCGCTTACCGAACAGCGCGTCGGCCTCGTCGAAGAACAGGATCCAGTTCTTGTTCTCCGCCTTGTCGAACAGGCGGGAGAGGTTCTTCTCGGTCTCGCCGATGTATTTCGACACGACACGCGACAGATCGATGCGGAACACGTCCTTGCCGGAGTGCTTTCCAAGCAGCATCGCCGTCATCGTCTTGCCAGTGCCCGGCGGCCCGTAGAACAGCGCCCGATAGCCGGGCTTGAGCTTCTTACCCATGCCCCAGTCGTTGAGCAGCGTATCATTGTGCTTGATCCAGCTCTCAATCTCGCGGATCTGCGACAGCGTGCCCTGATGGAGGACGAGATCCTCCCAATCCATCTTCGTCTCGATATATTCGGCCGGGAAATCGGCACCGAAGGAGGGCCGCGTGACCTGGCCGATGGTAATCTCTTCGACGATTTCGGGATCGACAATGAGCCTGCCGCTCATCACGGGTTCGCCTTCGCGCACCGGCTCGAGCCAGAGGATGCGCTTACGGGCAAACCAGTGGTCGCTAGATAGCATGCGCTGGACGGCGAGGCGCCTTTCAAGGTTCTCTCCCGCCAGGACAAAGAGCGCTGTCTCGCCGGTCGGAAGAATGCCGCGATGGCTGGTGCCCTTTACTCCGCCGAACTCCGGAAACTCACCGCCATCGGGCAAGTGCGCGGCGATGAGTTTACTAAGTAGCGCAGGAGCAAGGTGAGGGACCAGCGCGAGAATGAGGAGGCAGAACTCTTCGGGCATGGGTTGGTGGCGACGAATGAACCAAGCCAGCCAGGAGCCGTCATCGTGATAGTCCAACGCATTCGCGTCAAAAATTGGAGCCGCGCCAAAGTGCACGTCTAGTGCTCCGGCGACAACTTCTGCGAGCCAGCCAAGTGCCGATTGCAGATTGGAAGCATTGCTATCCAAGTAGCATCTCCTCATGCATGGGTGAACTATTCGCCAGTACCCCGGAAGTTGACACCGATGTCCTTGGTGTAGGTTTCGCCGCGGCTTCCAAGGCTCAGGTTCAAAGCGTAGGACATGACCTGGTATGTCCCTGCGCTGCTGTTCCACGCTTCGCGGGGCGCTTGACCGGTCTGATTTCCCGAGCCGTTCGTCCAATGGTCTGCAATGGGAGGAAAATGATCTGCCGAGGCCTCGCGGACAGGGACGAGCGCGCGGCCGGATGCCGGGTCTTTTTTCACGAACCCCTTGCCCGCCTCCCGTGCAGGGTCTCCCTCGCTCAGGAATTCGTTGCTGTTGTTCGGATTGCGCAGCGCCGGCAGTTTTTGCTTCACGATGGAATCGCGCATCGACTGGGAGTCCCTGTAGAAGTTCGGACGAATAAATGCACTGCCGCGCTCGCCCGGCCGTAGCTCGAACTTGCCACCGCCGGCCGGAACGGCATGCTTCGAACCGTGGACGAAGTTGGTGCGCTGCCAACCCGCGGCCCCCTCGTTGCGGTACGACTGTTTCTTGACGTTACCGTCCGTCGTGACCGTGGTGAATTGGACCGGAACCTCGACTCCGCCGCGCCGAGCCAGAACACTTGCGCTCGCCGTGACCTGTTCGAATGCGGCTCCAACCTGAATCCAGGAGTTGACCGGAACGGGTGTGACCGGGCCGAGAGGTTCCAGCTTCACCTGCTTGGGGCTACCGGTTTCTTCTTGGCTGGCCGACGCAGTAAAGTGGATGGTCTCGCTCTGTTCCTGTTTTGAGTCGACAACCAAGTTGAGCGTCAGCAATTTGTAGCGGCTCTTGATCGGGCCGAGCTGGTTGCGCACGACTGTCTCGTCGAAATCTTCGGGATTCACGAGTTTCTCCGCATCCGCAATGGCGGCCAGCTTGTCCTTCTTCTTCTGCTCCTCCGTCCGTTCGTCCGGCTTGTCCTTGCTTGAGAACAGCCTCGCAAACAGCGCCTTCGCCTTGCCGACGATCCAGCCGATCACGGCGTCGAGCGCCTTGTCGACGGTGGTGCGGACCTTCTGCACCACCCCCATGATCTTGTCGGTGACCTTGCCGAGGCCGAGGAAGCCGGCGAGGAAGCTGATGGCGAGGGACAAAAGGCCAGCGAGCACGCTTTCGACGCGGTTGGCGGCGGCTGTGATGTTGCCGGCCGCGATGGTGACGATCGAGTCGATAAAGGCGGTCACCACCTGGATGATCTTGGAGATCTTCTGTACGAAGACCATGACGGTGTCGTAGATCGAGATGATCGCCGAGATGAAGCCGGCGCCCGGAATGAACATCGCCAGGATCTTCGGGATGGCCTTTTTGACGATCGAGTCGGTAACGAAGGAGATGATGCCACTGGTCACCTGGTCCTTGAGGTCGGTGAGCTTGCCCTTGATCAGTTCCCATGCCGCCCCGACGCCACCGACGACCAGCGCCTTGACCACGTCAAAGGCGAGTTCCAGCCCCTGCATGATCTTTTCGCCGTTGGGGCCGAGCGCCTTGACGATCTTGCCGCGGATCTGCGCCCAGGTGATGCCGAGAACGCTGAGGGCAAACCTGCCGAGTTCGGGCAGGCTCAATGCCTTGGGAATATAGACGCCTTCGAGCGAGCCGGTGAGCCAGTCGATGAGGCCGGCCTTAAGGTGGGTGCCGATGCGGTCGGCGAAGTTGGTGAAGCCGAGTTTTCCGGCGCGCACCAGGTTGCCGAGGAAGGGCATGGGATTTTTGAGGATGCCCTTGAGTGCGGCGCCGGTCCTCCTGATGTAACCCATGAGACCGGGACTGACGACGTCGAAGATGATCTCGAGCAGGTTCCAGATCGTCGTCAGGCCCCAGGTGACGAACTCGACGGCTATGGTGAGGAAAGCCTTGGCGACTTTGCCGAAGGCACCCGCGACGGTGATGATGTCGACAAAGGTCAGGGACGTGAGGATCGCGACGATCCTGCCGGGAACGGCGCGAACCATGCCCATCAGGCCCGATAGCGCGCCCTGGAACCAGGCCCAGGCGCGCGCGATGGCGTTACCCTTCTTGATGTTCTCCCAGATTTCCTCCTGGCCGATCAGCTTCATGAAGCCGCCGAGCAGGTTTTCGGCCGTGCGTGCCACCGGCTCGGCAGTGACCGGATCCTCGCCGAGGACGGCGCATAGCAGGTCATAACCACGAGTGCCCAGGGCCAGCGCGGCAAGGGGTTTGAGGATCGCGTCCTTGACGAGCTTCAGCAGTTCGGTCGCCGTTGAGGTGGCAAAGCTGATCAGCCGGCCGATCGGCTCGGTGAAGATGCGTTTGGCGCGTTCCCACACGCCGCCGAGATCAAAGATGTCGGTCCAACTGAGGGAATCCATGAAGCCACGCAGGGCCGCGATTATGCCGGCACCGATATTGCCCAGCGTGGCGAGCTGCTGTTCGATCCAGGACGCGGCCTTGTTGATGACACCATGATTGTCGAGCGCCTGGGTGATGAAGGCGCCGCCCGGCATCAGCTCGATGAGCGCTCGCAAAAGGTTCGCGGCATTGCGGTCCGCCGAGCGCATATTGACCGGGTTGAAGCCGATGACCAGCGTCAACAACCGGAAGCCGGGAATGGCGTAGGCCCACTCGGCGAACTTGTCCAAGGCGTCCTGGACGCCAAGGCGCTGCACGGCAGGGGTTGTTGCGGCCGTGCTGACCTGGGGGCTGCGCTGAACCGCGTGCCCCTGCTGGATTGTGTGGGTGAGTTCGTGGGCAAGGAGATGCTGCCCGTCGCTCGCCCCCGGCTGGTACTGGTCGCGCGAAAAGAAGATGTGGTTCTGGTAGGTGAAGGCGCGGGCACTGAGCTGATTGCTGAGGCTCGCCGATTCAGCATCGCGATGGATGCGCACATTGGAGAAGTCGGCGCCGAACCGGGGCTCCATGTGGCCGCGCACGTCGGACGAAAGCGGCTCGCCGCCGGTGGTCTTGTTCTGGATGGCAGATTGCACGTAGCCGGCCACGACAGGGGTCGCGCCGCCGCTGCTGCTGGCGCCGGCCGCCGCGTCACGCTGTAGCTTTTTCTCCTCAGCCGGCGCCTTCTGAAGCTTGCCATCGGGCATTCCTGCGGGCTGGAGCTTGTCGTCCTGCCGGCGTTGAAGTTTTTCCGTGGGCGCGGGCATGCGCATGACGCGGTCTGCCGTCCGGTCGGCTTCCTGCTCGAACTTGTCGCCCGGCGTGTTGACCGTTATCTTCGTCTGCACTGCGGGGGCGGAGCTGTGCCGGCCAAGGAAGCCGCCGCTGTCCTTGCGGGCAATGAACGGCTGGCGCGCTGCCTGGCTTACCGAGGCAGAGGTGGTCGAGGATTTCTCGGCACTGGTCTTGATCGCGCTGGGGGACACCGTTCATCGCCCTTTCAACTCATCCATTCCACCAGGAGAGACCTGCTCATCCACGGCAGGCGAACCACGCTGAGGCCCCAGGGCAACTGGCCGAGGAGGATGTCAAAGTCCAGCGCGTCGACCTGCAGCAGAGTATTGTCGCCACGGCGCGAGAGCTTGCCGGGGCGCACCAGAAAGGTGCCGCGCAGAGCGTCAACGGAAGCGTCGCCAAGTGCGCCCCAATGGCAGATCACGGCCTTAAGCAAAGCGCTACACTCGTCTTCCTCCGCGGCGGTCAGTTCGACAGGAGCATCGGTCGGCTCATCGAGCGGCAAGTTGCAGAGGAGCTTTGGCAGGACCAGCGCATATTCGGGGGGCCGTCGTCCGCCGGCGGCGAGGAAATGCAGCAGGCAGAGCGCCCGACCCGGCTGAACGAGGGCGCCGTCCACCGCAATGCCCAATGCCTCGAACAGGCGCGGCAGGAACGGGTGCAGCAGGATCAGCCCGGCGCATTCGACAAAGATGCCCTCTTCGAGTTCGAGCGATGCGCCCGTCTCCTCGCTCGGGCCGTGCATCGGACGCGGTGCCGTGGCTCGCCCCGGCGTTTCATCGGATCGCGTCCGCAGTCCCACGGCGGCGCGCAGGCCGCGGACGACCGATGCCGGGAGCTGCCGCGGCCCGGGTTCTGCCAACGCATCGTGTACCCATTCGGTGACGGCCTCAGTGGCAGCCGGTCCCCTGCCCGATGCCGCCTCGAGAGCGACGACCTGCCACAGCTCTTCGCCGAATTGTCCAACCATGTCGGACGGAGCCGAAACCTCCTGCATCTCGGCGAGGAGGTTGCGGACAAGGGCGACCGCCTCGGGTGCAGCCGTCCGTAACAGGGCATCGAGGAAGGATGGTGAGAACTGCCGCACCAAACGAGCTCGCATGGCGGGCGCCGTGATCGCCGCCAGCAGGGCGCGGCCGGTCCCCGCCATGGGTGCGATACCGTTCCAGGACGCCGTCATCGCCGCCTCGAGCGACTGTCCATTGGGCAACCGAAACCACCATGGCAGCCTGCCGGTCGTGAGGAAGTGGAGGAACGCCCGGTTGAGGAACTGGACACCCGTCCGACGCTCGATCCCGCCGGCAGCGTCCGTGTCGTCGGCGGTTAGGTGCGACCCGCCACCGATGGCGCCGTGGCGGCGCTGCAGTGCGCCGCCACGGCCCGCGGCGCGGTCGTCGATCTCGCGTCTCAGCGCCTCGGTCACCGCGCCAACGAAATCGCGCTCGAAGGTCTCGGCGGAGAACGATCCGGCGTCGATGAGGAGGCTGTCGATCGACCAGTATTCGTCGGGTGGGGCGATGCGATCGAGCGTCTCCCCGAGCGCCGGACCGAGCCAATCGCGACACAGGCCGGCAACCCGGCGTTGGAGCGCAAAGCCATCCGCTTCACTGACCGGAAGGTTTACCTCGACGATCTGGCGCCGGATGACATGGGGCTGCACGGCCGGCCCGGCACGGATCATGGTGCGTGAGGGACCGGCCATCAGCCCACCTCCACGAAGATCGTTTCGGAAACGTTGCAGCCATCCTTGGTGAACGCCGTAACGGTTATGCGCTTCTGACCGGAAGAAAGGAACGTCGTGTCGAACGGGTTGGAGTGGCCGAGTGCCGGGGCTGCGTCCTGGACCTCCCAGAGATAGCTGAGGCCGGGATCAGGGTCCGCGGTGACAGCTGCCCAAAGCGCAGCACCATTCTGCTTGGTCTCGATGGTCAGCCTGATATCGGGCTCGTTGCAGATTGGCGTGGGACCCGAGACCGGGGGGCACTTGTTCCATGTCATCCCCCCGAACGGCGGTATCCTGATCCATTCCGCGCCGTCGACGATGATCTGGGTGCCCCCATCGTTGCTGTAGATGAACAGCTTCTCTTCCCTGATGGTGCTGTCGCCATTGGGATGTCGGTACTCGATGAGGACATTCATCTTGATCTCGAACGGCAGGCACTCGAAGTGGTCGATCCACAGGGTGCCGAGCCGTCCCGGATCAGCGGCTTCATAGGAGGTTTCAAACCATTGGGGGCCGCCGGGCCGCGACAGATCCGGATTGTTGCCCATCAGCTCGTTGATCTGTTTGAGCCACTTCCTGACCGTTCCCGGGAACCTGCCAGTGGTTAGCTGGCCGGGCGTTGCCTGAAGGAGCGGTTCGATTTCGCCGCCCAGGTCGATGGCGTTGCCCGACTCTGTCCAGACCACGAACGAGAGCTTGGTGAGTTCGTAGTTGAGGTATTTCGTTACGGTACCGGGGTCGGGCATCCACAAGCGGTGACCGCGGCGAATGAAGACGCCGCCACAGGGGAGATCGCAGGGTGGCTCGCACTCGTGGATGACGCCCATGCTGTTGGTGCAGGCCCTGTCGTCGCGGACGTCGATGTTGGCCTGCTTGCCGCTGGGTGTCGGATCGGTGGTGAAGGCGCCACCGGCAAAGAGTGTGCCGTTGACGTCGTAGGGTGGAGTTCCTCCGCCGATGTCGACCGTCGCGGTGTAGGTGCCATCGTCGTTGCAGTGGAATTTCGGAGCGCCGATGCTGATCTGGGTAGCGACCGTGACTGACTGGGCGGCGGCTTCGACCCCGGCGCTGTCGCGCAGCTTCAGACTGTGCTGCCCCACCGCGAGGGAGAGCGGACTGCTCAGGGGCTGGTAGGCGGCGTTGTCGACCTTGATTTGGTAGGGCGCCGTGCCGTCCTGCACCGTGATGGTTACCGGGGCCTTGTCGTTCTGCCCTGTGCAGCCAACTGTCGCCGTGAAGGTCGGTGGCGGGACGACGACGCACTCGTGGGTGAACTCTATCCTGGCCGAGCAGCCGCGGCTGTCGACGACCTCTATCTGGACCGTCGAACCGCTCGGCGCCGGCTTGGTGGTGAAGGTGGTGCCGGTGATGAGGTCGCCGTTGATCCGGAACGGAGCGGTACCGCCCTTGATGGCAACGGTGGAGACGAATTGGTCGCCGCTGCAATCAAAGCCGATTTCCTCTAGAACGAGCACGTCAGCGACGGTGATCTCCTGCTCGGTGGCCTCGGTGCCGTCGGCGTCGCGGACCCTGAGCTTGTGCCTGCCGGGCTGCAGCGACAGCGGGTTGATCAACGGGCTGTATTCCCGGTCGTCGACGGCAACGTCATACGGAGCAACCCCGCCCCTGACTTCGATCGAGACGTTGGCAAACCCTTTGGCGCTCGTACATCCGATGCCGATGGTGAAGACGGGCGGCTCCTTGGGGAGGACGTAGTTGACCGCGAGGCCCTCGCTCGACACCCGGTACGGCAGGTAAAAATCAGCGATGACAACGCCGTTCGGCAGGGCGCTGACGGTCTTGGCGATCAGCTGGGTCGATGTGTCGTCGAGGCCAGGGCGCGTACGATAGCCGCCCAACGGGATCTTGCCGGTCAGCGAGCCGATCAGCAGTTCGACATCGGCGTTTCCCACCAGCGCCTGGTTGCTGCCGATGCGGGTAATGGCCTCAAGCAGTTCATCGCTCGGCGGCGTGCCGATGCCTGACGCGCGCTGGCGCGCGACGACCTCGATATCGGTCGGCTGGCCCCGATCGTCGATCGCGGTCAAGCGATCGGGGGCGTCTTCCCTGGTAGTCTCGGCGAAAATCGCCTCCGCCCTGATCCGGATACCCTCTGGTGTGGTGTCACGCCTGTCATCGCCATGATAAACGACGATGAAGGTACCGCCGAACGGCGCTCCCGCCTTGTGCTGAATTCCGGGATGCTCGGCCAGGAAATTGGTGAGGACCTGGCGCTTGCGCAGTTCGGCGATGCGGCGCAGATACTCGTCACGGAGCGAATTGATCGACTCCAGCCTGCCGCCGAACAGGATTGCCTCACAAAGGTCGACGAACTGCTCGATGGGCGCAAAGCTCTGCAGGTCCGATACGGACGCTTGGACCAGCAGAGACCGGTAAAACCGAATCAGTGCCAGCAGGTCCTGGTACCGGTTGAGAAACGTCGGATGGAGCAGCGCTTCAAGACGGTTGGGAAGCACGTCTGCGACCGAACTGACGTAATATATGATTGCCGCAAGAGCGTGCCTCTGGGCCGAGATGTCGGTGGGGCCGAACAAGTCGCGGAAGAGGAGCTGCAGGGCGGCGATCGTGATCCCGCTCTGATCGATCTCCGCGTAGGGACGCGACTGAAAGTACGTGAGGTTTTTCTCGTACCCCGCTCCGATCGTCTTCTTGGTATACTTGAAGGTGGGCACATACCGTTTTAGCAGCGGCAGCTTCGGGAAGTCGGCGGGGCGCTCTTCCTCTACCTCCGGCGTGGGAACTTCGTAGACCTGCCGCGCCGCTTCGGCGAGCGAGGACAGCAGGTCCTCGCGCAGCGCATCGTAGAGCGCTTCCAGATCCTGGAAGATGGCGCCGTTGCTGCCGAGGTCGACCGGCTGGCTTTCGTCATAGGCGCCGGTGTGGAGGGCAATGATGTCGATGGGCAGCCGGTAGTTCGACTTGAGCGCTATCAGCGTGCTCATTACCGGCAGGTAGGGCTTGCCCAGATGCCCTTCGATGCGCAGGAAATTGTAGGGCTCGAGATCGTAGCGCAACGGATCGAGGACGAAATTGGGCGCCACCGGGCTGTACTCGTCGGACCTGTAGCCGAGGTTCTGGTTGGCCCGGTTATGGCCGCTCTTTTCGCCGTTCCACAGGCGGTAGAGCGGCGGCGTGCCGGTCCCGGCGTAGTAGTAGGGGACGGCCCTGGTGGCGAGCGGCCTGTCGCCCAGTGTGCTTGGCGTGATCCTGATCTGCGGATCGAGGCGGCCTTGCGCATCGACGCTCGGCAAGATCGGGGCACTGGTGAAGCACTCCGTCATTTCGACCAGCCGCGCGAAGAGCCGCAGCAACTCCTCGGTTTCGCCAGAGCAATCGCCAACAGCGGGGGAAACGAGGAAGCGTTGGCGATAGTGGCCGGGCTGGCTCGAGGGGTCGGGATTGACGAGCCCAAGCATCAGGTGACGCGGAAACAATCCCTCGGGTGGGCAGCAGGCGCAGATCAATTCGGCACCCTTCCAGCGGAACTCGTCATAAGCGCGGACGAGATCGTCGAACAGATCGACATAGTATTGCAGGAAATGGACCTGCGCCGGATCGGTGAGCGCGACATCGAGGAAGCCGAAGGTCGCTTCGAAGTTGGCAAACGGATCGGTCGGATGGGCTGGCTTGAGCAGCTGCTCGAAGGCGGTGTAGGCAGCGCTCAGCGCGTCGCCCATGGCGCCGGCGAGACCTGTTGACCGGAAGATGCGGAAGAAGGCCTCGTAGACGTCGTTCGAGGTTACGGGGTTCGAGTTGAGCACGTCGAAGCGGCGCAGACGGATGTCGGGCAGGTTCAGCCGATCGGCGAGCGCCTTGTCGATGTCGGTTGAGGTCAGGCCCTCGCCGAGGCCCTCAGCTGCAGCGATGATCGCATCGAGGTTCTTGCGCTCGATCAACAGCCGCCGGACCGTGGCGGTGATTTCCGAGCCCTTGTCGTCGCAACTGTTCGGGCTGCAGTTTCTCAGACCTTCCTTCTTCAACTCGAGGAACAACACGACCGCCTTGTCGGCCAAAAATTTCATCGGGCTATCGAGCAGGGTGGTGTTGGGCTCGCCGGAAGGGAACAACTCCCAGAGCGGATACCCGGCAAACGGTGGATACTTGACGTCGGTCGGGGTGGTATAGGCGCGGTAGGACACCAGTGAGACGTCTTCGGGTTCAACGATGAGGTAGCCCTCGGAGGTGACGCCGCAGCCCCTCGACAGCAGTATGGCGGGACCGGCCCCGGTGTCGAGTTTGATCTCCAACCCGCAGACGATACCGATACCGATTAGGTGCGACCGCGTCAGCCTGGTCTGCTGATCGAGGTAGTAGAACACATCGTTGAGATGTCGGTTGCTCAGCACCTGGTTGGCTTCGAAGACCGGAAAGTGATCAATCAGGACGTCCATGGCGATCCTCACAGTACAGGTTTCAGAGCGTCGTCCGACGCGTGTAGTTTCCCAGGGCGGTGTTATCGAGACGAACCGGGTTGCCGTCGCTGCCGTCGTCGCAATCGTGCAGCGTGGCGCCGGGATAGATGTTGCGCAGGCGGCCGAGGAGCGTGACGACAGCCCAGAGCCAGTAGGAGACGTCGCGGTAGGCGCTGTAGCGACTGTTAAGCAGTTCCTCGATGGCCTCGGCCGTGCCGCTCCTGAAGGTCATGCCCGTCGGGAGATCGGGGCCGGGTGGCGTAAAGGTGCCGAGCGTGTCGAAGGTAGTGCCGGAGGCAATGCTGAATTTCATCCACTCATGGAATGCTGTCCCGTAGGCGGTCACAATGGTCCGGGCCTCCTTGCAGGTCGTCGTCGCGGTAGGCTGGGGACTGGTGAGACCGGCCGCGAGCATGGCCTCGACGCGCTCGACCAGACGCTCGTCGGTCCAGTCGATCTTTGCGTTGGCCTCCAGCCACTGGGACCAAGCCCATTCGAAGCGCTCGAACTGCCAGCCGTTGAGAGCAATCTCGACAAAGTGCGCCGTCATCAGCGTCCTTACCTTTTCCCACAGCGGGGCGAGGATGATGGGCGAGGCGATGGCATCGGGTGCGGGCCCTGTCTGGAACAGCGCGCCAATCATGAGGTTGAGCGCCGCGGCATCGAGGAATACGAACTTCCTGTCGTCGTACCAGTCGACGAAGATCGTGCTGAAGGCGTGGTAGATCGCAGTGGCGGCGGCGCAGGCCTCTTCGTGGCTGGGCGACATGCCGTCCGCTATCTGCCCCTCGGAAACCAGGAGGTCAGCGAGGTCGATGACGATCTCGTCGCAGGGGTCCTCGACGAAGCCGTCACTACCAACCCAGCAGATCTTGGGCAGAAGGTGTGAAGGCGTCTCCTGCCGGATGGTGCGATCGGCGAAACGGCGCAGGTCGAGATTACTGGTGTACTGCCGGGTCCAGCCGGGCATGACGACGGTCAGCCGGAACGAATAGGAATCCTCGTTACCGCAAGTCGCACAGCCGTCGTCGCAGCAGGCAGGGTAGAGCGCATCACCGATGAACTTGGGGCGCAGCAGCAGGTGCTCCACCACAATCAGCCGTTGGTTCGCACTCCATGCCAGCAACTCGCCGCGAATGACCTCGGCCGCGGCAGGCGTGTCGAACTCGTTCGGATGCCGGCCAAGTTCGACCGACGTGGCATCGTGCAGCGCCAGGGCTATGGGGGCCGGCGGCGCAGAGATGACGTAGGCCTGGGGGCGGATCATGAGCTCGATGAGCGCGCGGTAGGCGGCCTGCCTGGCAGCGGTCTCATCGGCCGCGGCGACGGTGACCTGCCCCTTGAACCACAGCCGCTTGTTGCGGTCGACGAGCTCGAAATCGACCGGATAGCCGGCTGCCGAGAGGGCACCGACGGTCAGTACGAAGGTTAGCCCGGGGAAGCCCAGCAGCAGGCTGATGCGTTCCTTGAGACCGGGGTAGTTCTCCGGCGACAGCGGTGCCTTGGTATAGTCGAAGGCGCGGGCGCGATCGCGGCTGATCGCCGGATAGCGCGTCAGGAAGCCGATCTTGTCCTCGATCAGCCGGGCCTGCGCCACCGGCTTGCCGGACGCGTTTGTGAGCAGCAGGGCGTACTCGCTGAACTGCTCGCCGAAGCGGGCAAGCAGATGATCGAGGAAGCGGTTGCGCCGCTCATGATACTCGGGAAGGGTCTCCAGCAGCGGCTGGACGGCCGCCGCCGAGGGTGGCGTCATGCCGGCAATCTCACTGCCGGGCGAACCGAAATCCTTGACGAAATAGGTATGCTTGACGCCCGGATCGAGCGAAAACAGGTCGGCGCCGTGTGCCAGCTGCGTCACCGAATTGCCCAGCAGTTGCTCGAAGACCATCAGATAGGACTTGAGATCGTTTGCCTGCGCGACACGCGCCGGTGGCGCCCTGGACGACAGGCCGGCGGGACTGACGCCATACGTCGCCGGCAGGCTGTACTGCATCGGCGTATAGTCTTCGGCGGCACGCGGCGTCCCCTTCGGGATCACGAGGTTCTTGGCCGTGCTCGGATTCTTCGGCCGCTCGGCGTCGCCACGCAGCTGGAGCAGCGTGTCCATCGCTTCATCCAGCCGGGGCCGCAAGGGCAGACCATTCTTGTAGAACAGGAAGCGTGACTGGTTATGGTAGAGGCGCGGCTGGTGGCGGCTCGCGACGAACAGCAGCCAGGTCGCGCTCAGCTTGTTTGGATCGAACACCGGCTGGCCCTCGACCCAGCTGGGATCGGCCGCGCCCTTGACGGCATTGCCCTCGGAATCGTACTTGGTCAGTCGCAGCTGGTTGACCGCGACCAACCCGGGAATCTCCATCAGCCGGTTGATGATGTCGGAGCCGCGCAGCGTGGTCTTCAGCGCCGCAGCGTCAAGGTCGGCAGCATCTATAAAGCCGTTCTCAAGCGCCGGACCGTTGAAGATATCCTCGATCGCAACGCCGGCGTCGCGCTGCTCCTGCAGGGTGCGGAAGCGGATGGGTGGGCCGAAATATTGCTCGATCTCGAACCAGATTTCGGCCTGCACGCGCTCGATGTCGGCATCGGGCTCAACCTCGATGTCGGCGCACACCGCAACTTCCTCGATGCCGACGGCGGAAATGCTGCAATAGTCTTCGTCGAGATTGCGGTGCGACTGGAGGACCCTGCGGGCGTCCGCCACCGCATCGCCTGCCGCCTTAGCTTTCTTGCGATAGCGCGCAATGAAACCCTGGTCCGTATTGTCGCCGAACAAGGTCTTCCAGCCGGCGAGTTTTGCAGCGGACCTGACCGTCGTGTCGGCGAAGACCCGCAGCGCAGCGTGGTCAATGACGATCGAGGTCGCAAGCGCCGGATCCGCCGGATCGGGGCTCGGAATATCAATCCGGAAGCTGAGGAAGAAGATGCCGCGCCAATGCTCGCGGATATAGGCGCTGCGCTGGTCGTCGTTCTTGGTGGCGTCAGTGAGGAGATTGTAGGTCTTGGTGGCGCTCAGCCAGGTCAGAGTCACCGTGAAACTCTCATCGCCGTTGACGAAGCGCCGCCACGGTTCGCCGCCGAGCAGCGACATGTCGGGGAAGCGCAGTTCCATGGCGACCGGGTGTGGGCGCTGATCTGCCTCGCGATGCACTGTGTTGGAAACGATCATCCGATCGTTCAGGTCACCGAGCTCGGGATCGTCCTCGAGTTCGAGGAGCGTCTCGTAGAGCCCTCGTGCCCAAGCTTCCCGCGGCGCCGGGGTGACATCGGCGGGCGCGCTGAAGGAGAGCTTGAGCTCGTCGTTCTCGCACCAGGCGAAGTAGCTCGCCTCGCAGGCGCAAGCCTTGCAGGTCAGCCAGGCATTGCGGACCTTGGGCCGATCGATCAACAGGCGGCGGAAATCGTCCGGAGTGGTCGGGTTAACGGTGAGGATATCGCGGGCGGTGAAGAACGGCTGGTTGGGATAGGGATCCGCCGGGCTGGCGGTGTCGCTGCGTGTGAGGAGGTCTGCGATATCCCAGTCGATCCGGTAGCCGATATCGGTGATGGCGTAGCACAACGACTCGAGGATGGTGATGCCGGGATCGTGGATATTGTAGTCGGTCCAGTGGGCGCTGCCGGCACTGGCGATGTAACCGACGCCTTCGCGGCGCAGCGCATCGAAGTCCTGCGCGGGAGCCAGTGCGGGTTCCTTGGTCAATGTCGGTGACTGGGCGTTCATGCCTCGCACCCGCAATCTTCGAGGAGTTGCCTGTCGCGGTCGGCACTGATGATGGAGATGTCGTGCTTGCTCGCCGGCGCCGAGACGAGGATCGAAATGGCCCTTGACCCCTCGACCTCGTCCAGATCGACGGTGCCGCGGTGCCCGCCGATATCGTGGAACAACTGGAAGTCGGAGATGTAGTCGACATAGGGCTGCTCTTCGACAAAGTCGATCAGCACCGATTTGTAGACCTTGCCGCCGAAGGTCGGCGCACCGCCACCGGCAAAGGCCCAGGGCGAGAGGAAGCGCGTGATCGCCTGCCGCAGCTGTTGCCGGTAATAGGTTTCGTCATGGCCATCGTGCAGCCTGAGGCCGAAGCCGACACGTACCTCCTCGAACTCCGGATTCCTGACATGCAACCGCGCAAAGCAGCTGGTGCGCCTGTTGAGGAAGGCCTCAATCTCCTGCAGCACGCCGAGGCTGGTGTAGGGCTTCAGCGGATCACGCTGCTGCTGGGCTTGCAGGTTTGGAACCGTGACGATGGTGACGTGGCCAGGCGCCAGCTCACGATAGATGCCGGTGCCGGCCTCGTTGGGCTCGTACTGGGTGTGGTTGAGGCACCTGGCCTTGAAGACCTGCGGGAATGCCTGGAGGATCAGGTGCTCGTAGTCCCACAGGGCGAGGGCACGATCCTTGTGGCGCAGGCGTTCGCTGATTCGGGTGTAGAATGCCTGCGGCAGTTCGCCACCGCGACCGCCGAACGAGGGGTATGGCTGGCGGATGCCCTTGACCCGGGTGTCGGGCTTTTCGAGCTTGGTAACGGTGCCTGGCGGCAGCGGCGTGGCCGCGAAATCCGGAGCATTGGCGCGATCGGCAAAGACCGCCTCAAGCGCCTGCGCAGCAACGAGACGCAGCATGCAGACGGCGTCGGCGCGTTCGTGCACGGCAGCACGGATCCAGTGCAAGCCGGATGGCATGAGGGTGTTTTCGCTGGTGGCGTCCCGCGGCATGGCAAGCGCGACAATGCCGGAATCCAGCAGCTCATCAGTACCATCGCTGACGTCGGCATCGCTCAATCCCACCCACCGGTTGTTGCGAAGATAAGACCAGTCGATGTGTGGAGCAGGCTTTGGCGCGAGCGGGTTGGCCGTGCCGTCGACAACCTGGAACAACAGCGACAGATTCTGCGGCGGCACGAGGCCGGAAATACCGATGAAGAACTCGGCCTGGCTAGGCAGCACCGTGTTGCTGCGATCAAAGGAAAACTGCGGCAACAGGTGCGGTACCACCCCGCCGCTCAGTTGCGGGTGCTGCTCTGCGGTGCCGAAGGGCGCGAGGTGGAAGAACCGGCCGTTCCGCTCCTCGAATACCCCCTTGGTCGAGTTGAGAGCCAGGCTGGAGCTAGCCGTGTAGTCCATCGAGATGGCACCGGCGATAGGGCCGACAGGCGGGTTGCCAGGCGACACGCCTCCTTTCGGATTCTTCAGGTACGCGATGAGCGCGGCCTGGTACTCGGCCATGCCGAAGCCTTGCTCCAGCACGATGCGGACGAAGCCATGACGGGACTGGGTGCTGTAGTGCTCGTTGGGGGTGAAATCTGGCGCGTCGAGTACAGGCTTGGCGAGGTCTTCGCCGAGCGTGAAGGTGATGGACTTATCCTTTTCCTTCACCTCGACGGCGGTAGACGGGGTGATCCACAGGGCCTCGCTCAGGTAGGTGGCGAGCACTGGAGGCAGGCCGTCACTCAAGAACTCGTCCGTGATGGCCACCGGATTGAGGTGGACCGCGACCAGTTTGGGATCGAGGCCCTTTTCGTACGCCTCCCTTGAAAACACCTTGGGGGGCGCCAACCAGTCGATGTGGATTGATGCCGCCTCAAGACTTTTCTGGAATACCTCCTTGGAGCCGACAACGAAACCATTGCCGGCCACTGGCTGGGCGCCGAAGGGCTGGAAGGGCTTTGACGGATCGACCGGGCCGAAATCGTTGGAGATTGCCAGCGACTTGAGGCCGGTGACAACGACCTTCAGCTGCACGTCGCCGACCACCACATCGCGGAGCATGCCGTAGGCAAAGGCGCGTTCGTCGTCCTGCCGAAGCTTGACCAGCAGCATCGGCAGGTTGGTAGCGAACGTATAGCCGGGCAACTTGGGGGCGCCGTGAATGGCCGCGGAAAATGGCACGACAGCGGGATCGGCGCCGGTAAGCGTGAGTTCCAGCTTAAGCCTGTCGGCAGCAACGGCGACGAAGCTGGATGCAGGTTTTTCCAGCCAGCCCTTCTCGGTGGTGAGGAAGCAGCGGATGTCGCCGGTCAAATCGAGGCCTGCGCCGCCAGTGTAGCTGTCGACCGCGAAGCTCAGTTCGAGCCTGCGCGTTCCCTCCGCCGCAAGAAGGTAGTGCGAGGCGACGGCGAAGCCGATGTCGGCCTTCGGCATCCGGATCTGCTCGAGTGCACCATCGGCATAGCTCTTGTTGAAGAACGGGTGCCAAGACTGATCTGCCGATGTCAGCGGTGCGCCAAGGCCATTGTCGGAGTTGGCGACCGGCGTGGCAAAGATACGGCCCTCGGCCGCGTTGCTCGAGCCGACCGGCTCGCCGCGGTGGAGATAGACGGTGCGCTGTTCTTCGACCCTGGCCTGATTGGCAACGAGACTGCCGAGACTGGCGAAGAACGCGTCCTTGCCGGCCGAATCCTTGCCGGCGCGGAAGTTTTCGTCGGGCCGGAATTCGCGGCTCGGCACGTGCCTTGCGAGTTCGGCGAGGAGATGTACATGGCTGGGTTCGGCCGGCTTCTCCCTGAGCCCGAGGATAGTGCGATAGTAGAAATCGAGATGGCGCTGCGTCAGCGTGTTGGCCGCTGTCCGCGCGTGTTCGAGGAGTTGCAGGAATGCCAGGTAGAGGGCGTAATGCGGCTCGTGCTGGTCCCAATCGGTCAACGAGTGCGCGAGCGCCTGGCTGGCGTCGGCAGTGACGCGTGCGAGGACCTTGAGGAACTCGTCGAAGACCGAGCGGAACAGGGTGTGTGTGGCACAATGATTGATGCGCACGAACACGGTGCCGGAGGCATCGCCATAGACCGAAGCATCCGCCGGGGGATCAATGTCGCCCCAGTCCGCCGAGAGGCCGGAAGCGAGAACCTTGGCAAACTTGACTGCCGGCCGGCGCAGGATCGTCACATCCGGCGCCGCCTCCGCATTGACGAGGTTCTCGTTCAGGCCGGCCTTGTAGTAGGCGACCAGCCGGTTGAACGCCGTCGCAAGTTGCATACGGATGAGGTTTTGCAGGGTCGAGCGGAGGGGGATTTCGACTGGCAGGCGATCCTTGAGGTCATCAAGCGCCTGCGCCAGAGTGCCGATGGTCGAGTAGAGATAGCCCAGATGATTTCGCAAAGCGGCCTGTCGGCCCTTGTTGTCCATGTTGTCAAGGTAGGCGAACCAGGAGCGGATGCTGGACTTGTACTCCTCGACGTCCTCGACGGCGGCGACCGCGAGCGTCGCCGACAGGCCGTTGCTGAAGAACGCGCTCCAGTAACCCGGCGGGTCAAGAAGGTTGGCATAGCCTTGCGCAAAGACGATGTCATGCGACACCGATCGCCCGCTGAGCGGCGCGAAGGCGGGATCGAGCGCGCCTGACTGGCGCCCATCCTGGCTGGTGCCCTCGCGCACGAGCTTCAGTGGATCAATGTTGTGTGCGCAATCGTTCGACATCAGTCGTTGTCCGGAATGAGGTTGACGGTTGTCGTGAGGTTGATGTCGGTGCCCTCGTTCTTGTAGAAGGGGTAGACGAAGTTGAAGCGCGAGTTGGTAGACTTGATCCGATAGACCAGCTCGATGCGCACGACCCCTTCCAGCTCGAGGCTGTCGTCGAGTTGCACGCTTTCGAGCTTCACGCGCGACTCGTAGTAGAGGATCGCCGACTCCACCTTGTCGGCCATCAGGGTCTTCATCCGGGTGTCGAGAGTTTCGAACAGAAGCTCGCTCAGATTGCATCCATAGAGCGGCTGCAGGACGCGTTCGCCGGGTGTGGTGCTGAGCAGTATTTCGAGGCTCGAGGCGACGTCGGCCTCCTCTTCAAGCATCGCAACACCTGCGGCAACCCGCGTGAAGTCCGGAGGAAACGACCAGCCTCGGCCAAGGAAATCGCGGTCCATCGCCTCACCCGCCGATCATCACGGTGAACGGACCAGGCCCGACGACTGCACCGCCACCGGCAGTCGCATCCCCGATGCGCGCCGCCGGCAAGCCGCCGATCAGCACCGTCATCGAACTCATCACGACCGCGTCGGCACCGCAGCTGTCGCCGAGCCGCGCAGCCGGCAGGCCGCCAATCAACACGGTCGGCGCACCGGGAGGAATGATCGGCATCGGAACGCCGACCGTAGCGGTACTGACGATGATGTCGCTAACGCGTGCTGCGAACATGGTCCGCCTCCTCTTTCTTGTCCATGGGGCGTCCTCTCCGGGACCGCCCTCAGTTGATCTGCACCATCCCGCCCTTGATCACCGTCATGGCGTCGCCGCTAATCTTGGTCTGAGCCCCGGACATCTCGGCCGTGGCCGTGCCCGACGCCTTGAAAGCGCTCTTGGCGCTGAATTCGGTATTCATCCCCGAGAGCTTCACGTCCTTGCCGGCCTTGAGAACCAGGTCCTTGTCGGTCTCGATGGTGATGCCGCTGTCATCTAGGGTGATCTTGTTGCCGTTCTGGTCCTTGAGGACGATGCCCCTGGCATCCTCGGAGAGTGCGAAGCTGTTGCCCGCCGGAGTCTCGAGAGCGATGATCTTCTTGTCGTCGTCGAAGGTGAGCTTCAGCTTCTCGCGACTGACGTAGCCCTTGTGGTGGTTGGTGTCCTTTGCCGGCTCGGGAGCGGCTTTGGCGCTGCTGTGGCACATGCCGAGGATGACGGGGTCGCGGGGATCGTCGTTGAGGAACCCGACCACCACCTCGTCGTCGATCTCGGGCCGGAAGAAGGTGCCGCGCTTCTCGCCGGCGTCAAGCGTTGCCAGGCGGGCCCAGATGCCTTCGTCGTTGCTGCCGACCAGCGGCAGCCGGCACTTGATACGATCCTCGCCTTCTGGATCGTTCTCAAGCGCCGTGACGACGCCGATCTGCAGTCCGCTAGCGTTTGGCAGCAGGCCCGCCGCCGGTAGGGGCCGCAGGTTGTGGGTCTCGGCGAACAGCTCGGGATTCAACCCGAACTGCACGTCGGTTTCCCAGTTGCCGGCAGAGACGCTATGGCGCACGCCGGAGACGTAGAGCTTGCCTTCGAATCGTTCTCCGATACCGGTGATCTCGACGATCTTGCCGGGGAGCACGTCGGCGAAGCCCTGGCAGCGCGCCCTGCCGCGCAGCCGCGCAAGACGCATGCGCAGGAGCCGCGCATCGACCCAGGTCTGGAGCTGGGCCGGGTCGATCGCCCCACCATGCCTGATCTCGTCGATAGTGTCGCCCAGCACCTTGGCGAGATCGGCCGCCGCGATGTTGCCGGCCGCCGGCGTCGAAGGCTCGTTGCCGTCGGCTTCGACCAGCGCCTGATCCGCGGCGCTCCAGGCACTGGCCTTGATCCCCTTGCTTTGCCAGCGCGCGTCGATCTCGGCATCGAGTTCGAGCACGGTGGAGCCGTAGCTGATCTGCAGCACGGGCGATCCGTCGGCGGCGGGAATGGCGACCCTGACCTTGTCGTCCTCGACCATCACCACCTGACCATTTGCCTCGGCACGGCAGAGCAGAAAGTCCCAGTCGGTGGCGTCGTACTGCACCACCTGCCCGAGCGTTGCGGAGGTCGCCTCGACGTCCTTGGCGAGCCCATGCGCATCGAGGACTTCCCCCATGATGTCGCTGTCCGTCTTGTCGACGAAATATCGGCTCTTGTGGCCCGAGCTTGCCTTCACGACGTCGGCGAAGCACTCGACGCTGAGCACGTTGCCGGATTTCCGTACCTTGATGCGCTGCTTGATGATGGTGCCCTTGAACACGGTCTGGTTCTGTGCGCGGTAGCCGAGCTGGATCTCGATCGCCTTGCCTGGCAGGAAATACTCCGCGTTGCTGGCCGCAAAGGTTGCCTTGGCGGCTTCGCCGTCTTCGATTTGAATCGAGGCGGACGGGATGCGATTGAGCTCACGATTGACCGTCACCGAGAGGATGTGAAACCAGCTCGGTATCTCCTTGCCGCCGACCACTAGGGCAATCGTGCAGACGTCCGGCGTGCTCGGCGTCGGGATGGTCGTGGCGATATTCATGGCGCGGTCCCGAGCTTGGCAATGGGCGGAAATCTGAGAGTGGTGCCGGGTTTGAGTGTACGGAAATTGTCGAGGCCGTTCTTTGCCGCCACCTCAAGATAGCGTCGGGAATCGCCATAAATCCGGAAGCAGAGCAGCGGCAGGGTGTCACCCAGCTTGACGACACGGACATGGGTGAGATCCGACGACTGCTTGTCTTCCTTGGCGGCCCGTTTCTCCTCCTCGATGCTGCTCTTGAAGGTAACCTTGGCGAGGGCGCGGATCGGCGTGCCGCTGCTGTTGAACAGCTTGTAAATGATATCGACCGCCGTCACGCGGCCCTTGAAGATCGAATTCTCTCCCCACACCAGCTTGAAATGGCGCGGTTCGTGGGCATCGCCCTTGTAGTCGATGACGACTTCCTTGAAGCGCTGGAGATCCTCGGAAACCGATTCGCGGGGCTCGCCGTCAATGACACCGGTATTGTCGAACAGGAACTCGAACGACATTTCGGCGGGCTCGGTATATTCGTATTTGAGCTGCTTGCCGCTAGTGCCCTGCCCCTGCCCGCCTTCGCCAAATTTCAGCTTATAGGCCAGGGTGTAGGTTTCGGGATTGATAAGCGCCTCGAACGCCTCGTCGGCTTCGGCAACGCCGCCGCTCTCGGCCTTCTTTGAATCCGAGAAGGCAAGGATAAGCATCTTGCCGTGCTTGCCTGATTGAGCCATCACCGATCTCGCTTCGACTGCATGATCTGGAGCACCTGCTCAACGCATTCCGCAACGATCGCGTCCTTGTCGGCTGCACTACCGCCCGGACTCGAAGCGGCCTGCGGCTGGCGGGGGGGGCCCGCGTCAACCGCTACGCGGATGTGCAATTCCTTGATCTCTACCGGCATATCGACTCCCCCTAACAGATGCTGTTCTGCACTACGGAGCGCGCCACCCATGACGGCGGCAGCAAGGGACTACTGAAGGCTGAAGTAGCGGTAGGTCAGCTCCATCGTTTCGACGACCACGCTGCTCTCGTTGGCGTTGAAATCACTGACCAGCCACTTCTTCGGTATGGCGTGCGCGACGTTCCAGACGCGCAGCGGATCGCCGGCCTCGTTCATCAGGATCACGTTGAGGTCAGCCGGCGAAAACTCCCGGTCGCGAAAGGCAGCCAGGAACCACTTGATGACGCTCGAGTTCACCAGCATGCCGCGCTTCAACACCATGTCAGCATATTTCGTGCGAACCGGCAGCTTGTGCTCGAAGCGGTTCTCGCCCCCCTCCTTGAAGCTCTCATAGTCATATTCGACCGACAGGCCGGACACGGTCTGAAAGCGGGCGTCGTCCGCGGGCGGCCGACCGGAGCCAAGCAGAAACTCAACCTTGTAATAGAAGCCCCATGGTGGGTAGTAGCCGGGCATGACATCTACACCTTCATCTGCTTCAGGCCCTCATGGGCAATCTCGATGCTCTCCACCGCGATTTCGTTGGCGTCGGACTTGAGGTCCGGCGCCGTGACCTTCACGGCGAAGCAGCGTGTCGCCGACCATGCGGCAACCGGGTCGTGCTTTTCGTTGAGCAAGCGGATGACCACGTCGCGGCGGCCGCCGACCCGGTCATTGGCGACATCGTCGAACCAGGTGTTGTAATCAAAATCTCCCTCGAACTTGCCGCGCTTGAGAGTGATATTGTTGTTCTTCACAAGACCCGGCATTGCGATCTTGTTGAAGTCCTTGCTGTCGCTGTGACGGTATTCGATCTTTTCGCGCTCTATCACCAGTCCAGTGACTTCGGTGAAGCTGATCTTCGCCCCACCCCAGTCGACCTGAAAGTGAAATCGCGGCAGCGGATATTCTTGAGCCATCAGAACCTCCTATGGGCCGGTCAAGACACGGCCAGCTTGTGCGAGAACCGCAAGATGATGAATTCGGCCGGGCGAACCGCCGCCAGACCAATCTCGACGATCATGCGGCCTTCGAGGATGTCGAGTGCGGTCATGGTCTTGCCGAGGCCGACCGAAACGTAAAAGGCGTGCTCGGGCTTCACGCCCTGCAGTGCGCCCTGCCGCCATAGCGTCGTGAGGAAGTTCTCGATCATGCCCTGCACCTTGACCCAGGTGTTGGCATCGTTGCTCTCGAAGACGAACTGCATCGTCGACTTCTTGACCGATTCCTCGATGAAGATGAAAAGCCGGCGCACATTGATGTAGCGCCACTCGTTGTCGTTGCCGGCGAGCGTGCGCGCGCCCCAGACCAGTGTACCCTGGCCGATGAACGGACGAACCGCGTTTACCGACTTACCGCCGACAGGATCGACGTTCATCTGATCCTGCTCGATATTGGTGAACTGGATGACCGGCCTGACGACTGTCGCGACGCTGACATTTGCGGGCGCCTTCCAGACGCCGCGGCTGCTGTCGACAGCGGCATAGATGCCCGCCATCGCCGGAGACGGCGGCAACTTGCAGGGCAGATCGATAATGGCGGCCTTCGACAACTCATAGGCGGCATTGTCGGTCGCCGACAGCGTATTGAGCTTGACCCCCGCGGCGGCGGCGCCGTCAGTCGTGATTATGACGTCGATGCTACCCTCTTCGAAATCGAAGTTCAGCGTGGTCTCGAGGTTAGGCGCGTAGGCGGCGCCATACTTCAGATTATTGGCGCCAACGCCGTTGTCTCGGAACTCCTTGATTGCCGTGATGAGATTGGCGTTCGGGTTCGATAGGGATTGGTCATCGCCGTGGACGTCCATGATCACGAAGCGGTCCATCAATTCGGCACACTGTGCCAGCGCGGCATCCTGGAGGGTCTTGAAGTCGCCGATCGAAAGACTTTGCGCTTCCGGAATGACGATCAGTGTAGGCTCGTCCTCCTTCTCCACGGCAGCTAGCCCTGCGGCCAACTCCGCTTCGACGGGTGCTGAAGCCATGGCTTTATAGGTGCCCACTGAGATGATGTAGCAAGGTCCGCCACCATTGGCGAAGTAGAGCTGAAGGCTATAATAGAGTATATGCTTGGAGCGCGCGCCTTCCCCTAGGCTGGCCACCGCCTTCTGGAAAGTGATCAGCCCCGCGCTCTTTGTCTGGGTGACCGCGACCGTGATGGCGGTTTCTTTCTGCGGTCCACCGAAATAGGTTTCGTAGTCGACCAGGGACGAGATGCGTGTCGGCTTGAGTTTCAGATCGAGTACGCCGTCGATAGCCTTCTCCGTGTAGCCGATGAATGCCGGGATCGCCGTCTCGACGGGCGCCACGGACGGCGGAAACTTCGCTATTTCCTCGATGTAAACACCGGGTGTCTTGTAAGCGATCGCCATGGGGTTTCCTTTCACCGAAACGAGTTGAATTCCTAGACGTAGATATCGGAGACCAGCCGCGTGATCTTTGTGCCGCTCTGCTCGGCCCTGACCGTGCCGGACGGCTTTTGCCTGGTTCCCGCATTGCCGAAATGCGTCAGCGGCAACGCGTCCGGTTCGACTGTGATGGAGTCGTCCTTTTTTTTGCGATAGCTCCAGAACGTCGCGCGGTTCTTGAAGCGCACCTGATAGACCGGCGGTGTGACCTTCGGTGCACCGTTGCCATCGACGAAACTGAAGGCGCCGTTGTCGGCGCGCACGGCACCGAGGCGGATGAGCAAAAAGACGTCGTCCGGAACGTCATCCAACAGCGCCACGCCGCGGGCAGGCGCGCCGCTAATTCCGGCCGGCGCAACGATCGGCGGTGCGTCCGCCTGGTTTACATAGAGCGGCAGACCGGTCAGCGTGCCCAACTGTTGCTTGGTGGCGCCGGGATTGTCGCTGGTGAGCTGCATCAGCTTCGTGCCGGACTTGACCAGCGCTTCGACCCGATCCGTCGCGTCCGGCGCCGGAGTTTCTCGCGAAAGAAACAGGGTTGCATTGACGCCACTGCCCCTCATTGCCCCGGTCAGGTTGGAAAGAACCGAGACATTCTCCTTGAACCGGTATGTCGCACGGTCCGGGGTATTGTCGGTCGGATCGGAGAGTTCATAGATCTTTCGGGGGAGGAGGGTGAGGGCCGTGTAGTCGAAGAAATCGCTGTCGATCACCGACACGGCGAAGCTCAACGCGGTTGTCTGATCGATTGCCGCCGCCTTCGGCGCTGCGACGACGAAGCCGAGGGAAGTCGGCCTGAAGATGCAGCCGAGGCCCCTCAACAGGTTGCCGGTTGATTGCGTCGGCCTGATTTCGAGGAACGAGCGCAC
This sequence comes from Rhizobium sp. NXC24, assembly GCF_002944315.1. Lineage (NCBI taxonomy): Bacteria > Pseudomonadati > Pseudomonadota > Alphaproteobacteria > Hyphomicrobiales > Rhizobiaceae > Rhizobium > Rhizobium sp. NXC24. The sequence goes on from NZ_CP024311.1 coordinate 3,590,222, forward strand.
GTCGTAGGCAAGAAGGCGTGCTTGCCAGCCGACCGCCGGTAAATTGTCAAAGATGCGGGCGCCCTCATCCAGCCAGTAGTGATGCAGCAGCCTCACTTCGAACAGACGGCGATATGCGGTCGTGGCGCGCTCAGTCATCGGCCGGGAACCGCGTTCCGCTGACCGAAATCGGTGACGACGTCGGTGATCAGCCCCGCTTCGCTCTGAACCGCCTGGAACTTCAGCTCAAGCAGCCGCAGCGTGTACAGCGCGAAAGGATACTGCTTGCCGCCGAGTGTCCCCCAGAGGTGGTTCACCTCCTCCATCGTGGGTGAATAAAGATCGAAGATCAGCTTGAAGGCTTCCAGGTGATCCAGCGGTTTGCCGATTAGATTTTTCGTGAGGGAATCCGGCGCGACTGAATTCTGATCAAATACGTTGTTGAACTGGAAGAACCGGATCGCACGGGAAAGCATCAGCAATGCGTTTTCGTACTTGCTATGCGTGGCGACGACTAGGATGTGGAAGTTCAGAAAGATCGGAGGGTTCTGATAGACGACGCGCAGGGCCGTGTCGTTGCGGGCGTAGTGCGGGCCGTTCTTCAGCGCCTTTTCTTCACGAAGGTTGACCATTGAGAAGCCAAGAACGTCGCGTGGCACGCCCCCTGCGTTTGCACCGTTGCCCACACCCTCGGCGATGTTGGCAAGGCAAACCTGAGGCGCGACCGCCTCGTAGGCATCGGTCAGATGCTTCTCGAGCTCGTTAATGACGATCGTCAGGGCATGCGACAGCATTGCGCTAATCCTGTGAGGCAAGCGTTCGTTTCATCTGTCCGAAGATTGCTGGATGCAGCGCGGACGCTTCGGTATCGCATCTCCAGGAAATTCGGAAGCTGAACCGGATGTTGAGGGATGCCCGCCTCAGCATCATCACTGCGTCCTCACCGCACCATCACGACAGTGGGCAACCAGATCCATGCGCCGAACTGGGCCGGAGGTCTTCGCATTCAAGATTGATCCGCCTAATGGATCACTGAGCCGAAGAGCCGACGCCACCGGTCGGGGATAGAAGGGCAGACAGCATTCACTTCGCGTGTCGAAACGCCTTCAGGACCACGAACTCTTTGATGGCCGGCCGGATCGGCTCGCAGAATGCAACCGAGGCCAGAGCGAACAAAACCTCTTACGTGCCTGAACCCGCAACCAGGCAACGGCCCCGAAGCGCGGGAAAAGCAGCGGCGCAAGCCTATCACGACACATTCGCTTCAACTGGCGCTTCAACTGGTCCGCCCGATCCAGCGCGGGCGATACATTCCCGTGATCCGCCAGCGTCTCGATGGATAGTCTGTACTCACTGCACAACGAGAAATGAGTGACAGTTCCACAGTTGGATTGCGGCACTATAGCCTCATGATTGAGGAACGTACCAACAAGGACCAGGCGCAAATTGGCGACCGCCATCTGTTCAGGATTGTCGCATGGATTGAGCAGGTATCGCCTCCCCGTTGGCGTGGTTGGGTATGGCACATAGATCCCCACGCCCAGCCAATCATGAGGCAAAGCGCCTTCGATGATATCGAAAGCGCTTTCGACATCATCCGAGAGCAGCTCGGCGCCCAATCGTTGCCCGGTAATGACGATGAGTAAGCAGGCCTGCCCCCAGCTGTCGCGTCTATTCAAGGCTGCTCAAGCGCGACGAACACCATCGAGCTGATTTTTGGCCGGCTGCCGGCAAGGTGACCGGCAGTGGTGATGCGATGGTGATTGCAACGTGACCGAGCTAAATGATAACTGCGCGCTGTAGAAAAAAATGCAGCAGTAAGGTACAAAGGCCTGTGCGCCAAAGTATAGGAGCCGGCCGGGTAACCCTTCCCTGCAGGTGAAGCAGACTTTCAATCAACATTAAATAGTGGATCATCCAAGCAACGAAGGCGGCCAAAGCCATGCTCAACGTAATCATGCTGGGTGGCATATCCTTTGTGGTAAACGGTACTCGCATTAGAAATGAGCTCGGGCAGAGTGGGCGGCGCCTGGCCTGCTACCTTCTGACATTTCCGGGCCGGGCTCATCGACGCGAAAAGCTAGCGGACTTGTTCTGGGAGAATTTGGAGCCGGACAATGCTCGCGCGGCCCTCAATACAGCTATATGGCGTTTGCGCAAGCTGCTCGAAACGAGCGGGAGTGCACGTGTGGCACGTCAGCTTATTACGACCTCAGATGAGGTGATTTTAGAATCCTGCGAATCCATCTCCGTCGATCTTCACAGCTTCTTGGAACGGATAAGGAAATCCAGGGAACTGGCGACCGTTGGCAATGCAGCGGCAACCAGTTTCGCGCTGCAATCAGCAGTGGACGAATATGGTGGGCCATTTCTCGATGGGGAAGACCACGATTGGATCGTGCTGGAACGTGAACGGTTGCAGTGCCTCTATATGCGTGCGCTTGTAGACTTGATGAACAATGCAGCGCGCGACAAACGTTATGAAGATGCTCTTGACTATGGCCGGAGGATACTTGGTCATGACTCGCTGAGGGAGAATGTACATCGGAGCATGATGTTGCTGCTCGTCATGAACGGTCAGCGCGCCGAAGCCATACACCACTACGCACGGTGCAAAAGCCTGCTTTTTCAGGAGTTGAAGATTGAGCCGATGCCGCAGACGATGCAGCTTGCGGAGTTGATCCGCAGCTCTGGCATTGATGCTAGTTTGGCTGAATTGGCTGAGACCCAATTCGTCGATTCCGCTCGCTTGAGAAAGGTTGGCGACGCATCGCACTTTTAGCAGACCGTTGATCGCCAGAGATCAGCGCTTGTTGTTGGCATTGGTTTGGATTGGCTTTATCGCGAACCCTGCCTCTCCAACAGCTCCGGCCGACTGAGCTCGACGACAATCTCGAAGGTCGTCTCTGAGCTCGAATTGAAGCCTTCACAATAACCATTCTACCAAGGATTGCCTGGCATGATGTAGACCGTCTTTGCTCCGACGAGCGCAATCCGTCTCTTCAATGCCTTGGCGATGAATTCCGAATATAGGACGTTGTCGGAACGAATATGCGCCGGGAAGCCCTGAAGGATGAAGAGATCGGGCAGGACGGCGTATGTGAAAAGTGATGTACAAGCCCCATCAGAACTAAAATCTTCATCGTCTTGGTCGCGAACACCTGAAGCGGGCGCGATTGCAACCATGTTGGAATGGCAGGCAAGCTTCACATATGGACAGCCGTAGGATTGGCAAAGCCATCAACCCTCGTGACCCTGGACGCCCAAGCTCGACGCGAGATGCCGCGTTGCTCGTAACGAAAACAGGCCGTCCGAATAACGGTCCGCCAACTCCTCAAAGGCGTCCCCGCTCTTGCTAGCATCGAAACCCAGCGCTCGAGACCATCGACGACTTCATCGCACAGCCGATCATTCGGGACTTCATCAGATGGTGGTGATTGGCAAGACACCACCAAGCCGCTCATTTGCCCCGGCTCGCGGCTACAACGGCATGAGGCATCGGGAATGCGGCGATATCCGTGTAACACCCACGCCGGCGTCGCGCAGCTCCACAAGACGCGCGATCCCACGCGCTGTCAGTAGAGCGTGGCCGATTTGGCGTTGAGAGAGATTCGGGCATTGATACGATAGCTCGGAACTAAGGAAGCCTTATCCCAGGATTCGTATCAAATTCCGACGATAAGGGAAGCCATGGCAAGCGGCAACTTTTCATCGAGCGCCTCTACCATACATTCAATGCGGCGGCTGGAGTCTATACGGCCAGTCGAAGCTAGCAGGTTGACCTTTACTGGGTATGAAGCGGATTTGAACCCATTGATATCCATCGCATCGGATCGTAATTTTTGTGCTTATGGCGTGCTGTAGCGTGGTTGCGGGGGCAGGATTTGAACCTGCGGCCTTCAGGTTATGAGCCTGACGAGCTACCGGGCTGCTCCACCCCGCGCTATCCGAGCAAACCGCGTTGCGGTTTGTCCGCCCTGAGCGAACCGTTGGGGTTCGTCGGAGCTTGAGCAAGCCGCGTTGCGGCTTGCGTGATCCGGGCAAATCCGAAGGATTTGTCCCGTGTTCCCGTGGCACCTTATTTCGGAGCCGGGCGTATAACTGTATGCCTTTAGAAGCGACAAAGGCCGCTTTTGAGCGGCCTATTGTAACACGGCTTAGCCGTTTTTGTGTCGAGAAGATTTAAATCATCGGACAAACCCAGATGGGTTTATCCGGCGTTGCGTTTTGCAGACCTGGCAGCGACCTACTCTCCCGCGTCTTGAGACGAAGTACCATGGGCGCAGGGGCGTTTCACGGCCGTGTTCGGAAAGGGAACGGGTGCAGCCACCCCGCCATAACCACCAGGTCAGCGAAGCGCAACGTTGAGAAGCTGGTGAAGAGAGGATGGAGGCAATAGCCTTCATGTCTCTTGTCTTTTTTTGAACACGTCAGATGCATCGTGTGATGAACACGAGCAATGGGAACGATCAAGCCAATCGAGCTATTAGTACCGGTAAGCTTCATGCGTTGCCGCACTTCCACACCCGGCCTATCAACGTGGTCGTCTACCACGGCTCTGATAGGGAACACTCGTTTTCAGGTGGGTTTCCCGCTTAGATGCCTTCAGCGGTTATCCCTTCCATATATAGCTACCCTGCTATGCCCTTGGCAGGACAACAGGTCCACCAGAGATATGTCCATCCCGGTCCTCTCGTACTAGGGACAGATCCTGTCAATATTCCTACACCCACGGCAGATAGGGACCGAACTGTCTCACGACGTTCTGAACCCAGCTCACGTACCGCTTTAATTGGCGAACAGCCAAACCCTTGGGACCTGCTCCAGCCCCAGGATGCGATGAGCCGACATCGAGGTGCCAAACAACCCCGTCGATATGGACTCTTGGGGGTCATCAGCCTGTTATCCCCGGCGTACCTTTTATCCGTTGAGCGATGGCCCTTCCACGCGGGACCACCGGATCACTATGACCGACTTTCGTCTCTGCTCGACTTGTCAGTCTCGCAGTCAGGCGGGCTTATGCCATTGCACTCGACGACCGATTTCCGACCGGTCTGAGCCCACCATCGCGCGCCTCCGTTACTCTTTCGGAGGCGACCGCCCCAGTCAAACTACCCACCATACACTGTCCCGGATCCGGATGACGGACCGCGGTTAGACATCCATGACGATAAGGGTGGTATTTCAAGGATGGCTCCACAAGAACTGGCGTCCCTGCTTCAAAGCCTACCACCTATCCTACACATGCCGACACGAATGCCAGTGTAAAGCTATAGTAAAGGTGCACGGGGTCTTTCCGTCTGACCGCAGGAACCCCGCATCTTCACGGGGAATTCAATTTCACTGAGTCTATGTTGGAGACAGCGGGGAAGTCGTTACGCCATTCGTGCAGGTCGGAACTTACCCGACAAGGAATTTCGCTACCTTAGGACCGTTATAGTTACGGCCGCCGTTTACTGGGGCTTCGATTCAGAGCTTGCACCCCTCCTCTTAACCTTCCAGCACCGGGCAGGCGTCAGACCCTATACGTCGTCTTGCGACTTCGCAGAGCCCTGTGTTTTTGGTAAACAGTCGCTACCCCCTGGTCTGTGCCACCCTCACATGCTTGCGCACATAAGGGTCACGCTTCTTCCGAAGTTACGCGTGCAATTTGCCGAGTTCCTTCAACATAGTTCTCTCAAGCGCCTTGGTATACTCTACCTGACCACCTGTGTCGGTTTCGGGTACGGTCTATACGGTGGAGCTATTTCCTGGAACCGCGTCCCTGCAAGATCAATCCAATAAGACCTTACAAGTTAAGCAATCCGTCACTACCACCAGGCCCACGAATATTAACGTGGTTCCCATCGACTACGCGTGTCCGCCTCGTCTTAGGGGCCGGCTAACCCTGCTCAGATTAACTTTAAGCAGGAACCCTTGGTCTTTCGGCGAGAGGGTCTCTCACCCTCTTTATCGTTACTCATGTCAACATTCGCACTTCCGATACCTCCAGGATGCCTCACGGCTGTCCCTTCACAGGCTTACGGAACGCTCCGCTACCACTCCTCAAAGAGGAATCCTCAGCTTCGGTGCATGGCTTTAGCCCCGTTACATTTTCGGCGCAAAGACCCTTGACTAGACCAGTGAGCTGTTACGCTTTCTTTAAATGATGGCTGCTTCTAAGCCAACATCCTGGTTGTTTTGGGATCCTCACATCCTTTCCCACTTAGCCATGACTTGGGGACCTTAGCTGGAGGTTAGGGTTGTTGCCCTTTTCACGACGGACGTTAGCACCCGCCGTGTGTCTGCCGAGTAGTACTTCCCGGTATTCGGAGTTTGGTTAGGATCAGTAAGACGGTGAGTCCCCATAGCCCATCCAGTGCTCTACCCCCGGGAGTATTCGCTCGACGCTCTACCTAAATAGATTTCGCGGAGAACCAGCTATTTCCGAGTTTGATTGGCCTTTCACCCCTAGCCACAAGTCATCCCAATCTATTGCAACAGATGCGGGTTCGGTCCTCCAGTTGGTGTTACCCAACCTTCAACCTGCTCATGGCTAGATCACTCGGTTTCGGGTCTAATGCAACAAACTATATCGCCCTATTCAGACTCGCTTTCGCTTCGCCTACACCTACCGGCTTAAGCTTGCTTGTTACACTAAGTCGTTGACCCATTATACAAAAGGTACGCCGTCACCCTTGCGGGCTCCGACTGTTTGTAGGCATCCAGTTTCAGGTTCTATTTCACTCCCCTTGTCGGGGTGCTTTTCACCTTTCCCTCACGGTACTGGTTCGCTATCGGTCATGCACGAGTACTTAGGCTTGGAGAGTGGTCTCCCCATGTTCAGACAGGATTTCTCGTGTCCCGCCCTACTCTAGGACAATGAATGTATCTACGCGTACGGGGCTGTCACCCTCTACGGCAAACCTTTCCAGGTTCTTCCACTTTAACACTCATTGCCACTGGCCTGGTCCGCGTTCGCTCGCCACTACTTGCGGAGTCTCGGTTGATGTCCTTTCCTGCAGGTACTTAGATGTTTCAGTTCCCTGCGTTCGCTTCTTACACCCTATTTTATTCAGGTGAAGATACCTCATAACAATGCTTAGAAACCAAGCGCGTCTTCGACGCGCTTCCAGGCAATAGGTCTTAGGCAGTAGGCAATAGTTTCTCTTTCAATCCACTACTGCCCATTGCCCATTGGCTATTGCCTCGCGCCTCGCGGCGCGCTTGATTTTCTAAGCATTTAAGGTGGGTTGCCCCATTCGGAGATCCATGGATCAAAGCTTATTCGCAGCTCCCCACGGCTTTTCGCAGCGTATCA